>NZ_JABMCX010000303.1 GCF_013179505.1 Paenarthrobacter sp. CM16 | reverse complement strand
GAGACGGTCATCCAGGCTCCCGTGGACGGCGTCGTGCATCGCGTCCTGCCCTCGGCCGGCGCGCAGGTAGTGGCCGGCGAAGCCTTGGTGGTCCTGGAGCCTGCAGAGGTCCGGGAACCAGCCCTCGTCCTGGAAGGGAGCTCCTCATGACCGGGCGTCACGGAAGCACAGTGCAACGCGTCCTGGCCGCGCTCGAGGCGATTGACGCCGTCGACCGTCCTGAAATCTGGATCCACCTGCGCGGGCGGGATGAGCTGCTCGCGGAAGCATCACGGCTGGATGCCGCGACGGCCGCCGGGGAGGATATGCCGTTGGCCGGCCTGTTGCTAGCCGTGAAGAACAACGTGGATGTGGCCGGCATGACCACGACGGCGGCGTGCCCCGGCTTTGGCGGGACAGCAACCCGGGATGCGGTGCCGGTGGCCAGGCTTCGCGCAGCGGGTGCGCTGGTGCTTGGGGCTACCAACCTGGACCAGTTCGCCACGGGACTCGTGGGAACCCGGAGCCCGTACGGAGCCGTCCGCGATTCACGGCGACCCGACCGGATTTCGGGGGGCTCAAGTTCAGGCTCCGCGGTGGCGGTGGCCTTGGGTCTGGTGGACATTGCCATCGGCACGGACACCGCAGGTTCGGGCCGGGTTCCAGCCGCTTTGCAGGGAATCGTGGGCATCAAGCCGACACTGGGCGTCGTATCCACCGAAGGCGTGGTCCCGGCATGCCGATCCTGGGATACCGCCACGATTTTTGCCCGGGACCTCGCCACTGCCGAACTGGCCATGGGCATCATGGCTGGGGAGGGCCGCGCCTGGCCCACGGACGTCAGGGTCGCCGCGCCGTCCACTCCGCGGGTGGCGTATCCCGCCGCACTACCGGCCCTCCCCGAAGCGTGGGCGGCGGCGTTCCAGGCGCAGATTGAGCGGCTCCGTGCAACAGGGGTGGTGGCCGAAGCAATCGAGCTGGATGTTTTCCTGCAGGCAGCCCGGCTGCTGTACGACGGCGGATTGGTGGCCGAACGCTATGCCGCCGTCGGCAGCTTTATTGACTCGGTGACGATTGGCGGGGTTGCCGCGACGCTGGACCCCACAGTCGCCGGCATCATCCGCGCCGCCGGCAAGGTCCCCGCGCATCAATACGTTGCGGACACTGCGGCCTTGGAGCGACTCAAGTACCAAGCCATGGAGCGTCTGGACGGCTTCGACGCCTTGGTTGTTCCCACAGCGCCTTTCCACCCAACGATTGCCGAGGTGGCGGCCGATCCTATGGGGGTCAACTCCCGGATGGGCACCTATACCAATTTCTGCAACCTCTTCGACTTCAGCGCTGTTGCGGTACCGGCGGGCACCGTCACCGAGGGCGGCGGCGTTGAAACAGGAGGCGTTGACGCAAGCGGCATTGAAACACGCAGTAAGTCGCAGTTCGGCCTCACCGTGGTTGCCCGGACGTTCGAGGACGGAGTGGCCGCGGACATTGCCCGGCGGATCGAGCTCACCCCGGAGCTGCCCGAGCTGTTCGCCGCGAGAGCTGCGGGAGCCGCGGGAGCCGCGAGAGCTGCGGGAGCCGCGGCGGCTAAGTCCCTAGCGCCCGAGGTTCCCTGGCCGGTTGCTGCGGGAGCCGCCGTCGTACCTCTTGTAGTGGTGGGGGCGCATCGCAAAGGGCAGCCGCTGGCGTCCCAACTCGAAGACCGGGGAGCGTTCTGGGACGGGCATGTGACCACCGCGGCCCAGTACCGGATGGTGGCCTTGGAGACAACGCCACCCAAGCCGGGGGTGGTGCGATCAGCGCGCGGGGCCGGGCTCGTGGCCGAGAGGTGGCTGCTCTCCGAGGCAGCGCTGGGATCCTTCCTGGCTGAACTGCCCGAACCCATGCTGCTGGGATCCATCACGCTGGATGATGGCAGCAAAGCCGTGGGTTTTGCCTGTGACGCCGTGGCCGCGGCCGAAGGACGGGATATTACGGAGTACCGCGATTGGATTAAATATCTGGAACAGAACACAGCCGGATCGGGAAGCCATGGCTTGTGGCGCGAGGCCGGCGGGGCTCTTCTGACTGGACTCGGACGCGGCCGGAATTAGACGGCAGGCGGCCGATTGGCGGAAATAGGGTATCCGCCAATTGGCCGCCCCACCGTTTTCCGGGCACCGCCGAACATCACGAAATGACCCACTTTGGGGCTTGCTGGTGCGGTTAACGGTCCGCGGAAGCCCTATCATTGTGCTTGTCGTCATTCGGGCATTTTTTGCGAGCTCCGCTGACGCCGGATTCAGCATGTCTGTGAGCCGAGGCTTGCACCTTCGAAGGGAAACCCTATGGCCCGGAGCCCGGAAGAGTCGCTCAAGGCGACCTTGGCCAGAGTCGCACCCGGAACTCCGCTGCGTGATGGCCTGGAACGCATCCTCCGGGGACGGACCGGTGCCCTGATCGTCCTGGGCTATGACCGCACCATCGATTCCATCTGTTCCGGCGGGTTCGATATAGGCATCGATTTCTCCCCCACCCGCCTGCGCGAGCTGGCCAAGATGGATGGTGCCATCATCTGTGACAAGGACGCCAGCAACATTGTCCGCGCTGCTGTCCAACTGGTCCCGGATTCAAGCATCGAAACCCAGGAATCAGGCACCCGGCACCGCACGGCTGAACGCGTGGCCATCCAGACCGGCGTTCCCGTAATCTCCGTCAGCCAGTCCATGCAGATCATCGCGCTGTACGTGAACGGTTTGCGCCACGTGCTGGAGGGCTCAGAGAAGGTCCTGGCCCGCGCCAACCAAGCCTTGGCAACGCTGGAACGGTACAGCGCCAGGCTGGACCAGGTCACCAGTTCCCTTTCTGCGCTGGAGATCGAGGCCCTGGTCACTGTCAGGGACGTTGCCGTCACCTTGCAGCGGCAGGAAATGGTCCGCCGCATCTCCGAGGAAATCGCACAGTACGTCCTGGAACTCGGTGAGGACGGCCGCCTGCTGTCACTCCAGGTTGAAGAACTTACGGTGGGACGCGGACCGGGCAGCGAAGTCATCATCCGGGATTATTCGGATCCCAACGCCACGCCCGAAGAAATTGAGGAAGCCGTCCAGGCTCTCCTCAACCTTGGCCCCACCGAACTGATCGACCTTAGCCGCATCGCCCACATCATCGGTTTCGCCGGCGGCGTGGAGCAGTTGGACGCCGTTGTCCAGCCGCGCGGTTACCGCCTGCTTTCGGGCTTGAAGTCCGTGCCCAAGGCTGTGGCTGATCGCTTGGTTGACTACTTCGGCGGGCTCCAGAACCTGATGGCCGCCACCATCGATGACCTCATGACAGTGGACGGCATTGGCGATCAGCGTGCCCGCACAGTGCGCGAAGGCCTGAGCCGCATGGCCGAGGCCAGCTTGCTGGACCGCTTCCTCTAAGCCGGCTGCCGTCGTCGGACGCTGGCCAGTCGGAACCTAGTTCAGCTGGAAGACTGCCTTGGGGCTGGCCTTGTTTCCCAGCCGGGCCTCAAACGTGTAATAGGCGCCGCCGCCACCTGGCTTGGCGTTGATCGCCCCGCAGCCTTCCAGTGTGCGGTTGCGCTGCCATGGGAAGTTCGCGGTCTCGCTCTTGCCGGGCTGGATGGTCTTGATGAGGTCCTCGCTACCGGCTTGGCAGTCCTTGGACGAAAAAATACGGTCCGCGCCGCTCATCACCAGGTACTCCATTTGGGATGTCCCCACATTGACCTCGCACGGGGCGGTGCCACCGTTGGTGATGGTCATGGTGAGCAGCGGTTTTTCCTCAGGGCCGTAGGCGGGTTTATCGGTCTTGGCGGCGACCGTCATGAGGTTGAAGTCGCACACGGGCGTGGGCGATGCAGACGGCGATGCGGTCCCGGACGGAACACTACCCTGCGTCGGCGCTTGTGACGGCCCGGCTGTGTTGACCGCCTGCGGTTCGGACTGCCCACCCATGGCACCGCCAATGGACACGACGGCGACCACGATCAAGGCGATCACCAGCAGCAGCCCACCGAAAACCACTTGGCGACGGCGACGATACACCGCAGGGCTCGGGCGGCGCTTTTTTGCGGGGGCAGCACTCTTCCCCGGCGCTGAGGAGCGCGCGGTGGACTGCTGCTTACCCTTGGTGGCCATGGTCCTAGGCTAGGCTCGTGGCCCGCAGCGCACCTAACCTACACGCCGCAGGCCCCTAATCCGGGGCTGTGTGACGTCGGCCATGGTCCGCGGTTCCATTACAGTTGAGGGCAGTATGACACTTCCCGATGCCCACCAACTCACCGCGCTCCACAGCGCCCTGGATCAGTGGTTCGCCGATACCGCCAGGGACCTGCCGTGGCGTGAGCCGGACTGTAGCGCGTGGGGAATCCTGGTCAGCGAAGTCATGCTCCAGCAGACTCCCGTGGTGCGGGTGCTCCCGGTATGGCGGGACTGGATGGAGCGCTGGCCCACGCCGGGCCACCTCGCCGCGGAGCCTTCGGGTGAAGCCGTACGTCATTGGGGTCGCCTTGGATATCCCCGCCGCGCCTTGCGGCTCCACGCTGCAGCAGTAGCCATCCGCGAAGAACATGGCGGCAACGTCCCTGACAACCATGCGGGACTTTTGGGTTTGCCGGGCGTCGGCAGTTATACAGCTGCCGCCGTCGCCGCCTTCGCTTTTGGGCAGCGGGAAACTGTGGTGGACACCAACATCAGGCGGGTCCATGCACGGCTCATCCTGGGGAACGCACTCCCGGCTCCCGCGTTGACCGCGGCGGAAATGCGCCTGGCCGAGTCACTCCTCCCCGCCGGGCAGGAGCTGTCCGTCCGTTGGAACGCGTCCGTAATGGAGTTGGGAGCCATGGTGTGCACGGCCCGCAGCCCCAAGTGCGCCGACTGTCCCGTCCGCTCAAGCTGCGCCTGGCTTGCCGCGGGTGAGCCACCGCCGTCGTACACGCCCAAGGGCCAGTCCTGGCACGGCACCGACCGCCAGGTCCGCGGCGCCGTGATGGCCGTCCTCCGCGAAGCTGCCGCCCCTGTCCCCCGGGAAATGTTCGAGCAAGCGCCGGCGGATCTGGGGTTCGCACCCTCCGGTATCGGGATCCCGCTTGCCGCGCTGCACCGGCTCAACTCGGCGCCGGAGCAACTCGAGCGCGCCCTGGATGGGCTGTTGGTTGACGGCCTGGCAGAAATGCACGACGGCGGGTTGCGGCTTCCGGCCTAGCGTTCAGCGGGGGGCGGTATCGGTTCGGCAACGCCACCAAGCGGGCAGTAACAATGCAGGTGTTTCTTTCACATGCACCGGGCCAAGCCGATTAACCCTGGCCTACCCTGAAGCATGGGCAGAATCGCAGTGGCGTTGACCCTTGCCGGAACGGCAGCATTGCTTCCGGGCTGCTATCCCCAAGCAGTGGCCTGCCCGGCCATTGGGCAGATAGCCGGAGTTTCCCTGACCGTGGCAGCGGGGTACACGGACCAAGTGGGGACGCTTCGGCTCAAGGCCTGCCAGGATGGCA
>NZ_JABMCX010000302.1 GCF_013179505.1 Paenarthrobacter sp. CM16 | reverse complement strand
CAGCCGGGAGCCCTGCGGGAAGGTGCCGGTCTCGAACCCCGGGATGGCCAGGGGGACCACCATGGTCAAGGCCAACGCCAATCCGCCGGTCACCAGCGAACGCCTGAACTGGCCCGAGCCCCGCCCGGAACCGGACTGGAGCCTGGCATCAGGGGCGAACCAGTGGCTGCACCCGAGAATGAGGAGGTAGCCAACAACGGCTCCGATGAAGCCGGCTGCACCGACGCTTTGGGGTTTGATGGTGGCCGGAACCACCATGACCGCGAGGAGCCCGATGCCGCTGGCTGCGGGCATCGAAAGTGGTACTGCCAAGGCGTCGAT
The DNA here is from genome assembly GCF_013179505.1 of Paenarthrobacter sp. CM16. Classification (GTDB taxonomy): domain Bacteria; phylum Actinomycetota; class Actinomycetes; order Actinomycetales; family Micrococcaceae; genus Arthrobacter. The sequence continues at coordinate 5,157 of NZ_JABMCX010000302.1, read as the reverse complement.
CAGGATCACCAGGAGACCCAGGCAGGCGCACATGACGAACACGATCCCGGCATTGGGTGCAACGGGGGCGCTCTCGGAAACCACCGTCTCGGCAGCGCGCTTAATCAAGCGCCCGACGCCGGAGAACGTCCCTGCAGTGGGGATGAAGCCCGCCAGGCTTTCCTGCCGGAAGAACGTGAAGCTGAGAATCGCTGCGAGTGAGGCAAAGGAACCCAGCGTGGCCAGCAGCGGCTGGGCCCGGAGAGCCCGGAGGAGAGCCAACGTCAGGGCCACGACCAGGACAGTGGTCATCAGGGGCATGAACCAAGCCCAGCCCCTGAGTACGCCGTTCAAGGACAAAGCAGCGCCCAGGACGGCAACCACAATCGACCCGGCCATGAGCCAGGGGTACGGTCCCGGCCCCGGCGTTTGCGGACGCGGGGATCCGGACACCTTGGTGCCGGAGGTTCCGCCGGGTTGGACCGGAGCGGGGGATCCGCGGTGGGACGTAGTGGTCATCGGGGCACCGCCGCTCCACGGCGAACATCCATGGCCGCCCCTGCAGCGGCCACGATTCCACCTTCGTCGAAGGAGGACCAGGCCGCCGGGAGTTGGGTCCTGGACGTCACCTCGGCCACACGCCATCCGGCCAGGCGCAGGATTTCCAGGACCTCGTCATTGTTCCGGGCAGTATCTGTAACCATCAGGGCGAACGCGTTGGCCCCGTAGGCCGCCGCCGGTGCCAGGGACCTGGCCTCAGCAGGAGTCAACGTGCCCAGCAGAGCAAGGAGCGGGCCACGAAGACGGTGGGCTGCCAGCTTGTCCATCAGCCGGTCATCGAAAGCAGCATCGGGGGCATCCGCGGAGGCCATGCCCGGTGCCGGCTCTGCGCTGCGTCTCTCTGCCCTGTGTTTGTCTGCGCTGTGCTGCTCAGCCGTGTGCTGTTCAGCCCTGTGATTGTCAGCTCTGTGTTGTTCAGCTCTGTGGTGCTCTGCCCGGACGTGCCGGGGTCCACTGAGTTCCATGGCCGCCAGCCCTTCGGCGATCGCCTGCAAGCCTCCAATGCCCGAAAATTCTTCGGTGTCCGGCTCGGGCGCGGAACGCGAGCGGATGAATGCCGGACTCCCGAAAACATCCAGCACCCGCAAGGAGTAATTCCATTCCGTCAAATGGGCCGCAATGGACATTGCTGCCGTCACCGCCCACTCAAAGCCGGGACTGGTGACCAAATCCGAGTCCTCGTCATGGCTTCCGAACATTGAACCTGTCCCCGCGGAAAAAGCGGTAAAGCGCTGGTCCAGGATGAGGGTGGCTTCCGGTGTGGTCACCGATTCCTCCTGACGGACCATCAGCTGACCGTGGCGTGCCGTGGCGGCCCAATGCACGCGGCGCATGGGATCGCCGTGCCGGTACTCGCGGGTCATGATGTCATCGTCGCTGGGGTTCGCCCTGATGCGCGTGGCGGTCACCCCGTCGTTGCCGCGCGCCCCTGCAAGTCCGGTGACGGGAAGTTCGACGGCGGCCGGCGTAACGGTGAGGATATCGCCGTCGTCGATTGCATGCCGCCGCAGCGAGAGGCCGAAGGGGTCACTGAACTCTGCGGTCACCGGACCGATGCGGAACTGGCCGCGCTTGCCGGAGCGGAGATGGTATTCGTAACGGCTGGTGCCTCCGGACGCGGACCGGGCAGGAAAACGGAACGCAGGGGGCTCGCCGAAGCGGGGCGGCAACTGCTCCTCCATGATGACGTGCCCGGTGGAATACGAGGACCTGGCAACAGCCAAACGGACAGTGGTGGTGCTGGCAGTTTCCACTGTGGAGGGATTGAACTCCCGATACACCTGGAACTTCGGTTTCAGCACCCGGACTCCAGCAAGGGCCACCAGCGGCAGGAGGAGCAACAACACCGCCAAGGTCAGCAGATCCCGCCGGCCCATGACATAGGCGCACCCGAGCGAGACGGCTCCGGCCGCCAGCAAACCCCAGCCGCGGTTGGTAAACAAATGCTTGGGGAGCCGATCCACGAGCGCCATTTCTGCCTCCTAGGCGGTGTGCCTGTCCCTGCGCCACGCGCCGGGCGGTTCCTGGGCAACCGGCAAAGCGGCCAGGATGCCCCGAAGAATGCTCTGCGGCGTATCACCCGAGCTCGCCGCCTTGCGGTCAAGGATGATCCTGTGGGCAAGGACCGATTCGGCCACATCCACCACGTCATCGGGAAGAACGAAGTCCCTGCCGTCCAATGCCGCAGTTGCTTTGGCTGCACGCAACAGCTGCAACAGGGACCGCGGGCTCGCACCGAGGCGAAGGCGTGCGCTGTCGCGGGTGGCCCGCCCGATAGCCACTGTGTATTCCTTGATGGCAGTGGACACATATACCTGTTGCACGGAGGCAATCATGGCCGCCACATCGGCGGCAGTAACCACTGGAGTTACCTTGACCAGGGGAGACGCGGCCTGGTGCGTCTCCAGCATTTCGATCTCGGCTTCCTTGTCCGGGTAGCCCATGGAAATCCTGGCCATGAAACGGTCGCGCTGGGCTTCGGGCAACGGGTAGGTGCCCTCCATCTCGATGGGGTTCTGCGTTGCGACCACCATGAAGGGCAGCCCCAACTGATAAGAATGCCCGTCCACGGTGACCTGGTGCTCTTCCATGCACTCCAGAAGCGCGGACTGGGTCTTGGCCGACGCACGGTTGATTTCGTCACCGATCACGATGTTCGCAAACACAGCGCCCGGCCGGAACTCAAACTGCCGGGAGGACTGGTTGTAGATGGAGACGCCGGTGACGTCTGAGGGCAGGAGGTCGGGAGTGAACTGGATGCGGGAGACCGTACAGTCCACCGTCCGCGCCAGCGTCTTTGCCAGCAAGGTCTTGCCCACGCCCGGAACGTCTTCCAACAGCAGGTGTCCTTGGGCCAGCAAAACTGTCAAAGCGAGCTTCGCGGCATCGGCTTTGCCATCAATGACCTTGCTGATGGACCCCAGGATGCGTTCGCTGGCATCGTGGAACCGCTCCGCATCCATGACCGGCGGCCTGTGTCCATTGAGTGCCGCACCATCCCGTGGCAGCGTACTGTAAGCCTCGCCCTGGAACGGGGTAGGTTCAACGGATACTTGTCGGTTGGACTCCATGGATTGCCCTTCAGCCGTGGCCACTGCATCAGCAATCTTGATGATGTGTTGCTTTCTTGACCGCCTGTCCGTTCCAGACTACCCAGACAATGGCCGCCTCTGACATAGTGCTCAGGAATTTATGTGCCAAGTGGAATTTATCTCCGTGGGCCTGGCCGCAACTCAGGGGGACCGCGGTCCGATTAAGGTAGGAGCATGTGTAATTCGCTCGCTCCTGCTCCGTACCGCGCACCATCGGGGGAAACAGATTCCCGCAAGGAGTACCCGCCCGCACCCGAAGCCCTTCCCGTCCCCGTCATGGACAACCACACACACTTGGATTTCAGGCACGGACTGATAGAGGTTTCCGTCAAGGACGCCATGGATTCGGCCGAAGCTGTTGGGGTGCAGGGAGCTGTCCAGGTGGGCTGCGATCTGGAATCGTCCCGCTTCACCGTGCAGGCCGTGGATGCAGATCCGCGCTTGCTCGGGGCTGTAGCGATCCACCCCAACGATGCCCCGGTGTACGCAGGGCGCGGTGAACTCGAATCCGCGCTAGCCGAGATCGAAGAGCTGGCGGCGCACCCCCGCATCCGCGCAATTGGCGAAACAGGACTGGATTTTTTTCGGACGCACGGGGACGGTCTGGTTGCCCAGCGGTATTCATTCCGGCGCCACATCGACATCGCCAAGAGGCTGGGCCTGACCTTGCAGATTCATGACCGCGACGCCCACGACGACGTGGTGCAGGTACTGATGGAAGAAGGTGCCCCGGAACGGGTGGTGTTCCACTGTTTCTCCGGGGACGAAGAATTGGCCCGGATCTGCAACCGGAACGGGTGGTACATGTCTTTTGCGGGCACCATGACGTTCAAGAACGCCGGGAACCTTCGGTCTGCACTGGCCATCGCGGAGCCGGACCGGATCCTGGTGGAGACCGATTCGCCGTTCCTGACCCCGCACCCGCACCGTGGGCGGCCGAATGCCAGCTACATGGTCCCCTACACAGTCCGGTCCATGGCGGAAGTGACAGGAGATGACCTCGCCGAGCTCTGTTCGCGTTTGGCGGAAAACACGCTCCATGCCTACGGTTCGTGGGCCTAGGAGGTTCCTTCCAGGGTCTCTGGAGCTGCGGGGGATGGATACCCGGTATGCAGAAGTCTTGGCTGGTTTATAACGGATCGGTTACTGTGTTAAACAAGTAGCCGGGGTCGGGGAAGGCCTTCGGACAGCTGGGCCGGTTAATTCCGGCCTTCATCAGTTGAATGTATTTGGCGGCGCAGATGCCGGCAGCAAGAGCGGGACCAGGTTTTGCGCCTGGCCCCTCCGTTTTGCCGCTGGCATTATTTCTGTGCTTTTCCCCGTGCCCGGATGGTCTGAGAGTTATGGGCAATCGTGATCAAGTTCTTCACAACGGATGGCAAGTTCAGCTTCCTTAAAGTCGGTGCCCAGTTGCTGGTTGTTGCAGCGCTGGTGGTCGGAGTTGTCGCCTTCGTGGGCAACAACAAGACCGTCACCCTCAACGTGGACGGCAAGGTAAGTTCCATCCAGACCTTTGGCGGCACGGTTGACCAGGTGGTCAAGGCAGCCAAGGTTGAACTGAAGGACGCGGACCGGGTTTCTCCGGCCCTCGACGCCCGTGTTGAGAACGGCTCCGTGGTGAACATCAACCTCGCCAAAGCCGTGTCCATTGAACTCGACGGCGCACGCAAGACCGTGAATACGAACGCCCCGGACGTTGCCGCGCTGGTCAGCGAACTTGGCGTGGCCAGCTCCTCCGAGATCTCCCAGCCGAAGGAAGCATCGCTGGAAGTCACCGGCTCCTTCGTCTCCATCTCCACTCCCAAGACCATCAGCGTCGTTGCTGACGGCAAGGACACCAGCACCACCACGACGGCGGCCGACGTCGCCACCGTGCTCAAGGACACCGGCATCACTGTCGGCGCCAACGACCGCATCTCCCAGCCCGGCAACGCGCCCATCGTTCAGGACATGGTGATCAAGGTCTCCCGCGTCGACACCAGCAAGACCGCCGAAGCCACCGAGGAAGTGCCCTTCGAAAGCGTCA
>NZ_JABMCX010000301.1 GCF_013179505.1 Paenarthrobacter sp. CM16 | reverse complement strand
CCGCAGTCCCCCCGGCCACAGCTTCGCCGTCCACACCGCCAGCTTCCGGGCCGGACAAAACCCCGGCCGCAGCCACATCGTCGCGCGCCTCGAGCGGCAATGCGTCCGATGACCCTTGGTCGCGGGCAGTCGAGCAAGCGCCGGGTACCTGGGTTGTGACCTCGGAGTCGAATGTGGGCAAGGGCCCTGCCCAATCCACCCCGGAAATCCCGCCCGCAACGCATACCCCGGATTACGAGCCGGCAGCGGCCCAGGCCCCGGAGCCTGAGCGGACCACGGAGCCGGCCACCGGAACTTACGGCCATCCAACCAACGCGGAGCAGAACCCGAGCTCCAGCTGGGACGTCGCACCGGCGTCGAGCTGGCCCGGAACGCAATCCATGCCTGCCCCGGCAACCAGCAGCGCTTCCGGGGCGAGCCCCGGCGTCGCCCCTGCACCCTGGCCCTCCCTGGCCGCCCAACCCGAGGAGGCGCACGGTTCGGTTGCGACGCTCGAGGAGGGTGCGCCGTCGGGCAGTCCGAATGGCCGTCAGAGCCTGTATCAGCGGTTGACCAACAGCCCCGAGGCCCAGGCCGGCCGTGTCCAGGCGCCGGCGCGGACCCAGACAGCCCCGGCAACCGTGACGGAGGACATTCCCAGCCCGGAGGACGAAACCATTGAGGAATCGCGGGTCTTTGGGCGGGCTGCGGTGGAGCGTATTCTGGGCGGAAAGCTGATCGAAGAGCGCGCCTTGGACGGTTCTCCCCTGCAAACCCGCTGATTCCAGCATTGATTTCAAACAAACGAGGACATTGTGTACGAAGGTGCAGTTCAGGAGCTGATTGACGAGCTCGGCCGGCTTCCCGGTGTGGGCCCTAAGTCGGCGCAGCGCCTGGCGTTCCACATTCTCGAGGCAGATCCGGAGGACATGAAGCGGCTCGTCACCGCGATCACCACGGTCAAGGAACGGGTGAAGTTCTGCAGTGTGTGCTTCAACGTGACGGAGCAGGAGACCTGCAATATCTGCCGGGATCCGCGTCGAGATCCGTCCGTCATTTGCGTGGTGGAGGAGTCCAAGGATGTCCTCGCTGTTGAGCGCACCCGGTCTTTCCGCGGCCGCTATCACGTGCTGGGCGGTGCCATCAATCCCATTGCCGGCATTGGCCCCGAACAGCTGAGGATCCGGGAACTCCTGACCCGCCTGAACGATGGCGCCATCCAGGAAATCATCATCGCCACGGACCCCAACCTTGAGGGCGAAGCCACGGCGACTTACTTGGCCAGGATGCTCAAGTCGATCGGCATCGCCGTGACCCGGCTGGCTTCCGGCCTGCCTGTGGGCGGAGACCTGGAGTACGCCGATGAAGTCACTCTCGGCCGGGCCTTCGAGGGCAGGCGCAACGCCCTGTTGTAATCTCGCAGTCACAACTTCAACCAGGATTGGGGACCCGTGCGGGAACTTGTGTACTACGTTGCAGTGAGCTTGGACGGCTACATCGCCGGACCGGGCGGGGAATTCGATGCGTTTCCGGTGGAGGGCGACCATATGGCTGCCCAAATCGAACGATTCCCGGAGGCCATACCCACAGTGGCCGCCAACGCCATGGGCATAGAACAAAGCAACGCGACCTTCGATACCGTCGTGATGGGCTGGAATACTTACGCGGTTGGTCTACCGGCGGGCATGACCAGCCCCTACCAGCACCTGAAACAAGTTGTGTTCTCCCGGACCCGCACCGAGGCGGATATTCCCGGGGAGTACCCCAATTTGACGGTCACTTCCGAGGACCCGGTAGAGGTGGTGCGGCGGTTGAAGTCCCAGCCCGGCCAGTCGATTTGGCTCTGCGGCGGCGGTCAGCTGGCAACCCGCCTTGCCGGTGAAATAGACCGGCTGGTCCTCAAACGCAGTCCGCTGCTCTTTGGCAACGGCATCCCGATGTTCGCACCGGGCGCCTACCAGCCCAGTGCCTTCCATGAGGTTTCTACGACGACGTTCACCTCTGGGGTGGTTATTTCCGAGTACGCGCGCCAACGGGTCCGCCGGAACTGACACGCACTCTCCTGGACTGAAGCCTGTGTCCCGCGGCGAGCACCAACGCTGCCACAACCCCCTGCACGGCCAACCCCGTCAGGGCTACGGGTGCGGGAGGTGCGAGCCCGTCGCGGGAGATCCCGCCCAGGCATGGAACTTCGCGGGAGGGCCCGTCCACGGCGGCTTGCAGGCCGAGAAACAGCCATCCCAACTCGTTGTTCGGAGACGCAGCATCGACCCCCAGGCTGCCGAGAATGAAGACGGGGTTGGAGGTGGCCAGCCAGGCAATCCGGTCCGTGTGTTCAACGTTCACCGGGCCGAGCTCGCCAACGCACAAGTAGGAGATGGTCCTTCCGGAATCATCCCGCTCAACGTTGACAGGCACCGACATCCGGTCTGATCCCGCAGTGGCAGGGAGGATCAGGATGGTGAGGACAACGTTGCCGACGCAGAGAAAAGCCACCAGCACCGTGGCCAACACGGCAGCCGGCGCCACCTTGGTGGAGCATCGCCGCGCCCCGGCACCGACCAGCCCGAAGAGTGCTGCCTCAAGGACAACCACGACGACGGCGACGCCGGCCAGCGCAGCCGGCCCACCGTCGTAGAGGCCCACCAGCAACAACGAAGCGCCCGCCATCACGGCCAAAGCCGCGCCCCGGATGACTCCGGACAACACCAGCACAGGGATGCGTCCTTCCGGATGCCTGAATCCCCAGCCGGCCCCCAAGACAGCAGCTGCAAGTGCCAGAACCGCCGCCATGATCATGTGGGTGGATCCTGCGGCGCCTGCTAAGAACCAGCTGTTTGATTCTGCCCAGGCAACCAAGCCCGCAGCGCTCCCCCATGCGAAGGCGATCCCCAGCATGCAGGCCATCCAGAACCACCACGAGGAAAGGGACTTCCGGGTGTTTACCCACGCTTCGCCTGCAGCCACCCGCAGGACTCCGGAACCTCCAGATGGGTCCGGAGGCGGCTTCGGGGCGGCCAAGCCGGAGGGTTGATCGTCGATCACGCCGCCGATCACTTCGTATTCGGGTTCCCGGGCTGGATCCGAACCGGATTGGTGCTCAGGAACGCCGGCCATCGCCGCTCGCACTCCTCATGAATGGATGGTACGCCGGGAAGGCGGGCGCGGATACGGCGGGGCTTCAAGGCAGAATCCCAGCCAAGGGTGTCACCATGGCTCATGGTCTCCAGCAACGGTGGGTTCAGGCGTCCCCGTCCCATCAAGCCCGCCCCGGGCCAGGAATCGGTGTGGGACTACCCGCGCCCGCCACGGGTAGAGCCGCGATCAGAGCGGGTTGTGGTGCGGCTTGGGGGTCAGGTGATCGTGGACACCACCGATGCCGTGCGGGTCCTGGAAACCAGCCATCCGCCGGTCTACTACGTCCCTTTGGATGCTTTCCCGGACGGTGTGTTGATTCCCGTCGGCGGCACCACTTTCTGTGAGTTCAAGGGAGAAGCCAGTTACTTCACCATCAGAGCCGGCGGCACGGCTGTTGAGCGTGGCGGATGGACCTACCCACACCCCACACGGGGGTTCGAGGCCCTCAGCAGCCGGATAGCCCTGTACCCGGAACACATGGACTCATGCGAGGTGGACGGGGAGCGGGTGACGTTCCAGGAAGGCAGCTTCTACGGCGGGTGGATTACCCGTGGAATCGTAGGCCCCTTCAAGGGCGGCCCGGGCACTGCGGGGTGGTAGTCATCGCAGGTGGCCGCCATGTGGTCACAATTCCTGCAGGGACAGCGCACGGCGATAAACTGGGCAAATAAGCTACGCAGGCGTGCCTGAATTGGAGCATGCCGCGTTCGAACCCTATTGATGCAGTGAGGGTGCGCGCATGACTATGCCCACTACCGAAGTGAAGATCGAAGAGCTCTCCGACGAGGCTGCCATTACCAAGCAGCTGATCGTTCAGAAGTTCGGCGGTTCCTCGGTTGCCGATGCTGATGGCATCAAGCGGGTCGCACAGCGCGTCGTGGATGCGCAGAAGGCCGGCAACGAGGTTGTGGTTGTTGTTTCCGCAATGGGCGACACCACAGACGAACTCCTGGACCTCGCAAGCCAGGTCACGGACTCGGCTCCCGCCCGCGAAATGGACATGCTGTTGTCCGCCGGCGAACGGATTTCCATGGCCCTGCTCGCCATGGCCATCAACAAGTTCGGTGCTTCCGCGCAGTCCTTTACGGGATCCCAGGCCGGCATGATTACCGACGGCATCCACGGCAAGGCGCGAATTATCGACGTCGATCCCCACCGCATCCGCACTGCCTTGGACAAGGGCCACATCGCGATCGTGGCAGGCTTCCAGGGCATGAGCCGCAGCACCAACGAGATCACCACTTTGGGCCGTGGCGGTTCAGACACCACGGCTGTTGCCTTGGCCGCGGCCCTGGAAGCTGACGTCTGCGAGATCTACACGGACGTGGACGGCATCTACACCGCCGACCCCCGCGTAGTGTCCAGCGCCCAGAAGATCGACCGCATCTCCAGCGAGGAAATGCTGGAACTGGCCGCATCCGGTGCCAAGATCCTGCACCTGCGTTGTGTGGAGTACGCCCGCCGTTTTGGTGTGCCGCTGCACGTCCGCTCGTCTTTCAGCCAAAACGAAGGCACCTGGGTCATCCCCGGAGCCGACGAAAAGTTCACTATTCAAGAGGGAGTCGCCTTGGAGCAGCCAATCATCTCCGGCGTTGCACACGATCGGTCCGAAGCCAAGGTCACAGTGGTAGGCGTCCCGGATATCCCCGGCAAGGCTGCCGCGATCTTCCAGGTGATCGCTGACGCGCACTCGAACATCGACATGATCGTCCAGAACGTCTCCACCCACGGCACCGGCCGCACGGACATTTCCTTCACCCTTCCCATCGTGGAAGGTGCGGACGCCCTTGCGGCCCTGCGCGCAGCCGAGGGCCAGATCGGCTTCGAGAGCATCGAATACAACGAGCACGTTGGCAAGCTCTCCCTGATCGGCGCGGGCATGCGTTCGCACCCTGGCGTTTCGGCCACGTTCTTCAAGGCCCTCTCCGACGCCGGGATCAACATCGACATGATCTCCACCTCGGAAATCCGCATCTCCGTTGTTACCAGCGCTGATGCCCTGGATGATGCCGTGCGCGCCATCCACAACGCGTTCGAGCTCGACGGCGACGCAGAGGCTACCGTTTACGGCGGCACCGGCCGCTAAGCCAACCGCGGGCAACCACGGGCAACCGCCCCCAAAATAAGTACCAGTTAAGGCCGTTCTGAGCTCTCAGAACGGCCTTACTGTTACTCAGTCGGGTGAGCCGGCGCCAGCAGAACGTCAATGAGTTGCCGGAGCCCATCAGCCATGTCCACGTCCTTGTCATACAGCCACTGCAGTTGGAGTCCGTCGAAGGCGGCCACGGTCAGCCGCGCCAACATCACGGAGTCGACGTCGGTGCGCACCTCGCCGGTTTCCTGTCGCTTTGCGATGTCGTCGGCAATATCCCGGA
>NZ_JABMCX010000300.1 GCF_013179505.1 Paenarthrobacter sp. CM16 | reverse complement strand
AAGGCCAGAGGGCCTACTGAACCGTCCTTGCGAAGGAAATAGGGCAGCGTCACTTCCGTAGCGTAGCCCATCGCCAAGGTGCGGTTAGCTCTCCTGCGGGACCGCCGTCGTCGTCGATTGCGGAACGATCGTCACGCCGTCGCTGACGTGCACAAGCGTACGGCCGCGACCGCCGTCGAGCTCCACCCAGACCGCAGTGGCATCGCCGGTGACGGCGTCCACCACGCCCGCGGACTCGAAGCCGGGCATCAGCGTGACGTTGACGCGATCGCCCTGCCGAAGCGAACGCCAGTGATGATCCGGTTCAATACGCCGCAACGGTGCGTTATTGATGCTGTTGATCCGACGCTTAGCCATGGTTCCCCTACAAATTCGATGAGACAGATAAACCGTTCGAATTTCATCGTGCAAATTTCATCGTGCAAATTTCACCGTGCAAACGGGTTCTTGGCTGGAAGCCTACGGCGGCAAGTTGAACGCCGGTTGTATGGAAGCTGGGAACCTGGTGACACTGTGGGACTGGCAAACTGGGGGCATGACTGTGTTGATTGCCGGCTGCGGCGACCTTGGAACCGAAGTTGGACTGCGCTTCGCGGCTGCGGGACATGACGTGGTGGGCCTGCGCCGCTCCCCCGGAAAGCTTCCCGAAGAGATCCGCGGGGTCTTCGCGGACCTCTCCACCTCAGTGCCGGAACTGCCCAAGGACGTGGACATTGTTGTGGTGGCTGTGGCCGCCGACGCTTCCACCGAAGAGGCTTACCGGGCGGCGTACCTGAACGGGGTCAAGAACGTCCTGGACGCCCTGGAACGGCAGTCCATCCCGCCGCGACGGATCCTGTTCGTCTCCTCCACGGCTGTGTACAAGGATTCCGGCGGGGCCGTTGTGGACGAGTCGACGCCCACGGAGCCCACCCGGTTCAGCGGCAAGGTCCTGGTGGAAGCGGAAGAGCTGTTGTTCAGCCGCACGCGCGGAACCAGCAGCCAGCCCATCTCCCTGCGGCTGGGCGGAATTTACGGGCCGGGGCGAACCCGGTTGATCGACCAGGTCCGCAGCGGCAAGGCCGTTATCCCTGCCCAACCGCGGCACACCAACCGCGTTCACCGCGACGACGCCGCAGCCATGATCGTGCACCTCACCACCATGGAAGCCACCCCGGACTCCGTCTATGTTGGCGTCGATGACCTCGCAGCGGAAATGGGGGACGTCATGCGGTTCCTCGCCGCTGAACTGCAATGCCCGGAACCCCCGACGGCGGCACCTGAGGGCGCGTCCGACGCCGGCCCCGGCGACAAACGCTGCTCCAACGAACGGCTGCGGGCCACCGGCTTCCAACCCACCTTCCCCACCTACAAAGAGGGCTACCGCGCGTTGCTGGCCGGAGAGGGCGTGCGGCACCCGTGACCATGGGGGCTCAGGGGGCTCAACTGTGGGGGCGGGCCTACTTCGCTGTGCAGGCCGTGGCTGGACTGACATGGTGGATTGCCGTTTTCCTGTCGCCAACGGTGCGCGGGGCAACGCTCGGCAGCCTGGACCCCGTACTTGTGGCGGCCTTTGACGTTCCACTGTTCGTCATCGGCTCGGGTATCGCGGCCTTCGGCGTCAGGGCAGCAGCCGCCGTGGCCACCGGCTGGACGGTCCTCGTTGCGATCGCCTTGGCCGCCTACGCCACCATCACTACCGAAGCGGGGTGGGGCGTCCTGATCATGATCGCCGCCGCCGCTTGTTCAGGTATCGCGTTGTTCTTTCTGGTGCGGGGCCGGGTGCCGACGGAACTGATCGTGCAGGGACCGTTCGCGTTCCGGCCGGCATCCACCCACCGCGGCACTGCAGCCAATGTGGCGGCAACCATGGGTCAGTTGGTCCTGTTCTGGGGATTCTTCCTGGTGGTAGTGCCGTCATTGCTTTCGTGGCTGGAGCAGCGCTGGCAGGTTGCCGTGCCGTTCCCCTCCGCCGCGGCGCCTACCGGGCTGGCCTTGCTGGTGCTGGCCAGTTTCCTGGGCATTGCTTCGGCGGTGACCATGTCCTCCACGGGAGGCGGCACCCCGCTGCCCTCCTCCATGCCCAACCGGCTGGTGGTCGCCGGGCCATACAGGTGGGTCCGGAACCCGATGGCCGTGGCCGGCATTTCCCAAGGAGCAGCCGTGGGCATGATGTTGGGCTCGTGGTTGGTGATCGCCTACGCCGTGCTCGGCTCGCTGCTGTGGAATTACGCTGTAAGGCCGCACGAAGAAGCGGACTTGGAACGTCGGTTCGGCACTGAATTCCAGCGATACCGTGATTCAGTGCGCTGCTGGGTTCCCCGCCGGTGAAAGGACCTGCCTTGCAGTAATAGCGAGGCCCCTCAGTTCTTCGTCGACGAGTCCATCAAGCCGTTGAGGAAGCCGTAATCCAAGGCTTGCCCCACCGAGGTGTACGTGCCCGCCGTGTTCAGCTCTTCAGTTGCCCGTTGCGCGACAGCGTAAGCGGCTTGGGCGATGCTGGATCCCAGGCTGACCCGGCCCACGCCCAGCTTTCCAAGCTCACCAACGCTGAGCGATCCCGCCCCCACCATGACATTGACGGGGACGGAAATCCCGGCGGTCAGGGCGGCGATGGTCCCTGCCTCTGATGCTCCCGGGACGAAGATGCCGTCGGCACCTGCCTCAATATACTGTTCGGCCCGGGCCAGGACTTCCGCGATCTGCTCCTCAACAGTGCCGGCACCGGCCAGGAAGACGTCGGTGCGTGCATTGATGAACAAGTCCTTGCCCGCGTGCCGCGCGGCATCCCGCGCAGCCGAAATCCTGGCGCAGAATTCCTCCGGGCGCCTGGAGCCGTCCTCCATGTTGATTCCAACGGCACCGGCCTCAACAATCCCGGCGACTGTCGTAGCGACTCCCTCGAGCGTGTCGGAGAAACCACCCTCGATGTCCGCGGTGACGGGCACGTTGACGGCTTCCACGATGCCTGCGACTACGGCAACGGCGCGCTCCCGGTCCAGTCGGTCGCCGTCGGGCAGGCCCAGCGACCAGGCGACTCCCGCGCTGGTAGTGGCAACAGCGGGCGCCCCTGCAGCCGCAGAAATGACAGCGCTGGCGACGTCCCAGGCGTTGCTCAACGCCAATGGTTTTTGGCTCGTGTGAAGGGATCGGAAGTGGGCGGCTGTTTGGTGGTGTTCGAAGCTCATGAGTTCATTCCATCAGCCGGTGCGGAATCTGGCTGGCGGGAATCGGACATTACCAGTGCAGCGCCTGACTAGACCCGCTGCTCCGTCAGCATTGCCTCGAGAACCTGGGCCACGCCGTCGTCGTCGAAGTGCGGCGCCTGCTGCCCGGCGGCGAGGATGGCCTCGGGGTGCCCGCTGGCCATCGCGTAACCGTGACCGGCCCAGCGAAGCATCTCGATGTCATTGGGCATGTCGCCGAACGCCACCACGTCACCGGCTTCGATCCCCAGGGACTCGGCGTACTTGGCCAGCGTCACAGCCTTGTTGATGCCCGGAACGGACATCTCCAGCATGGCCGTCCGCGGTGCCGAGTGTGTGGTGCTCACCAAATGCTCGACCGCCGGCTGGACCTCGGCCAGGAACTCGTCCGGAGTACCTTTGCGGGTTATAGCCAGGAATTTCACGACGGCGTCATCCGCCGTCAGCGTCTCGGCAAGCGGTGCGGGGGTGAACTCAGCGAGCAACTCGCTGGTTTCGTTCTCAATGAAGCCCGGCTCAAGCTGGAAGCCCGTAAGCGTCTCCACGGCGAACAGGGCGTCCGGCCTGATGGACTTGATGATACGGCGGGCTTCAAAAACGGATGCAGCATCCAAAACGCTGGAGGACAAGGCCTTTTCCGTCTCAAGATCCCACACCACGGCGCCGTTGGAGCAGATCACCATCCCGCTGTGACCCAACTGCTCCTGGAGCGGGTACAACCAGCGCGGTGGACGGCCCGTGACGAAGACGAGCTCCACTCCTGCGTCGCGGCACGCCTGGAATGCCTTGATGGTGCGGTCACTGATTTTGCCGTCGTGACCGAGGATGGTGCCGTCAATATCGCTTGCTACGAGCCGCATCATGCCAGTCTACGTGGGCGGCAGTGCGTCCTTCACCGCTACAGCTGGTCAGGTTCATAGTCGAAAAACGCCGCTCTCGGGAGCACCTGCTTTTCCCAGAGCCTCTGTTTGTCTGCCCTACCCAGCCGTGCAATATCTGCAGCAGCGTCCCAATTGTCACGGATACTCGACACGAGATTGTCAATAATCTCCCGGCCTTGTGCTGCGCTGAGCCCGTATGTCTCGGACTCGCCCACCAAAGCTGCGAAGTTGGAGACCTTCGCGCCGCGATCACCGCGTCCGTAACGCATCGCCTGTTCGAAAGTATCGCCGGACCTCTGCCCTGGGGCCAGATCGTAAGCCGGTGTCAGTTCCAAATGTTTCCCGTCCCAGAACGCCGCGTGATTTCGCGCGTGATCGTCGTTGTTGCTAATGGCAATATTCATCGCGATGCGTTGAAACAGCTCTGGTCCCGGCTTGGTGGCATCCTTGGCGTACTCGCGGAGCACATCAAGGATCTGGGGGTATGACACGTATCGTGCGTACATCTCGTCCGTCTGGGCCATGGTCAGGCCCGACACTGCGTGGCGTCTCCCGCCCGCCCCGTCACGGTCGAATCGGTGGACAAGAAGGACTTCCCGTCCGAGAGACGGCACAACCTTGCTATCGGCCACGTTCATACCGGCGCGCCGGGCTAGTTCAAGCATCGCCCCCTCAGCGTTTACCACCGAAAA
Organism: Paenarthrobacter sp. CM16; assembly: GCF_013179505.1. Classification (GTDB taxonomy): domain Bacteria; phylum Actinomycetota; class Actinomycetes; order Actinomycetales; family Micrococcaceae; genus Arthrobacter. The sequence goes on along the minus strand of NZ_JABMCX010000300.1, from coordinate 755 downwards.
GACGCGGTCGTCGGACGACGAGAACTTTGCGAGCCACTCGCTCCCGTCATCCTCAGTGAGCGTCGCCTTGGGACGCGCACCTCCAAGGCTGGTGCCATGAATCATGGCTGCGTCAAGACTTGCCGAAAGCTCGCCGCCTTCATCGAGGATGGTGGCGGCACTGTGCAACTCGTCCAAGGTTGCCGAGTCATCCCTGGCCACGTACTCATCCCGATCAACCTGGAAGTCCAAAGCGCCGAAGCGGTTCGAACCCGAACTCAGCATGTAGTCGATCTCGCTAAGGGAGTTTGGGGCAACATTCCGGCTCCTCTCAATGACACCGCGACCCCACCTATCGGGGCTGCCATCCCTGAGAACGCCAGCGATGCTCAGTCCGTCTGAAGGCTCCTGCACTCCTGGCCGAAGGGGAAGCTCAGGGGCGAACAGGCTGATAGCGTCCGGGCGGGATCTGTAATTCAGGCCGTAAATGAACGTGACGAGCGGCCCGGATTGCTCCACCCTCCCGGCTACCACAGGCTCGGTTCCGCCCGGCAGCCAAATCCAAACATAGAGCTCGTCAGAAATCATCATCGACACTCCTGCTCTTCGGTCGGCGCACACGGCTGGGTAGGAGAGCCAGCATCTCCTCCCCACGCTGACGACGAATCGCCAGCTCTGCACGGTCTTCAATACCGAAGATGGGAACGCCTACGAGGTCCGCGAGTTCCATCATGGTGCCTACGGCCGCACCGCGGCTGCCGGCCTCAGCTGCGAGT
>NZ_JABMCX010000030.1 GCF_013179505.1 Paenarthrobacter sp. CM16 | reverse complement strand
AGCAGCTGCCGCGTCACCTTCCAGCGCCTGGACGGCCGGGGACTCATCCAGTGCCTTGAGGGCGTGGATGAGTGCGGAACCGCCACCGGAAACGATGCCTTCTTCAAGTGCTGCACGCGTGGAGGAAACAGCGTCCTCGATGCGGTGCTTCTTTTCCTTCAGCTCAACCTCAGTGGCTGCGCCGACCTTGATGACACCGATGCCGCCGGCCAGCTTGGCCAGGCGTTCCTGCAGCTTTTCCTTGTCCCAGTCAGAGTCCGTCCGGGTGAGCTCAGCACGAAGCTGGGCAACACGGTCCGACACGTCCTGGGCCGAGCCGGCGCCGTCAACAATGGTGGTGTTGTCCTTGGTCACCGTGATGCGGCGTGCGGTACCGAGTACCTCGAGGCCAACGGTGTCCAGGGTCAGGCCGAGGTCCGGGGACACAACCTGGGCGCCCGTGAGCGTGGCGATGTCCTGGAGCATGGCCTTGCGGCGGTCGCCGAAGCCCGGAGCCTTGACGGCTACAACGTTGAGCGTTCCGCGGATGCGGTTGACGATCAGCGTGGACAGGGCTTCGCCTTCGATGTCTTCAGCAATGATGAAGAGCGGCTTGTTGGCCTGCAGGGCCTTCTCCAGCAGCGGCAGGAAGTCCTGCAGCGAGGAGATCTTGCCCTGGTTGATCAGGATGAGGGCGTCTTCGAGGACGGCTTCCTGGCGCTCTGCGTCGGTGACGAAGTACGGGGAAAGGTAGCCCTTGTCGAACTGCATGCCCTCAGTAAGGACCAGTTCGGTCTGGGTGGTGGAGGATTCTTCAATGGTGATGACACCATCCTTGCCCACCTTGCCGAACGCTTCAGCGAGCAGTTCGCCAACTTCGTCGCTCTGTGCGGAGATGGCTGCGACGCTGGCAACCTGGGTGCCTTCTACTTCGCGGGCGTTCTCCAGGAGGCGGGCTGCAACGGCTTCAACGGAAACCTCGATGCCGCGCTTGATCTCACCCGGAGCGGCGCCGGCAGCAACGTTGCGCAGGCCTTCCTTGACCAGGGCCTGTGCCAGAACGGTAGCCGTGGTGGTGCCGTCGCCGGCGACGTCGTTGGTCTTGGTGGCTACTTCCTTGGCCAGCTGTGCGCCAAGGTTTTCGTAGGGGTCGTCAAGCTCAACTTCGCGGGCGATGGTCACGCCGTCGTTGGTGATCGTGGGAGCGCCCCACTTCTTGTCCAGCACGACGTTGCGGCCGCGCGGGCCAAGCGTCACCTTGACAGTGTTGGCGAGCTTGTCGATACCGGCCTCAAGAGACCGGCGGGCAGCATCGTTAAAAGCAAGCTGCTTTGCCATGGTTGTGTCCTTTCAAGACAGAAAACCCGCACCGCTGACGGCTGGAATGATTCCAACGCGACGGCGGTGCGGGGCTCCGGGAAGTTACTTTACGACGATCGCAAGGACGTCGCGGGCGGACAGAACGAGGTACTCGTTGCCGCCGGTCTTGACTTCGGTTCCACCGTACTTGGAGTAGATGACGACGTCGCCAACAGCTACGTCAACCGGTACGCGGTTGCCGTTGTCATCGAAGCGGCCGGGGCCGATTGCAACAACTTCGCCTTCCTGCGGCTTCTCCTGTGCGGAGTCCGGAATGACCAGGCCGGAAGCCGTGGTCTGCTCTGCTTCGAGCGGGCGAACAACAATACGATCCTCAAGAGGCTTAATCGAGACCGACACTCGGACTCTCCTTTTCATGAGCTGATTCATGGACTAAGAACTAGGGTGCCGGAGCGTACAACCGTCGTCGCGGTGCCGGAAGACGCTTGGCGTGATTAGCACCCTCCGGGGGAGAGTGCTAACAAGACTCTATGTAAGCGTTAGCACTCGGTCAAGGCGAGTGCCAGCATTTCGTCATGGGTGAACGTCCGTCAGCGGCCCGTCAGGTCCTCCAGGTCGTAGTCCTGGCCATCGTCATCCTCGTCCAGTGGGGCGTTCCCGCGGTTCATGTACAGGAGCACGGCGGCGGCAACAGCAACGACGCCGGAAATCACCAGGGTGATGATCCCGCCGGTGCGGGCGCCGCTGTAGAGATCCCGGATGTCACGTGCTTCATCGGTGGCGTCACTGACGCTCTTCCCGGCGACGGAATAGGTGGCGGCATTGAAGGAATCCAAGGCGAAGATAATGATCAGCAGGCCGATGCAGACCACGGCGATCACGGCTCCCGCGATGAGGGCGGGTCGCGCAAACTTTGTGATGGTGGAGGGGTGCTGGGCTGCGGTGTCTTCCATGCAAACAACCCTATCGGGCTGCTTCGCCGGTCATGTTCCCAAGTGCCGCGCCGTTAGGCTTAATCCCATGCCTCACGCACCGCAGGAACAGATCGCACCCTTGCTGACCACCGAAGGATGGGAACTTCTTGCCTCCTTGGGGCCCTACCGCGAAGCGGACTCTTTCAGCCTCAACGCCGACCTCAGGAAGGCCGGTCACTCCCCTGAACTGGTGGCCGCCGTCCTCACGCAATCCAGGTTGCGGACACGTGCGGAGGTAAAGTTCGGTGAGTTTGCCCGGCAGATGCTGTTCACCCAAGCAGGGTTGGAACAGGCCACGCGCCTGAACGTGGCTGCCCGGCATGCCGAACGCTTCATCAAGGCCGGGATTTCCCATGTGGCCGATCTCGGCTGTGGCCTCGGCGCCGACTCCATGGCCATGGCGTCCATGGACATCTCGGTAACTGCCGTTGAAATGGATGAAACCACTGCCGCCTGCGCCACCATCAACCTCATGCCGTTTCCGCATGCCACTGTGGTGCACTCCGATGCCACGTCCGTGGAACTGGACGGGATCGACGGCGTATGGCTGGACCCCGCACGACGCACCACCTCTACGTCGGGAACCAAGCGGATCTGGGACCCCGAAGCTTTCTCTCCTCCGCTGTCCTTCGTGGAGAAACTGGCAGCAACCGGACGTGCCATCGGCGTCAAAATGGGGCCGGGCATCCCCCACGAATCAGTCCCCTCCGGCTGTGAGGCCCAATGGGTCTCGGTAGGCGGTGACGTCACCGAGGTGACCTTGTGGTTCAACGCCGTGGCCCGCCCCGGAGTGCGCCGTGCGGCTTTGGTCATCGGCAGCCAGGGCGCGGCTGAAATCACCAGCGGCGAGGACTTCGACGGCGGCCCGGCAGCCGCCGTCGGGCCTGTGGAGGGTTTCCTCTACGAACCCGACGGCGCCGTGATCCGCGCCGGACTGGTGGCTGACATCGCAGAACAATTGGGCGGGCATCTGGTGGACGAACACATCGCCTACATCTGCGCTCCCGGGCTGCACGACACACCTTTTGCCCGCGCTTACAAGGTGCTGGAAGTAATGCCCTACAACGTCAAGGCCCTCAAAGCCTGGGTGAAAAGCAACGGCATCACCGTTCTGGACATTAAGAAGCGTGGCACGGCCGTGACTCCTGAGGAACTGCGCAAGCAACTTCTTCCCGCCAAACCCGTCAAGGGCAAAGACGCGAAAACAGCCACCCTCGTCCTCACCAGGATCGGCGAGGAAAGAGTGGCTGTTGTGGTGGAGCCGGTAACGGGCTAGGGCGTCAGCGGCGGGAGAACTCCGAGGCTTCGCGGACCTGCTCAGCGCTGGGGCGCACGCCCGTGTAGAGGACAAACTGTTCCTCGGCTTGGATGGCAATGACCTCCGCGCCCGTGATTACCTTCTTGCCCGCCTTCCGGGCAGCGCTGATCAACGGGGTCTCGGACGGCAAGGCCACGACGTCAAAGACCACCTGTGCCGCGCCGATTGTGGCGTCATCGAAGGACTGGGCCGCCTCGTCCGCGCCCGCCATCCCCAGCGGGGTGACGTTGATGATGAGGTCCGCTGTTGAGCCATTGACGTCGTCCTGCCAGCTGAATCCGTAAAGGTCCGCGAGGGCCCTGCCGGTGGCTTCATTCCGGGCCACGATAGTGACGGCAGTGAACCCGGCGTCCCGGAGGGCGGCGGCGACTGCCTTGGCCATGCCGCCGGCACCGCGGAGCAGAACGGTGTGGCTGTTGGGGACCTGATGGTCCTTCAGGAGCCGTGCAATGGCGATGTAGTCGGTGTTGTAGGCGGTGAGGACGCCGTCGTTATTGACAATGGTGTTCACCGAATCGATGGCTTTGGCTGAGGGGTCCATCACGTCAACCAACGGGATGACGGCTTCCTTGTAGGGCATGGACACCGCGGCGCCCCGGATGGGGAGGCCGCGGATGCCAGCCACTGCGAGCGTGATGTCCGCCGGGGCGAATGCCTTGTAGACAAAGTTCAGGCCGAGCAGATCGTACAGATAATTGTGGAACCTGGTCCCGATGTTGCTGGGCCGGGCCGCAAGCGAAATGCACAGGGACATGTCTTTGTTCAGGATTGGCATTCCCCCATTAAACAACGCACCCCTGACACTGCCGTTCCAGCGCTGCCGTGCGACTAACCCTGGCGCGCCTTCATCCTCGGGTTGTTCTTGTTAATGACGAAGGTACGCCCGCGCCGGCGCACGATCTGCGCGCCGGGGATCTTCTTGAGGGCACGCAGCGAATTCCTGACCTTCATGGTATTTCTCCTTCTGTTGGGTGTTGCGGCTTAGAGGGCGTCGCTGAGTTCCAGGGGGTCGTCCCAGACGCCGAAGTCCAGTTTCGGCTTCCGTCAATTGGCATCCGTCCAAGAGTTCGCGGATTTCGGCGGGATCAATGTCCTCCGAGCGTCCGGTAACGGCCAGGACAGTGCCGCGGTCCCCGTGGTGCGGATGCCAGTCAAGGAAGGCATCGACATCGGAGCCGGCCTTTCCTGCAGGCCCCTTGCCAAGGCCCGCTTCGGCGGAGTCGGCCACCCAGTTCCCGGTACTTTCGAGCCATACCCTGGGCCCTATGCCCTGGACGGCGATCCTCCGCGTGGGAGCCGACGCGATCCAGAGACGGCCGCGCAGCCAATGGGTCCCGATCGCCAGTTGCGGCAGGGCATCCCGGAACCGTCCGGGGTGGAGCGGACGGCCGGTTCTGTGAAGCACGGTCCGAAAGGGGCCCGGCGCCTGGTTCAGGGGAACACGCACGACGCCGGGCCGGTTGCGTGCCGCTGCTTCGGCATCGTCAAAGCATCCCGGCCGGAATTCGTCAGCCGCTCCGACGGCGTGGGCATGGGGTGCCAACTGGCCCAGCAGTTCCAGGCCAAGGAGCCATGGCTCCGCCCCCTCGCGGGGGTCCCCGGTCAGCACTGCCCCCAGGCCCGGGTGGACCATTACGGTGTCCACCTGGCCGAACTCACCGATCAGGAATTCGCCACTGGTGCGCTCGTCCTGGGGCATGGAGGTGAAGCCGGATTCGTAAAGTGTGTGGCGATCCCAGATGTGGTCATCCAGATCCGCAGGGTCGATGGCGAGCACGGCGTTGTCGATCTCAGCCGGCCGGCTGAGGCCACGGCGAAGCTCTGCCACGGCCATTCCGGCGGCAACACCCGGCGGCAGGCCAAGCACCACATGGTCAAAGCCGCACGCTGCGAGCCGTTCCGCCGTTGGAACAACGTCGAGCCGGACAGTGCAGCTGAGGCAACCGTGCTCCAGGACCGTGGTTTCGCGTTCGAAGAGCTGCCCGCCGCGGTAGACGCGACGAAGGACCAGTGAACCGTCCAGGAGATCGTGGAGGACCACCACGGAGTTCTCATGGGTGCGGCCGAGCCTCGTGGTGGCGGCCTCCCGGCATTGGCTGTCCAGGGAACTGACGACTGTGAGGTGCATGGGTTGAGTCTAATGCGAACTGTTCTCATTAGCAAACGAGAGAAGATGACGGGGCGCCTGCCCGCCGATATTACGGGTGTTCCCGCTGCATTAGACTTGATCCGACCGCTGGCGGCCCCACAGCGGGGAACCGTGTCCGGCTGATACCACCGCAATGAGGGGACTACGTGCAGATTGATTTTGCGCCATCCAGGCAATCGACACTGGGTGTGGAATGGGAGTTGGCGCTCGTCAATGCACGCACCGGGGAACTTGTATCGGTGGCGAACGATGTCCTGAAGGGTGTCGCCGCCAACCACCCGGACCTCAATGAGGACGACGAACACCCCCATATCAAGCGCGAACTGCTTCTCAATACTGTGGAACTGGTCACCGGCATCTGCGAGACCGTCAAGGACGCCAAAGAGGACCTTGGCCGTTCACTCGCTGCGGTCCGCGAAGTTACGGACCCCATGGGCGTCGAAGTCTTCTGCGCAGGCAGCCACCCCTTCAGCCCTCCCCTGCTCCAACCCGTCACGGACAAAGAGCGCTACGCCAAACTCATCGAGCGGACCCAATGGTGGGGCCGCCAGATGGTCATATACGGCGTGCACGTCCATGTGGGCATTGACCGCCGCGACAAAGTCCTCCCCATCCTGGATGGCTTGGTCAACTACTTCCCGCACTTCCAGGCACTGTCCGCCTCCAGCCCCTACTGGGCGGGTGAGGAAACAGGGTATGCATCCCAACGCGCCCTGATGTTCCAGCAGCTTCCCACCGCCGGGCTGCCCTTCCAGTTCGAAACCTGGGAGGCGTACGAGTCCTACGTCCAGGACATGTTCACCACAGGGGTCATCGACTCCACGTCCGAAATCCGGTGGGACATCCGCCCCGTTTCAAACCTGGGCACCATCGAAATGCGCATCTGCGACGGCCTGGCCACGCTTGAAGAAGTAGGCGCCATTGCTGCGCTGACCCAGTGCCTGGTGGACGAGTTCTCCTCAACCCTGGACGCAGGCGGCAGCATTCCCACCATGCCGCCATGGCATGTCCAGGAGAACAAATGGCGTGCCGCGCGGTACGGCATGGAGGCCATCATCATCCTTGACGCCCAGGGCAATGAGCAGTTGGTCACCGAACACCTCGCCGAGACAGTCGCCCGGCTGGAACCAGTGGCAGCTAAGCTCGGTTGCTCCGAAGAGCTGGCCGACGTCTTGAAAATCATCGAACGCGGAGCCAGCTACCAGCGCCAACGGCGTGTTGCTGCCGAGCACGACGGAGACCTGCAGGCAGTTGTCATGGACCTCGTACAGCAGATGCGCAAGGGTCCGGACGCTTAACTCCCCACGCTAGGCCGGTACTGACACCGTCGTGACCGGCATGGAGGAATCGGGGGCAAAGCCAATTCCGCTCGGCCCAACACCTGCCATGATCAACTGCGCACCGAGGGCCGCCACCATGGCACCATTGTCAGTGCACAGGTTTAGGGGTGGGACGTGGAGCCTGATCCCTGCCGAAGCACAGCGTTGCCCGGTCAGTTCCCTCAACCGCGAGTTCGCTGCCACTCCTCCACCGAGAAGGACATCGGTAATGCCATGTTCCTTGCAGGCCAGGACGGCCTTGGAACTGATCACGTCCACCACGGCTTCCTGGAAAGCCGCCGCAATGTCTGCCACGGGCACTTCCTCACCCCTGGCCTCAAACTGTTCAACGCACCGGGCCACGGCTGTCTTCAAGCCGCTGAAAGACCAGTCATAACGGTGCGGGCCCTTCTCTTCGGCCGTTCCCATGTACTTCGGCTGCGAGAGGCCCCGGGGGAAACGGATTGACTTGGGATTGCCCTGGCGTGCCAGTTTGTCAATGGCAGGTCCACCCGGGTACCCGAGGCCGAGGATGCGCGCCACCTTGTCGTAGGCTTCGCCTGCGGCGTCGTCGATGGTTGAACCCAGCAACTCCACGTCGTCAGTGATGCTCCTGATGCGCAGAATCTCCGTGTGCCCACCCGAGACCAACAGTGCGCCGAGATTTTCCGGCAACGTGCCGGCACCCAGGCCGGCGGCAGCACCGGCGTCGGGCTTGCCATCCTGCGCCGACGTGCGATCAAGGAGACCCACCCCAACGTGCGCCACCAAATGGTTGATGGCGTAGAGCGGCTTGCCGGTAGCGACGGCCAAGGCCTTGGCAGCACAAACACCTACCATCAGTGCGCCTGCGAGCCCCGGACCCGAAGTGACGGCGATGGCATCAATTTCATCCAACGTCACACCAGCCTCCTGCAGCGACTCCTGCAAGGTGGGCACAAAGGCGTCCAGGTGCGCGCGGGAAGCGATCTCCGGGATGACGCCGCCAAAACGTACATGCTCCTCCATGGACGAGGACACCGTGTTGGTGAGCAGCGTGTTGCCCCGCACGATCCCTATACCGGTCTCGTCGCACGAGGACTCGATGCCAAGCACCAAAGGCTGCTTGGGGTGTTCCGGATAAGCGCCGCTCACGCTGTAGCTCCTTCGTGGGGTTTGTTCAGTTCAAGCCGCATGATCAGGGCATCCGTGCCGTCCCGGTAATAGCGGGGACGGACGTGGATCTGTTCGAAGCCGAAGCGCAGGTACAACTGCTGGGCGCGGGGGTTGTCCGCCCGCACCTCCAGGAGGACATCGGCCGCGCGGCGGCGCCGTGCTTCATCGATGAGTTCGGTCAGGACGGCGGAGCCAATGCCCTTTCCTTCGAATTCAGGCACGACGGCGATCGTCTGGACATCCGCGATCGGCTCAATGCACATCAACCCGGCATACGCCACGATCTCCCCGGCGACCTCGGCCACCACATAGCGACGGGTTTCAGGCTGGGCCAGTTCATCGAAGAACATCTGCAAGGGCCACGCATCCACCGGAAACAACCGGCGCTCCAGGGTCTCCACCGCAGGGATGTCGGCCTCGGTCATGTCGCGGAGGCGAACCCCTGCGAGTTCAGGCTTGGGTGGGAATTTCACAGTTTCCGCTCCCTCACAGCGCGCGCTTACGTGGCCCGGGTACCTGGGCGTCGGACTCCCTCAGGTACAGCGGGGTGGAGTCCAACAAGGCCTGCCCCGCAGTGAGTCTGGCCAAAGCGAACTGGCCCAGTGCGGCCGCGTCAGGCTGGGTGGCGGCAAAGTCCTCATTCGCCTTAAGGACATCGGCATACAAGCCTGCGCCTGCACCAAACACCGGCAAGTCCGGAAGTTCGGAGGCGAAACCAACATGGGGGCCGTCCACGAGCTCGGGAAGCTGATCCTGTGCCAGCGTGTAGCGGGCCCAGTAAACCTCTTTGCGCCGCGCATCCGTGGCCACCAGGAATTCAGGAGTGGCAGCAGTGGACTCCGCCACCTCCAAGGCGATCGCATCCAGGCTCATGAGTCCGTACAACGGTTTGTTCCAGACGAAGGCCAGGGTTCGCGCAGTCGCAATGCCGGAGCGCAGACCCGTAAACGGGCCCGGTCCAACCCCGGCGACAATCGCATCGATATCCGCACCCGTAACTCCGGCTCCGGCCAGGAGTTTTTCGATCCCGGGCGCCAGGACTTCAGCATGGCTGCGGGTGTCTTCGGTGGCGAAGGAATCCACCACGCTCTCCATGGCGTCATTGGAAATCAGTGCGGCGCTTGCCACGGCCGAGGTGTCTATTGCCAGGATCAGCATTAGTTGCCTTTCTCTGGTGATGGGGCTTCCAGGACCCGCGGAACCTCAGCCCAGCGGGGACCGTAACCACGGAAATCAAGGGTGCGGGGTTCGTCGTCGTCATCGGTGTCGAAGTCCAGGACGTCGCCGTCCGTTGGGGTTGCCGGGGCTGCCGGGTTTGCCGCGACCGCCCCGCCGACCGACCGGTGCAGGTCAATCTCCAAACGGCTGTCCGAGAGGTGCTCCACCCGGTCCCGGCCCCACTCCACTACGGTAACGGCAGTGTCCATGGTGTTCTCCAGATCGATGTCATCGATCTCCGCTGACGAATCCAGCCGGTAGGCATCCACATGGACCAGATCCGGGCCTCCGGGTCGCGGGCCATCGGCAAGGTTGGGATGGATCCGTACCAACACGAACGTGGGTGAAATGATGCCCGCACGCACCCCAAGGCCTTCGCCCAGCCCTTGGGTGAACGTCGTCTTACCCGCACCCAGCTCGCCGGTCAGGACCAGGAGATCCCCGGCTTCAAGTACCCCACCCAATGCTGCTGCGAGCGCATGCGTCTGCTCCGCCGTCGTGACCTTGAGCGTCCGCTCCCACTGGGCTTCGCTCATAGCGCTGCCGTCCTTGCTGCGCTGTGGGCATCGGCCGGGGCGGGCAGCTCGTTGACGTAGCTGCGTGGCACCCTGGGGCTGATGCGGGTGACGATTTCGTAGTTGTTGGTGCCCGCGGCCGCGGCCCAGTCGTCAGCCGTAGGGCCTCCGTCTGCACCGTTGCCGAACATGACGGCTTCGGCACCCTTGAGGCCTGCCGCCTTTTCAGGGGACACCGGTCCCAGGTCGATCACCATCTGGTCCATGGCAATTCTGCCTACCACCGAGTAATTGGTTCCGTCCACCCTCACAGGACCTCCGGTGGCAATGCGGGGGACACCGTCCGCGTAACCCAACGGCACCAGGCCCAGTGTGCTTTCCTGGCTGGTTCGGTAGTTGAGTCCGTAGGAAACGCCCTGGCCTTCGGGGACCTTCTTGCAGTTGGACAGCAGGGTCCGGACCGTCATGGCCGGATGCAGCCCAAGTTCCGCGGACGTTGCCCCTTCGAACGGCGACAATCCGTAGATGCCAAGGCCTACGCGGACAAGGTCGAAGTGGGAGTCCGGGCGGGACAGCGTGGCCGGGGTGTTGGCGATGTGACGGACTTCAGTGTCCACACCGGCGTCCTCAGCCATGGCGATTGCCTCACGGAATACTGCCAGCTGTTCATCGGTTTCGGGACGGTGCGGCTCATCTGCCACGGCGAGGTGCGAGAAGATGCCCACCACGCGCAGCAGGCCTTGGTCCTGGTAGTCCATGGCTTGACCCACCAACTGGTCCCAGTCGGCAATGGTGCAACCGTTACGACCCAGCCCGGTGTCTACCTTCAAATGAACGCGCGCGGGCCGTTCCTGTTCGCGGGCTGCCGCTACCACGGCGTCCAGCTCCCAGCCGGAAATTCCGACGTCGACACCGGCGGCTACTGCTGCCTGGAAGTTACTCTCACGGGTGTGCAGCCAAGCCAGCAAGGGCGCATCCACACCGGCGGCGCGCAAGGCGAGCGCCTCGGAAATGTGCGCCACACCCAACCAGGCCGCCCCGGCGTCGAGCGCTGCGCGGGCCACTTGGACGGCTCCGTGGCCATAAGCGTCAGCCTTGACCACGGCCATGACAGCTGCCGGGGAGGCGATGCCGACGAATTGACGAACGTTGTGCCGCACGGCTTCGAGGTCAATGATGGCGGAGCGTTCCAGCACCGCCGATTTTGCTATGGAGGCTTTCGACCCGATACCGATATCTGCAGCTGCTTCGTAAGTCACCCTAGAGATTCTAGTAGGGCCGGTGAATTCGGGTTAACTGCCGGCCCTTCCTGTGCTTCGCCACTGTGCGTCGCTACTGTGCGTCCGACAAATGCGCGATCGTGGCCCGGGCACGTCGCTGGGCTTCGGCCGGGATATCCTTGACGATCGGTTCCAGGAACGCGAAGCGCCGCAGCCACTGGCTGGACTGCCGTTCCTTCCGCGCATTGGCCCGCTGCCACCAGTCCGCGATGTCACCCCATCCCGGAGCCGCCAGTGAGCCACCCACTTCCTGGACTGCCAGTGAGGCGCACAGGTTGGCGAAGCGAAGCCGGTCCCCCAACCTCCACCCCGCCAGGCAACCCACTATGAAGGCCGCCCCAAAGCAGTCGCCCGCGCCTGTGGGGTCGTAGGCCGAGACCGGGAGGGAGGGCACCCATTCTTCCTCGCCGGTCTCGGAGTCCACTGCAACCGCGCCTTGGGGTCCGAGCGTCACCACGGCCACGGGAACGCGGTCTGCCAGGGAGTACAGCGCAGCCCACGGGTCCGCTTTGCCGGTGAAGGCCATGGCTTCGGGCGCATTGGGCAGGAAGGCATGGAAGTTTTCCAGTAAGTCCAGCCGCCGTTCGGACCACTCCCCTGTGGGGTCCCAACCCACCACACCGAAAAGTTTGGTGCCGCTTTCCTTTGCCGCGAGCATCCACGGCTCCAGTTCTTCACCCAGGTCAGCGACGGCGGCGAGCGCCCTGGGCGGTTTGCCCATGAGCTCCGAAGAACTGATGGGCGCCGGATGTCCGTGGGTGACCATGGACCTGTCCTGGTTCACGCAGAGGGATACGGTCACGGGTGAGTGCCAGCCCGGAACCTTCCTCGAAAGTGAGAGGTCCACGTGTTCCTGGCTTTCGAGGATCTGCCAGTTGTAGTCTCCGTAGCCATCGTCCCCGAAGGTGGCGGCGAGATTGGTGCGCAGGCCCAGCCGGGCAGCAGCGATGGCTTGGTTGGCCACCCCGCCGGGGCAGCTTCCCATGCCCTCGCTCCAGATCTCCGTGCCGGGTTCGGGCGAGTGGGGCAGGCCCGTGAAGATGATGTCCTGGAAAACCGTTCCTGTCAGGAGGAGGTCGCAGTGTTGCTCCCCGTCGGACCGTATGGAAGCAAGGGGATCAAAGCGTCGCTGGGGCATAGCGTCCATGCACCGCAGACTACGCTGCACCTTACCGGGCTGCATAGATGGGGAGGCGTGCATAGACTCGGGTCATGCGGCTCATGATCGCCGGTGGCGGCGGCTTCCGGGTACCCCTTGTCTACCGGGCCTTGTGCACGGGCCCCTTCGCCGGCCTGGTGGAGGAGTTGGTGCTCTTCGATGTGGACGCCGAGCGGCTGGCAGCTATTGAGGCCGTCATACGGGACATGCCCGCCGCGGACGGTTCCCCGCCCGTCGTCGTGGTGTCCACCGACCTGCACGAGGCTCTCACCGGAACGGACATGGTGTTTGCGGCCATCCGGCCGGGCGGCACTGCGGGGAGGATCTCCGACGAACGCGTGGCATTGGACTTGGGCTTGCTCGGACAGGAAACCACGGGCGCCGGCGGGATCGCGTACGCGCTCCGTTCGATCCCCCGCATGCTGGAACTCGCCGAAGCGATGCGGCAGCATTGCCCCGAGGCCTGGCTCATCAATTTCACCAATCCCGCCGGCATGGTCACGGAGGCTTTGGTACCAGTGTTGGGGCGGAAGGTCATCGGCATCTGCGATTCCGCAAGCGGCCTGGTCCAGCGGGCGGCGCGGGCTGCCGGCTCGCCGCTGGCCGAAGGAAAGCTCGACGGCGTGGGCTACTTCGGGCTGAACCACCTCGGCTGGCTCTATCGGCTGGCTCCCGGCGGGCAGGACCTGTTGCCAGGGCTGCTCGCCGACCACGCTGCGCTCGAGTCCATGGAAGAAGGCAGGTTGTTCGGGCAGCACACCCTGCTCCAGCTCGGCTGCCTGCCCAACGAATACCTGTACTACTACTACCAAACGACGCAAGCCACCGACGCCATCCGGAGGCAACGCGAAACACGGGGGACCTCCATCCACCACCAGCAGAGTTCCCTCTACCCTGCCCTGGTCCAGGCCCCGCACGCCTTTGAGTTGTGGGACAGCGCCCGCAGGTCCCGTGAGGAAGGCTACCTGGCAGAGGCCCGCGCCCAAGGCGAGCAACGGTACGAGGCCGATCTCGCAGGCGGCGGCTATGAGCGCGTGGCGTTGTCCGTAATGCGGGCGTTGTCCGGCGGTGGTCCTGCCCGGCTGATTCTGAACGTGCCCAACGCCCCGGTGTCGCTTGCCGGGCCTGTTGCCGAGGTGGCGGTGCCCGGTTTGCCGGCGGACGCCGTCGTCGAGGTTCCCTGCGAGGTGACGGACGACGGCGCGTGGCCGCTTGCACAAGAACGGCCCGGCGGGCAGTTCCTCACGCTGATGCAGCACGTCAAGGAGGTGGAGCGACTGACGATCAGAGCAGTGGTGCACGGCGAGCGCAGTGCGGCCGTCGGGGCGTTCGCGGCGCATCCGTTGATTGGTTCGGAGGCGCTGGGAGAGCAGCTGCTGGCCGGATACGAGGCCGCATTTCACGAACTGCAAAGGTTGTGGGGAGCTACAGCTTCCGGTACATGACGTGCAGGCCGACGTACCCGATTTCCGGGTGATCGAACGCTTCAGGCACCGTGGCCAATATCCGGAAGCCCATGGACTGCCACAGCCACACCGCCCGGACGTTGCTTTCCACCACGGCGTTGTACTGCATGGCGTAGAAGCCTGCTGCCTTGGCTTCGCTCAATGAATAGGCACAGAGTGCGCGGGCAATTCCCTGCCCCGAGTTGTTGGCTCCCACCATGTACCCGGCGTTGGCCACGTGGCTGCCGCCTCCGGCCTGGTTGGCGTGGAACTCCCCTGTTCCCAGGATGTCGCCTGAGTCCTTGCCCACAGCTACGAACGTCTGGCCGGGGGCTTCCTTGGTCCATTTGCTCCGGGCTGCTTCTTCTGCGGTGTCGCGGTCCCAGGTGAAGGTCTCACCGGCGCGGATCACCGGTTCCAGGATGGCCCAGATCCCGGGCCAGTCTTCAGGGGTGGCTTTGCGGATGTCGAAAGTCTGTTCTTGGCTCACAGGCGCCACGGTAGCAGTCTTGTCCACATAGCCGGGTTGCCGTGGGATGGCTTGGATCAGCAGGAGTAGTGTTTTCTGCAGGGCAAAGGCGTGTTTGCTGTTTGCTGTTTGCTGGGAAGTGTCAGGAGGAATGCGGTGCCGTTGATCCGTCGGGTGGCGTTCCTGTCCTTGCACACCTCCCCCATGGAACAGCCAGGAGCCGGAGACGCCGGTGGGATGAACGTCTACGTGCGGGCCTTGGCCATGGCACTCGCGGAATCCGGCGTGGAAGTCGAAATCTTCACCCGGTCCACCAAAGCCGGCCAGGCCGCCGTCGAACATCCCGGGCCGGGCGTCTGCGTCCATAACGTCATGGCGGGACCGCGCCATAAAGTGCCCAAGGAAGAGCTGCCCGCCCTCCTGCACCAGATGGTGGAACAAATCGACCGGATCCGTGGAAGCCAACTGCACGGCCGCTACGACGCCATCCATTCCCACTATTGGGTTTCCGGTGTGGCGGGACTTGAACTGTCCCAGCTCTGGGGTGTTCCCCTGGTGCACACCATGCACACCATGGCCAAGGTCAAAAACCTCGTCCTGGAATCCGGTGAGCGGCCCGAGCCCCGTCGGCGTGAAGAGGGTGAGCAGCGGATCGTCGATGGCGCGGCCCGGCTGGTGGCCAACACTCCTGCCGAAGCCGAAGAGCTGGTTTCCCATTACGGGGCCGATCTCGACAGGATCGACGTCGCCCCGCCCGGCGTGGACCTCAAAGTATTTACGCCATCCTTCCGGCGGAAGTCACGTTCCCTGCGGGGTGTCAGGCCGGACAGCTTCCATATCCTCTTCGCCGGCAGGATCCAACGGCTCAAAGGACCGCAGGTTTTTGTCAAGGCCGCGGGAATCCTCCGCAAGCGCCGGCCGGACATCGATCTTGAAATGACAATTTTGGGTTCGCTCAGCGGGGCCAAGGACTTCAACCTCCAGCACATCATCGAAGACGCCGGGCTGGCCGACGTCGTCACGCACCGGCCGCCGGTTGTGGCTCCGGAGCTGGCCAGCTGGTTCCGCTCCGCAGACGTGGTGGTAATGCCCTCCTTCAGCGAATCATTCGGTTTGGTGGCCTTGGAAGCACAGGCGTGCGGTACACCCGTAGTGGCCACTAACGTCGGCGGCCTCTCCCGCGCCATTTCCGACGGCCGCACCGGCATGCTGGTGGACGGGCACGACCCCTCTGATTGGGCAGACGCGCTGGAGGACCTCTACGACGACGTCCAGACACGGGAAGACATGGGCCGGTTGGCTGCCACCCATGCCGAGTCCTTCGGATGGCAGCGGACGGCAGCCATCACCCTGGAAAGCTACCGCGAAGCAGTAGGCGGCCTGTTGGTTCCCCGGCGCTGAGTCTTCGCCGGATCACCAGCAGGGACTGGTAGATTGACGCGCACAGCGAACCAACGCCTGCAGCACCAAGCCCGCTGCGGGGACAACCAGCCGAAGGACAATGATGTCTGAAGACAAGGTCATGTCGGATCTTGAGATTGCCCGCAACGCCACCATCCTGCCCATTGTGGACATCGCCCAACAGGCGGGCATACCCGTGGACGCCCTTGAGTTGTACGGGCCCTACAAGGCCAAGATCAATCCGGCCAAGCTGGTCTTTCCTGCGGGCAAGTCCTCCGGCAAAGTGGTGCTGGTCTCGGCAATGTCCCCCACCCCGGCAGGTGAAGGCAAGTCAACCACCACCGTAGGCCTTGCGGACTCCTTGGCCCGGGCAGGACACAAGGTGATGATTGCCCTTCGCGAGCCCTCCCTCGGTCCCATCCTGGGCATGAAGGGAGGAGCCACCGGCGGCGGATACTCCCAAGTGCTGCCGATGGATGACATCAACCTGCATTTCACCGGCGACTTCCATGCGATCACGTCCGCCAACAACGCCCTCATGGCGCTGGTGGACAACCACATTTTCCAAGGCAACGAACTCGGCATCGATCCCCGGCGCATGACCTTCAAACGGGTGCTGGACATGAACGACCGCGCGCTGCGGGAAGTGGTCATCGGTCTCGGCGGACCTGTGCAGGGCGTGCCCAGACAGGACGGCTTTGACATCACTGTCGCGTCCGAAATCATGGCGGTGTTCTGCCTGGCCAAGGACCTGGACGACCTCCGCGCACGGCTCGGCCGGATCACTTTTGGTTACACCTATGATCGCGCACCGGTCACAGTTTCGGACCTTGGCGTAGAGGGTGCCCTGACCATGCTGTTGAAGGATGCCATCAAGCCCAACCTGGTCCAGACCATCGCAGGAACGCCGGCGTTGGTCCACGGTGGCCCGTTCGCCAACATCGCCCATGGCTGCAACTCACTCATAGCCACCAGCACGGCCATGCAGCTGGCCGACATCGTGGTCACTGAAGCCGGGTTCGGAGCCGATCTCGGCGCTGAGAAGTACATGGACATTAAGGCGAGAATCGACGAGGTGGCCCCATCCGCCGTCGTGGTTGTTGCCACCATCCGTGCCCTCAAGATGCAGGGCGGGGTCCCCAAGGACCAACTCAGCCAGCCGAACGTAGAGGCCGTGGCTGCCGGAGTGGAGAACCTCCGGAGACACGTCCGGAACGTCTCGAAGTTCGGCATCTCCCCCATCGTGTCCATCAACAAATTCGCCACGGACACCCCCGAGGAACTGGAATGGCTGCTCGCTTGGTGCGCGGCGGAAGGCGTGGAAGCCGCCGTCGCCGATGTCTGGGGCCGGGGCGGAGGGGGCGACGGTGGTGACGAGCTTGCCACAAAGGTGGCAGCGGCCCTGTCCTCGCCGTCGGACTTCCACCATCTCTACCCGCTGGAGCTGCCTGTGGAGGAGAAGATCCGGACCATCGTGCAGGAAATCTACGGGGCCGACGGCGTCGAATTCTCGGTTCCTGCCCTCAGGCGCCTTGCCGAGATCGAGAAGAACGGCTGGCAGGACTTTCCCGTCTGCATGGCCAAGACACAGTACTCATTCACGGACGATGCCTCCAGGCTGGGGGCGCCCAAAGGTTTCACAGTGCACGTCCGCGAGCTGATCCCCAAGACCGGCGCCGGGTTCATTGTCGCGTTGACCGGCGCTGTCATGACCATGCCCGGGCTGCCCAAGGAACCGGCCGCCATGCGCATGGACGTGGACGCCGAAGGTCAACCCACGGGCCTATTCTGACCCTCTCCCACATCCCTCGGGCTTCAACCCAACCCCCTCCCACATCCCTCGGGCTTCAACCCAACCCTCTCCCACAACCCCCGGGCACCAACCCAATCCCCTCCCACAACCCCCGGGCACCAACCCAACCCCCTCCCACAACCCCCGGGCTTGGACGGGTTACGGCTGCACTGTTTCCCGAGCCGGCCGGCTTGATGGGAGGCTGCAGTTTGTGAATATTTGAAGCCGCTGCCCGTTGGGGATCTGTGGCTGCATTTGTCCGCGAATCGATCGGCGAAGCAGGTAGCTAAAAAATCGAGGATGGGCAGTACTTTTAGGAACGGGCTCGTGCCTGCGCCGGCACCCGGAGGACGCGGGAGTCCCGACCCGGATCCGGTACCCGATGATCGGGGGCTTGTGGCGCGGGGAACACCAGACAATCTTGGCCGAAAACGAACGGTTGTAAGCAGAGGTCGAGTCCCTGGGACATGTCAACGAAGTCTTTGCTGCGAAGCAATGTAGAGCCAGGGACCTGATAGAGGGACACACCCAAACCCGCGGGACCTGAAAGAGGGAGCCACCCAAACCCCCGGGACCTGAAAGAAGGACCCACCCAAACCCGCGGGACCTGATAGAGGGACCCACCCAAACCCGCGGGACCTGAAAGAGGGACGCGCCCAAACCCGCGGGACCTGAAAGAGGGACGCGCCAAAACCCGCGGGACCTGATAGAGGGTCCGGGATACGACAAACGCCCCCGTATCGGAATACAGGGGCGCCTGGCGTGAAGGAACGTTTAGCGTTCGATGTCGCCGCGGATGAAGGCTTCAACCTTGTCGCGGGCGAGGTCGTCGTTGAACTGCTCCGGCGGGGACTTCATGAAGTAGCTCGAAGCGGAGAGCAGCGGGCCGCCGATGCCGCGATCCAGGCCGATCTTCGCAGCGCGGATGGCGTCGATGATCACGCCGGCGGAGTTCGGGGAGTCCCAGACTTCGAGCTTGTACTCGAGGGAAACGGGGGCATCGCCAAAGTTGCGGCCTTCAAGGCGTACGAAGGCCCACTTGCGGTCATCGAGCCAGGCAACGTAGTCGGACGGTCCGATGTGGACGTCATCGGCGTGCAGCTCAGCTTCAACGTTGGACGTAACAGCTTGGGTCTTGGAGATCTTCTTGGACTCAAGGCGGTCGCGCTCCAACATGTTCTTGAAGTCCATGTTGCCGCCGACGTTCAACTGGTACGTGCGGTCCAAGGTGACACCGCGGTCTTCGAACAACTTGGCCATGACGCGGTGCGTGATGGTGGCACCGATCTGGCTCTTGATGTCATCGCCAACAATCGGGACACCGGCTTCGGTGAACTTGTCAGCCCACTCCTTGGTGCCTGCAATGAAGACGGGCAGTGCGTTGACGAAAGCAACGCCGGCGTCGATGGCGCACTGGGCGTAGAACTTTGCAGCCTGGTCCGAGCCAACGGGCAGGTAGCAGACCATGACGTCGGCCTTGGCTTCGCGGAGAGCGGCGACAATGTCAACGGCTTCTTCCGAAGCTTCAACGATCGTTTCGCGGTAGTACTTACCCAAACCATCCAAGGTGTGGCCGCGCTGAACAGTCACACCCGTGGCGGGAACGTCGGCGATCTTGATGGTGTTGTTTTCGCTGGCACCGATGGCGTCCGCGAGGTCCAGCCCAACCTTCTTGCTATCGACGTCGAAAGCAGCAACGAACTGGACGTCGTTGACGTGGTACTTGCCGAACTCCACGTGCATCAGACCCGGGATCGTGGCCTTGGGGTCAGCGTCGCGATAGTACTGAACACCTTGGACCAACGATGCGGCGCAGTTACCTACGCCGACAATGGCAACACGAATCGGATGTGAAGACACGGAACTCCTTTTGAGAAATAACCTCAGGTGCCAGGCGCATCCTGACTGAGTCCAGGGCACGGCTGAATGGCACGGCGCCATTCGGCGCACACTTGCATTGTAACCAACACAGCGGGAGCCGGTTTTGTTCCCTGCCGGCCCCCGCTGTTTGTGTCAGTCCATGGAAGCTACTTCTGCTCCCACAGGTTGATGTCCGATTCCACGGCGAATTCGTCAATCGCGGTCAGCTCATCGGTGGTGAACTTCAGGTTGTTGATTGCGCTGAGGGTGTCCTCGAGCTGCGCCACGCTGGAAGCACCAACCAGCGCAGAGGTGACGGGCGAGCCCTTGGGCTGGTCGCGCAGGATCCACGCAATGGCCATCTGCGCGAGCGTCTGCCCACGCCCCTCGGCAATGGCGTTCAGTCCCCGTACGCGGTCCAATTTGTCTTCGGTCAACGCGGACTCCGAAAGGAACCGTTCCTTTGCTGCACGGGAGTCGGCCGGAACACCGTTGAGGTACCGGTTGGTGAGCATTCCCTGGGCCAGAGGCGAGAACGCGATGGAACCGGCACCCACTTGGTCCAGTGCTTCGTAGAGGTTGGGCGAGCCGTTCTCTGTCCAGCGGTTCAGCATGGAGTAGCTGGGCTGGTGGATGAGCAGCGGGGTTCCGAGTTCCTTGAGGATCCGTGCAGCTTCGAGCGTCTGCTCAGGAGTGTAGGAGGAGATACCGGCATAGAGGGCCTTGCCGGACCGGACCGCGTAGTCCAACGCACCCATGGTCTCTTCCAGGGGTGTCTCGGGATCGGGTCGGTGACTGTAGAAAATGTCCACATACTCCAGGCCCATCCGCTCCAGCGACTGGTCGAGGCTGGAGATCAGGTACTTACGGGACCCCCACTCGCCGTAAGGGCCGGGCCACATGTAGTAGCCGGCTTTGGTGGAGATCACCAGTTCGTCACGGTACGGCTTGAAGTCGTCCTTCAAGTGACGCCCGAAGTTGGTCTCCGCTGATCCGTCCGGCGGTCCGTAGTTGTTGGCGAGGTCGAAGTGGTTCACGCCGAGGTCGAAGGCACGACGCAGGATGGCGCGCTGTTCGTCGAATCGTTTGTCGTCGCCGAAGTTGTGCCAGAGGCCCAGCGAGATTGCGGGGAGCTTCAGTCCACTGCGTCCGACGCGGCGGTAGGGCATGGTTTCGTAGCGGTTTTCCGCAGCCGAATAAGTCATACGTACCATCCTGCCACTGCACAAACGGGGGCGACGGCGGTGTCCGCCATGTGGGCGCCGTCACCCCCGTTGGACAGGCTTAGTGGACGCGCACGACGGCGGCGCTACCGCCGGGAAGCGTCAACGTACCATCTTCCAGGGCTGCTTTGTTGTCGGTAGCCAGCAACACCGAGCCGCTCAGCGGGGTCTCGAGAGCTTCGTCCCCGAAGTTGCAGACCACCCGGACCTTTCCGCGGGAGAACTGAAGCCAGTGTTCGTCGTCGTCGAACTCAACGGATGTCGCCTCGAAGCCGCCCTCAACCAGCTCCGGAGTATTCCGGCGCAGCTGTGCTAAATCCCTGTACAACTGCAGCAAGCGCCCGTGATCGCCTTCACCGGCTTCGTCCCATTTGAGCTTGGAACGCTGGAACGTTTCCGGGTCCTGCGGGTCGGGCACCACAGCGGGGTCCCATCCCATGCGTTCGAACTCCTTGATCCGCCCCTCCGCCGTAGCCTTTCCAAGCTCAGGTTCCGGGTGGGAGGTGAAGAACTGCCAGGGAGTGGAAGCCCCGAACTCCTCGCCCATGAACAACATGGGCGTGAAGGGGGACGTCATGGTCAGCACAGCACCGATAGCCAGCTTTCCGTAGGACAACGACGCAGTGAGCCGATCACCGGTTGCCCGGTTGCCGATTTGGTCGTGGTTCTGCAGGCACACCACCAGTGCGGACGGGTGGGCGAGGTCGTGCCTGATTGGCCTGCCATGGTGTCGTCCCCGGAAGCTGGAGTAGCTGCCATCATGAAGGAAGCCGTGCTCCAGGACCTTCGCCAGGACGGCAAGGGAGTCAAAGTCCGCGTAGTAGCCGGTGGTCTCCCCGCTCAGGTTGACGTGCACTGCGTGGTGGAAGTCGTCGCTCCATTGGCCCTCGAGCCCATAACCGTTGTCCTTGCGCGGGTAGATGAGCCGCGGATTGTTCAGGTCCGATTCCGCGATCATGGTCCGGGGAATTCCCGTCTCCGCCTCGATTTCATCCCCCAGTGCTCCGAACTCCTCGAGGATGTGCACGGCGCGCTCGTCGCGCAAGGCATGAACAGCATCAAGACGCAGTCCGTCCACGTGATAGTCCCGAAGCCACATGGCGGCGTTTTCGAGGATGTAGCGGCGAACATCGTCTGATCCAGGTCCGTCCAGATTGACCGAGTCACCCCAGGTGTTGCCCTCCCCCGCCTTCAGGTAGGGACCGAATTTGGGCAGGTAGTTCCCACTCGGTCCAAGGTGGTTGTACACAACATCCTGGATGACTCCCAAGCCAGCGGCGTGCGCGGCATCAACGAATCGCTGGTACGCAGCCGGGCCGCCATAGGGCTCGTGGACGGCGTACCAGAGAACGCCGTCGTAACCCCAGTTGTGGACTCCGTTGAAACCGTTGACCGGCAGCAGCTCGATGAAGTCCACACCCAGGTCCACCAGGTAGTCCAGCTTGCCGGCGGCTGCATCCAAGGTGCCCTCAGGGGTGAAGGTGCCCAGGTGCAGTTCATAGATGACAGCCCCCTTGAGTTGCCGGCCCTTCCAGCCTGAGTCCTGCCACTGATGGGCGGAGGGATCAAACGTGGCGGACAACCCGTGAACGCCGTCCGGTTGGCGCCGCGAGCGCGGATCCGGGAACGGCCCTTCGCCATCGACGATGTACCCGTACGGCACACCGTCGCCTTCCTGACCGGCCGCCTCAGCCGGCGCCCGCCACCAACCGGGCGCGGCGCCGTCGTGGTGTTGTTCCATGGTGTACTCGCGCCCATCGGCAAGAAGCCGGACCGAATCAGCGTTCGGCGCCCAGACGTCGTAGCGGTTTTTTCCAGCAGCGTGCTCCAGCATCATGCTCCCTTATGCGTGTTCAAGCGTGCGTTGCAGCGATGGTTGTGATGACGTGCGTTAGTCCGTTGGCACCAGCAGGGCCACAGGGTACTTATCAAGGAGCGTCACCAGGGGGATGGTGCCGGCATCATAGGTAGCGCCCGTGAGTTCGTCCCTGACGGTGGTGGACACCTCGATTGACGTGTCCCGCCACCCGCCGTCCCCGGCAAGACGCTTGGGCAGGCGCGTGGCAACGGTGAGGGCACCGCGTCCTTCGGCGCCGCGGTCGAAAGCCACTACGTGACCGGCCGCGGAACCTTGCGCTACTACCGGCACATAGCCGCCGAACAGCTCGGGCCGGTCGCGCCGCAGCCTGAGGGCACGGGACACCACCAACAACTTGGCGGCTTCGTCGGTGAATGACGGCGAGGCCCCCTTGTCCAGCTCTTCCAACGCAGACATCCGGGCTTGGAAGTCAACAGGGCGCCTGTTGTCCGGGTCGGTCAGGGAACCGTCCCGGAACTCCGAGCCTTGGTAGACGTCGGGAACACCGGGCATGGTCAGCTGGATCAGCTTGGCTGACAACGAATTGGAGGTCCCATACGGTTCAAGCTCCGCTACGAAATTAGCCAGCGCCGCTGCAACCTCAGGCACATCAAAAACGGAGTCGACGGCGGCAGCCAGGTGACGCTCGAACTCTTGGTCGGGGTCGGTCCAGTTGGTGGAATTCCCGGCTTCACGCGCCGCCTTCAGGGCATACGACTGCAGCCGTCCCCGGTCTGCCGGCCATGCACCAACAATTGACTGCCACACCAGCGCGGCCAACGGGCCATCTGGAATCGGGGCCAACTCCTGGACCGTCCCGAGGAAAAGTTCCCACTCCGGGACGGCCTCGGAAATGACCGATATACGCGCCCGGGCGTCCTCGCTTCGTTTGGTGTCATGGGTGCTCAGCGTGGTCATGGACAGAGGCAAGGCCTGCTGTCGGCGGACCATGCGCTCATGGAAGACCTCACTGGAAACAGCGAATTCGGTGGGATCGGCACCCACCTCCGTCAGTGTCCCCAGACGGGTGTAACGGAAGAAGGCCGTGTCCTCCACACCCTTGGCCATGACCATGCCGGAGGTCTGCTGGAACCGCTGGGCCAATGCACCGGAGGAATCAAGCAGCAGCGGGGTCAGGTCTTCCAGCACATCCTTGAGATCCGCACGGCTTTCCGCGGCTCGGTGGATGGATTCCACCAAGACGTCCTCGCCGTAGGGCAGATAGGTGCGGTAGATGGGGAAGCAGCAGATGACTTCCGCGATGGCGTCGGCCACCTTGTCCGCGGGCAAGTCCATGGACGGTGGTACCAGGCGTGCGAGCCTGAGGATTTCCGACCTCAGAATGCCGTCCGCGATGCGGCGCTTGGTGCCGTGGATCATGGTCTCGTAGTCCGCCGGGGCGTCCGCATCCCGCAGCCTGGCATCGAGCGAGTCGAGGTATTCCTCCGCTGCGGGGTCCACAAAGAGCCGGTCCACATCGGCGAGGGCGTCGTAGCCGGTGGTACCTTCACAGTCGAAGGTTTCCGGCAATTGTTCGCCCGGTTCCAGGATTTTCTCGACAAGAAGATATGCCCCGCCCGTGGCTTCCCGCAGCCTCGACAAGTAGCCCTCAGGATCTGCGAGCCCGTCCGGGTGGTCGATCCTGAGACCGTCCACCAGGCCCTCACGGAACCAACGCACGATCTCTTGGTGGGACTCGTCGAAGACCCATGGGATCTCGACCCGAAGCCCGGCCAAGGTGTTGACGGCGAAGAAGCGTCGGTAGTTCAGTTCGGCATCTGCCCTGCGCCATCCCATGAGCTGGTAGTGCTGACGGGCATGGACGTCCCGGGGGCTGTCCCCTGGGCCGTAGGTGCCATCTGCCAACGGGAAACGGTGATCGTAGTAGTGCAGTTCGCCATCCACCACAGTGAGTTGGTCGAGGTCGTCGTCGCTGCCCAGCACCGGGATACGGATCTTCCCGCCACCGAAGTCCCAGTCGACGTCGAAGGCCTCGGCGTACTTGGACCCGCGACCTTCCTTCAGGAGCTGCCACCACCAGGAGTTCTGTCCGGGTGTGGCAACGCCCATGTGGTTGGGCACGATGTCGGCAAGGACGCCCAGACCCTGCTCACGGGCAGCTTTGGACAAAGCCGTGAGCCCTTCAGGACCTCCGCGTGCAGGGTCCACAGTGGAAGGATCGGTGACGTCGTAACCGTGGTCCGAGCCCTCCTCCGCCGTCAGGATGGGTGACAAGTACACCCAGTCAATGCCGAGCGAGCGCAGGTAGCCTGTGAGTTCCGCCGCGTCCTGGAGTGTCAGCCCGGGTCGGATCTGGAGCCGGTAGGTGGAGACTGGCGTTTTCATGAGTCCGCCTTCTTAGCTTCTCCGGTTTCCTCGTTTGCCGGTGCTTCGCCCTTGTAGTCGAAGGGCAGCGACGTCACGGCCGGAGCCGTGATGGATGCCGTTTCCGGGGTGCTCGTTTGCGTCAGCGCAGCCAACGAGGCCGCCACCGAATGGTCGGGCTCAATCTCCGGAGTGCTGTGGGCACGGAGCACCACCAGTGACTTTGCCCCGACCATGAGGATCTGGTCAGGTTTGACGACGCCTGCCTCTGCGCCTTCACCAGCGGTGTCGATCATGATGTCCCAGGCCGGAGCGTACTCATCGGACGGGATCCGGAAGCCTACCTCGTCCTGGTCTGCATTGAAGTAGAGCAGGAAGTTGACGTCGGTAATGCGCCGTCCCTGGTTGTCGCGTCCGTGAATGCCGTCGCCGTTGAGGAACACGCCCACTGAGCGGCCCAACGCCTCATCCCAATCCGAGGGACTCATGGTGCTCGCGTCAGCATCCAGCCAAACGATGTCAGGGAGA
>NZ_JABMCX010000003.1 GCF_013179505.1 Paenarthrobacter sp. CM16 | reverse complement strand
GTATTACCGGAACCGACTCGACGTTGAGGGAGGACAGCAATGGCTGAGGATTTACGCGTGCTGATTGTGGATGACGACTTCCACGTTGCAAGGCTCCACGCCGCCTACGTGGATTCGGTGGCCGGCTTCATGGCCTTGGCACCGGCGGGGTCGGTGTCCCAGGCTTTGCAGGCCATCCATAGCCTGCGCCCCGATCTGGTGCTGCTGGACGTATACCTCCCGGACGGCTCCGGCCTGGATCTGTTGGGCCAACTGGACGTGGATGCCATCATGCTCACGGCGGCCTCTGACGCCCAATCCATCAAGGTCGCTTTGCGTCGCGGCGCTTTGGGGTACATGCTCAAGCCCTTCACCGCTGAGTCCCTGTCCCAGCAGCTCCGTTCCTACGCCAGGTATCGGCGGATTTTGGGGCAGCAGACGGCCGTTGACCAGGGCACCATTGAACGGGCCAAACGCTCCCTGATCCCCGGAGACGTCACCCCTACGGCCAAACCCCGCTCCGCCACCGAAGCGGCCGTCCTGGAATCGTTGCTTCCCGGTGAGCAGTACTCAGCCGCCGAGGTCGCGGAACGCGTTGGCGTTTCCCGGGCCACAGCGCAACGCTACCTGTCCTCGCTGGCGGACGATGGCGCCGTCGAAATCCAGTTGCGCTACGGGACCACGGGCCGGCCGGAACACCGGTACGGCGTCCCGGCCTGACCCAAGTAAGTAGCATTTGTGCGCTACGCGGACTTTTGCGCTACCAGCTCGATCTCTACCAACATCTCCGGGTCGAGGAACGGCAGGACGTGCACCAAGGACAGCGTGGGACGGATCTCGCCGAACACTTCACCGTGGGCGCGGCCGGCGTCCTCCCACTTACTGATGTCCGTCAGGTACAGCTTGGACTGGACGACGTCCTGGTAGGAGAATCCGGCGTCTTCCAGGACAGCACCGAGCTTTTCAAGGATGTACTTGGTCTGCGAGTAGAAGTCCTCGCCCACAATGCCATCAGGTCCGGAGGCGGCCGTCGCCGAAATGAAAAGGGTGTTGTCCACCTGGACAGCCCGGGAGTATCCAAGGGTCTGTTCCCAGACCGAGCCCGTGCCGAATGTCTTGCGCATGCCGCGCCCTCCTGTCGCTTCGCGGTCCTTTGACCGGCGTTTACGAAGGAAACTTTATGACTGTGGAAGGTCCAGCCGGTAAACGAACAGTTTTATGTCGGTGCCGGGCACAAACCAGTCGCGGTGCGGTGCGCGGTCAAAGCCGGTACGTGCATAGAGGGCGTTGGCACTTTCCCAGGTGGCACCGGTGGTCAGGGACACTGCCTTGATACCGTCCATGGCTTTGGCTTGATCCACCACGGCCTGCACCAGGGCCCTGCCCGCACCGGAGCGTTGGACTGACGGATCCACTACCAGGGTTCGGAGTTCCAGTTCGTCCTCGAGGCCGATGTCGGAGAAACCGCCGCCGGCAGGTGCCGCGGTGACGGAGCCGATGATTTGGCCATTGCGCTCTGCCACCAGGATCTCTGCGTGCTCCGCGCGTCCAGCCACGTCCTGAAGCTTCTGCAGGTACGGGTGGTCGGCGTCACCGTAGTACCCCGCGGTGACGTAAGAATCCTGCGTAATGCGGGCAACGGCGTCGTAGTCTTCGGGCAGGGCGGGACGGACGGTAATCGGCGAAAGCACCTACCAATGGTAGTCGCGTGAGAGGCAGGAACAGCGCCGGAATGGCCTTTTCGTGATGGAGCTATCAGTCACGTTCGAAAAGTACGACGCCGGACGGCTGGCGCTACGCTGTTCGCTTCCGGCCGCGGGGGCCGTTTTTGTGTTGCCCCACGTGGCGCCTGATGGAGCCGCGTTTCGTGCCATGAAGCCCGGTTTCGCGCTGTTGCGGGGACATGTCGGACTGCTGGCGGAGGCCGTTGGACCCGTGCTTGAGTTGCCACACACCGGCCCGAAACCCGTCCTGACCACGAGGAGAACCATGACCCCGCCAGACCGCCAGCTGCACCTGAACGCGTTCCTGATGAGCACAGGGCACCACGAGGCATCGTGGCGCCTGCCCGAGAGCGACCCTTTTGCCTCCACCAAGGTGGAGCACTACCAGCACCTTGCCCGCACAGCGGAACGGGGAAAGCTGGACTCCATCTTCTTCGCAGATTCCCCGGTGCTGTTCGGGGAGGTAGGCCGGCGCCCGGCAGGGAAGTTGGAGCCCACAGTGCTGCTGACGGCACTGGCAGCAGCGACCCGGAAGATTGGCCTGATCGCTACCGCGTCCACCACCTACAACGATCCCTTCAATCTTGCCCGCCGCTATGCCTCCGTTGATTGGGTCAGCGGAGGCCGTGCGGGGTGGAACGTCGTGACGACGGCCGGCCCGGATGCCGCGCGGAACTTCGGTGTTGACGATCAGCCCGCACACGCAGTCCGATACGAACGAGCTGCCGAATTTATCGAAGTGGCCCGGAAGCTGTGGGACAGCTGGGAAGACGACGCCGTCCTGGCGGACAAGGCCGATGGCGTCTGGGGTGACGACACCAAGATCCGCACTATCGACCACGAAGGAAAGCACTTCCGCGTCCGTGGCCCCCTGAACGTGCCCCGTTCCCCGCAAGGCCACCCTTTGATGGTGCAGGCCGGGTCCTCGGAAAACGGTAAGAACCTGGCAGCACAGTACGCAGAAGCCGTCTTCACGGCCCACCAGACGCTGAACGATGCCCAGGCCTTCTATTCAGACCTCAAGGCCCGCACCGCAGCGGCCGGACGGGACCCCGAAGGCATCAAGATCCTGCCCGGAATCGTCCCAGTGATCGGCTCCACCGAGGCCGAAGCCCTCCAACTCGAGCGGGAACTGGACCAGCTCATCAAGCCCGAGTACGCCCGTGAACAATTGGCCAAGGCACTGCGTTTGTCCCCCGAGGACCTTCCCTTGGACCGCCAACTCCCCGCCGACCTGCCCTCAGAGGACGAGATTGAGGGAGCCAAGAGCCGCTACACGCTCATTGTGGAGCTGGCCAGGCGCGAACAGCTCACCGTCCGGCAGCTGATTGGACGCCTGGGTGGCGGACGCGGCCACCGGACGTTCTCCGGTACGCCCGAACAGGTGGCCGACGCTATCCAGGACTGGTTCTTTGCCGGTGCCGCTGATGGCTTCAACATCATGCCGCCCGTGCTGCCTTCCGGTTTGGAGGTCTTCGTGGACCAGGTGGTCCCCATCCTTCAGCGGCGTGGACTTTTCCGGACCGAGTACACGGCCTCCACGCTCCGTGGTCACTACGGGCTGGCACGCCCTGAGAACCGTTACGCCGGAAGCGCCCCGCAGGAGCTTACATCCATAGGCTCTGCCTTCTGAGCCGGATTTCAGCGCTTGGGCCAACTCCATAGCGGCCCCTCCAACGGGCCCAGACCCTTGATCCTGGTCTCGCCCATGTCCTTGTACAACTCATGTTCATGGGCGGCGCCGCTGCTCCGCAAAGCAGTCAACAAGGCTTCAGAGTGGGTCACCACGATCATCTGGCTGTTGGCACTGGCTTGGACGATCAGTCCGGCCAGTGCCGGCATCAGGTCAACGTGGAGGCTGGTCTCGGGTTCGTTCAAGACCATGAGCTCCGGCGGTCGCGGGGTCAGCAACGCAGCTGTCAGCAAAAGGAACCGCAGGGTCCCATCCGATAGCTCGGCAGCCTTCATGGGCCGCAGCATGCCCGGCTGCCGCAGCTCCACGCTGAACCGGCCGTCGTGGACGGCTATTTCCAATCGGCTTCCGGGAAAGGCATGCCCGACGGCGGCATCCAGCTGCCGCTCGAACCCCACCTCCCGCAGTGTCTGGAGCGCAGCAGCGAGATCCTTGCCGCTATGGTGCAGAACCGGAGTACGTGTGCCAAGTTGCGCCTGACGCGCCGGGGCTTCGGCATCTGTGCGGAAGTGATCGTAGAACCGCCAGGACCGCACTGAATCCCGAACCCTCAGCACTTCCGGCGCCCGATCCTGGTCCGAAACCTCGGTCAGCATGCTCTGGAAAGTATCCAGGCGCCGCGACAACTCGGCCCACTCCCCTTTCGGTCCCCGTAATCTGGCCAGGCTTCCCTTCCGGTCCACCAGCAAAGACCCCGGCCTGGCTACGGGGCCTGAGAAGATCTGCTCGCGTTTTATTTCCGGGTCACGGCTGAAGGCCGAGGGGCGGGTCCGGCCGGTTTCCGGATCAAACCCGGAACCGCTGCCCGCAGGCATCCCCAGATCCACCAGGTATCCGAAGTCGTCGCCGGAGTAACCCAGCTTCAAATTCACGGACTCACGCCGGACAGTGCCTTGGACAGGCACGTCGCCGCGGCGCATGGCATCACTGATGGACTCCGGACCGGCCCACAGCGTGGAGGCCAGGCCGCCGTCACGCGCAAGTGATCCCACCACATTTCCGGAATCTCCCCCGGCACACTCGGCCAGCAGACGCAGGGCGCGGTACAACGAGGATTTGCCGCTGCCGTTGGCCCCGGTCACGATGTCCAGCCCATGCAATTCCATGGCAAGATCCCGGATTGACCGGTAGTTGGCGATGGCGAGGCTTCTGATCACGGGTTGATGGCTACAAGGGGAACTTGCCGGACAGTTCCAGGGTCCCCGCGCACATCCAGGCCGCCAAACGATCCTCGGTGCTGGGCCCACCATTGAGGGGGCTTTCCAACCGTGGCCTGCGGACCCAGCATCCGGCTTCCTCCGCCACCAAGGCTCCTGCGGAAAAGTCGTGCTCGTTCAGTCCACGCTCGCCGTAGGCGTCAAACGTTCCATCCGCCACCAGGCAGAGGTCAAGGGCAGCGGAACCAAGGCGCCGGACGTCGGCGAATCCTTCCATGAGCTCGGCCAGGCCGGCAGATTGGCTGGCACGGGTCGCGGGATCGTAACTGAAACCCGTTGCCAGGATCAGGCCGGTCCGGCCGGGAACAGGACCTGCCAATCTGGTGGTCTCTCCCCCGACCTCAAGCCAGGCTCCTTGTCCCCGGGCGGCCGAATAGACGCGTCCCAAGGCAGGTGCGTGGACCACGCCGGCCAGCCATACGCCGTCGGAATCGGCCACCGCCACAGAGGTGGCGTAGTAGGCGATGTTACGGATGAAGTTGGTGGTCCCGTCCAGGGGGTCAATGGACCAGCGGTATCCGGAAGGCGTCTCAGGCCTGGTGGTGCCGTGTTCCTCGCCGGTGATGGTGTCATGGGGCCGCTCGGCAAGGATGGCTTCGCGGACAGCGTTCTCAGCCGCGACGTCAAAGGCAGTAACCCAGTCGCCGGCCTCGCCCTTGTTGCTGGTTTCGAGCCCATCGCCACCCGTGCCGCTGATGGACCGCTGCGCGAGCACAGCAGCACCGGCAGCAGCGGCACGTTGGGCTACAGCCAGGAGCCCGTTCACGTCAGTCATTCGGAATCCGCCCCGGCAGTACCTTCTTGGGTTGCTGCTTCAGGTGCCGATTCCGGTGCTGCTTCGGTCTCCGGCTCAGCGGCGGCGGGACCGTTGGCAAGGAGCTCGCGGAATCCGTCCTCGTCCAGCACAGGAACACCGAGCTGTTCCGCTTTATCCAGCTTGGTCCCTGCACTCTCACCGGCCACCAGGTAGCTGGTCTTCTTTGACACGGAACCGGACGCCTTCCCGCCACGGATGATGATGGCCTCCTTGGCTTCGTCGCGGCTGAAGTTGGGCAAAGTACCGGTCACCACGATGGTGAGGCCTTCGAGTGTCCGCGGCATGGAAGTGTCACGCTCGTCCTCCATCCGCACACCTGCCGCAGCCCAGCTGTCCACGATCTCGTTGTGCCAGTCCACGGCGAACCATTCCTTCAAGGCCACCGCAATGGTGGGACCCACGCCATCCACATGCGCCATCTGCTCTTCGGTGGCGTTACGGATGGCGTCCATGCTGCCGAATGCCGTAGCCAGTGCCCGCGAGGCGGTGGGGCCCACATGCCTGATGGAGAGCGCAACCAGGACACGCCAGAGCGGTTGCTTCTTGGCCTTCTCCAACTCCACGAACAATTTCTCCGTGGTAGCCGTTGGCTTGGACGGAGACTTGGCCGTTCCCTTGGTGTAGAAATACGGAACGAGCTCGTACTCTCCCGTGCCCACGCCCTTTGTACGCTTCTCCCTACGGATCAGGACATTTGCCAGGTCTTCGGGCTTCAGGCTGAACAGGCCCGCTTCGCTGGTCAGCGGAGGCGTTTCAGGCTCCGCCGGCTGGGTGAGGGCGATGGCTGCTTCCCACCCCAAAGCTTCAATATCGAACGCACCACGGCCCGCGAGGTGGAAGACCCGCTCACGCAGTTGCGACGGGCACGACTTCGCATTGGGGCAGCGGATGTCCACGTCGCTTTCCTTGGCAGGAGCCAGCGGGGTGCCGCAGGACGGGCACTCCGTGGGCATCACAAACTCCCGGACCGGAGGGTCCTGCTTCTCACGCAGGGCAAGTACCGGGCCCACGATCTCCGGGATGACATCCCCGGCCTTTCGGAGGATCACGATGTCACCGATCATGACGCCCTTGGCCTTGACCACGTCCTGGTTGTGCAGCGTAGCCATGCCGACGGTGGAGCCGGCCACCTTGACAGGTTCCATCAAACCGAAGGGAGTGACCCGCCCGGTGCGGCCAACGTTGACGGCAATATCCAGGAGCTTGGTGTGGACTTCCTCCGGTGGGTATTTATACGCCGCAGCCCATCGGGGAACCCGGGAGGTATAGCCGAGGGCGCGCTGGGTGGCGAAGTCATCGATCTTGACCACAATGCCGTCGATCTCATGCGCCAGGTCATGGCGGTGCTCGCCGTAATGCGCAATGAATTCAAGGACCTCGTCAAAAGAGTCCAGGACTTTGAGGTAGGGACTGGTGGGCAGGCCCCAAGCCTCCAGCAGCTTGTACGTTTCGGACTGGCTCTTGGCTTCCAGGCCTTCCCGGGCACCGATGCCGTGCACGTACATGCTCAGCGGCCGTTTGGCTGTTTCTGCAGGGTCCTTCTGGCGAAGCGAACCGGCGGCTGCGTTGCGGGGGTTGGCCAGCGGGGCTTTGCCTGCTGCCACGAGGGTCTCGTTGAACTCCGTGAAAGCCTTGGAGGGGATGAAAACTTCGCCTCGGATTTCGACTTCGGACGGATACCCGGAACCACTGAGTTCGCGCGGTATCTCCTTGATGGTCAGGACATTGTGGGTGATATCCTCGCCGGTCGTGCCATCTCCACGCGTGGCTGCGCGTACCAGTTTGCCGTCACGATACAGGAGGTTCACGGCGAGGCCGTCGATCTTCAACTCGGTCAGCCAAGCGATGGGTGGAACGGAGTCTCCGAGCTTCGCCACGGACGCTTCGGCCTTCCGCACCCAAGCCTCAAGCTCATCCAGGGAGAAAACGTCATCCAGACTGTACATGCGCTGCAGGTGTTCAACGGCAGCGAAGGCCGAGGAGACCTCACCGCCCACTTCCTGCGTGGGGGAATCATTGGAGACCAGTTCAGGATGAAGTGCCTCCAACTCCTCAAGGCGCCGGTAAAGCTCGTCAAACTCGGCGTCGGAAACCGTGGGTGAGTCTTCCTGGTAATAGGCATACCTGTATTTACGGACGAGGTCGGCCAGGTGCTCGTACTCGTCCCGCAAGGACTCCGAGGGCGGAGTGCCCTCTGTTTCAACACCGGCCGCAGCCGTGTCCTCACCTGTGGTTTCTACCGGATTCGCAGTTTCTGGTGTGCTCACACGTCTATCTTGCCGCACCGTGCGGACATTATGCGGTGGGCTAGTGCGAGGAGAGCCTGTTCTTGCTCCAGAGTGCGAAGGCAAGGCCGCCCAGGCCAACCAGCAGGACGCCGCCCAAGATACCGAAGAGACCCAGCATGTTGGGGCCGGAGAATGAGGTGCCGACCATCGCCGCCGCCTGCGTCTCCTTGCCCTTGTCCACAGGAGTGTTCCAGTTGGACGACTTTGAGGGGCTGGGGCTGGCGGAGGCAGGACTTGAAGAAGGCGAGGCCGACGGCGTTGCTGACGCTGTGGTCGGCTCGGCCGTGGGCGTGGGTTCGGATGATTCCGACGCCGGACTGGTCACCCGTGGTGCCACGGTGACGAACTGGGTGACCGCCGGCTGCGGTGCCTGTACGGGCGGCTGGGGTACGGCCGGCGCGGGTGCCGGCGCCTTCTGGGTTTCCCGGACCTTGGTTGGCTCCGGTTGCGGTGCGGGTTTCTTGTCCGTCTCCGGAGCCAGGCCCGGCTGGGTGGGTGCGGGCTCCGTTGGAGCCTGCACCGGCGCGCACGTGGCTTTACCTTCCCCGCATGGGGCAGCGTGGACAGCAGCAGCGGGGGCCAAAAGACCACCCACAGCAAGAAAGGCAGTCAGAAGAACGGCAGGGACAACGGAGTGTCGCATGGAATTAACCTCAGCCGGGGCGTTGGGGTGCCGCCGGTTTTCAAGGAGTTCGGGTGTTTTGTGAAATCCTCCTACATCCCCCGCGCTGCGGCAAATCCTAGCTTCGGTTCTCCGGCGGCATGGCGATCTGCAATTTGCGTACCTTGCCCCGTCCAACAATGTAGCCACGACCCGGAATGAAGTCCGTGCTGATCCGGCCCAGGGAGGTGTTGAGCAGGCTGTCGCCTTCCACATCACCGGGGTTGAGCAAGAGTCCACGGCGTCCGGACTTGAACGGCTGGGCCAGGGACCAGGCCTGGGACCAAGTGGAGGTTTCGGACTCCCCCACCACCCATTGGTCGGCTTTGATGGCCGCCGTGACCAGGCGCCCGACGCCCGACTCTGCCAGTGTGTCCGTGAACTCGGTGAGCCCCTCAATGAAAATGGCCATACTCCCCGGGTTGTCCGAGGCTTTGTCGATCAAGTCATCCACGACGTCCGACACTTCATCCGGGCCCACCAGCGAGCGGCTCCAGATGTTCAAGGAGGCAACAGCGGAACGGCGTGAACCGATGTAGATCAGGTCCGTCCTCGGGTTGGAGCGACGCAAAGCGTACGCCAAGGTAACCAGCGCAACCGTCCGTCCGGCACCCGGAGGGCCGGCCAGGAGAAGCGAACCCTTGGCGGCGATTGCCGCCGAACCCAGCGTTTCGTCGTCGACGCCTATCACGGGGTTGTCCGGGGCACCGGTGGGGAGGATATCCAGGTCCACCAGTTCCGGCAGTCGCTGGATCTGCGGTGCCTGCTCGAGTCCCTGGCGGAGCATGGCCTGGCTGAGCTTTGCCACTTCGCGCGCTTGCAGGGCCAGGTTGGAGTTGCCACCCAACACGGCGAGCTGGACTTCCAGCCCATCCAGGAGCCCTCGGCCGGGAGGCGAGGCGGCATTGAGGACGTCCTTGGGGACGTCCAGGGTCATGTAGTCGTCTTCGGAACTAAGGCGCAGGACCAACCGCTTCTGGATCGAAGCAAGGAGCGACGCCGGAACAGAGTTGGTGCGGTCACCGCTGACAACCAGGTGGATGCCCAAGGGACGTCCGTCGGTAGCCAGGGTCAGGAAGATATCCCAGAGCGCGGACAACTTGCTGTACTCGTAGCCTTCCCGGAAGGAGGACATGCCGTCAACCAGGATGAAGATGCGCTTCTCATCCGGCCGGTTGGCCAACTGCCGGTACTCGACAATGGTCGAGGCCCGGACCTCAGCAAACCGGGCTGCACGGTCATCGGCCACTTCTTTGAGCCAGCGCAGCAGGCGGCCCACGCGTTCTACGTCGTCGCCGTTGATGATTTCACCAACGTGCGGGAGTCCGTCCAGCATCTTCAAGCCCGAGGAACCGCAGTCGATGCCGTAAACGTGCACCGGACCACCGCGGGGTGTGACGGCAGCGGCGATGGCGATACTGCGCAACCCAGCCGACTTTCCGGATCCGCCCGTGCCGTAGACGGCCATGTTGCCGTCCTTGTCCGGTTCGTAGAACACCGTGGGCTGGTCCTGGTGGGCGGGATCGTCCGCTACACCCAGCAGCAGCCGCTCATCCGTCCGCGGATTGGGGAGCTTGGAGAAATCATAGGTAGTGGCGAGTTCGTTAAGCCACGGCTTCCGGGGAGGTTCGATGGACAGGACGTCGGCGGCACGGATGATGTTTCCGGTCATGCGGGCGATGTCGTTGGGTCCAGCCGGTTCTTCCTCTACCTGGGACACCAACGGTGGTTCCCACGTGGGTCCGGAACCGAAGGCCATCTCCACGATGTCGATCCTGGGACGCTGGGGTTTCTCGGTGGTCCAGCCACCGGCGTAGCCGGTCTGGAAACCCTGGATGCGGCCAGGACCAGTTTTTGCAGCGCCACGACCCGGGATCGAGGGATCAAAGTAAGCAGCAGTGGGAACACCGAGGATATCCACGGCATCCACTTCATCGGCCATGCGCAAAGCAACGCGGAGGTTGGTGTTGGCCCGCAGGTTGTCCTTGATGACGCCGGCGGGGCGCTGGGTGGCCAGGATCAGGTGCAAGCCCAGCGAACGGCCTCGGGCGGCGACGTCCACCACGCCGTCCACAAACTCGGGAACTTCCGTGGCCAAAGCCGCAAACTCGTCCACGATGATGATCAGGTAAGGCGGGGCCTCGGGATCGGCTTCGCGTTGCAGGGCCAGCAGGTCCTTGGCTTTCTTACGGTTCAGGAGCCGTTCCCGGTAGTGCAGCTCGGCGCGCAGGGACGTCAGCGCACGGCGAACCAGGTGCGGGGACAGGTCGGTCACCAGGCCCACAGTGTGGGGCAAGTGGAGGCAGTCCGCGAAAGCGGCACCGCCCTTGTAGTCCACGAACAGGAAGCTGACACGGTCCGGGCTGTACGCCGCGGCCATGCCCATCACCCACGACTGGAGGAATTCGGACTTGCCGGCACCGGTGGTTCCACCGACCAGTGCGTGGGGGCCCTCGTTCTTCAAATCCAGGTAGAACGGCTCCACGCCCTTGGAGCCAACCAAAGCACGGAGGCTGCCGTTGTCCTTGCGGTTGGGCACTGCCGTTGCGTGGACTGAGTTGTTTTCCTGCCAGCGCTCGGCCACGGCCTGCGGGTTGTCCATCAACTCCTTGCCGATCAGCGTGGCGTAGGAAACGGCACGCGGGAGGTCGGAGTCGTCGTCGAGCGGGTTTCCAACATCCACCAGCGGC
Source organism: Paenarthrobacter sp. CM16 (assembly GCF_013179505.1). Lineage (GTDB taxonomy): Bacteria > Actinomycetota > Actinomycetes > Actinomycetales > Micrococcaceae > Arthrobacter. Next base: position 30,504 of record NZ_JABMCX010000003.1, on the reverse strand, counting down.
GACATCATGCGCGCCAGTTGGGTGGCGAGATCGGCGTCGAGGCTTTCGCAGCTCACAGGGTATGTGTGGCGGCCCAGGCGCACCTGTCCGGTGGTGGTGCCGTGATCGCCGTCGACGGAAAGGAAATCACGGCACGCCGCGGGAAGCGACTGTACGTTGGCCGCCACCCACATGATGTGCACGCCGTAATCCGGGCCTCGTTCCACCAGCCGGGTCAGCCGTCCCCGGTCCACGGGAGCATCGTCTTCAACGATCACCAGGACCGCCGGAACCACGGGCGCGGGGATTTCTTCGTGTTCGTCCTTAAGACCTGGTCGGGGCTGGGGGCCCGGTTCCTTGGCCATGGACTCGCGTTCCTCCACGAGGCTTTCCAATCTGGACAACAAGGCAGCACCGGCACCGGGGCCGGCGGCGAGGTGGTCGCCGGAGAGGGGGCTGTGGCCTGAACCCACATGCGGGAGCCATTGCAGCCAGTCCCAGCGTTCGCGCGAACGCGCCGAGGTCAGCGAGGTCAGCACCACTTCCGCCGGCGAGTGGAGGCCCACCAGTTGGAGCACCATCCCGCGGGCAACATCGTCCACCACGCTGCGGTCCCCCGCAACGCCGAACGAGCCGGAGGTGCGCAGTTGGGAAACGATCGGCACGCCCTCAATCACGCGGACCTGCTGCAGGCACTCTTGGATTTCCCGCATGTATTGCGGTTCTGTCTCGTTGGCACCGGGCTCGTCGAACGGGATGCGCGACGGCGCGGAACCCAGACCGAACCGGACGCCCAGGAAGTGCTGGTGCTCGGGACGGTTGGTCCACAGCAGGGGGCCAAGCTTGTAGATCGCGTCCACAGTATCGCTGACCGACGGCGCTTCCTGGAGCCTGACGGCGCGCTCAATGTTCTGCTGCCGGTCAATGTCCTCGCGGAACGCCAGCATGGCGGCTTTGAACTGCTTGTGGCCTTCCTTGGCCTGGCGCTTGCTCTGCATCTTGTGGTCCACATAGTGCCCCACGATGAACAGCGGCATCATGGCCATGAAGAGCACCGATAGCAGGTTCTGGGTGACGGCAAAGAGCACGCCGCCCATCAGCAGCGGAGCCACCAGCATGATGTACGGGAACGGCTGGTGCTCGGGGCGCTTAGGACCGGCCGGCGGCACGCGCTTGGGAGACTCGAACCTCGGAAGCACCCGCGGTGAGCGGTTGAAGTCCACCAAAGGCGACGACGGTCCGCCGCCATGGTTGCGCGACAACGCCACCACCCCTACCGTGGTGTCCCCCAGGGTGACCGTGTCCGAGGATTGCAAGGTTGCCCGGGTGACGGGCAGCCCATCCATCAGCAGGCCGTTGGCGGAGTTGGTGTCCACGATCTCCACCGTTTCGCCCACTGTGACGCGGGCATGGCGCTTGGAGGTCAGGGGGTCGGTGAGCCGGATGTCGGCGTCCCGGTCCCGGCCGATGTAGCTGGTGCCGAAAGGCAGCGAAAATTCGCGTCCGACGTCGGGCCCTGACATGACGCGCAACGTCGCAGCTGCCGGTCCCCTGTTAGTGCCGTTTCCGTGGCCGTTCGAGGCGAACTGTTCGCTGACCTGGGCGAGCGAAACCTTGGAACCGGGGCGAAGTCCGGACTCCAGCAAGTTGTCGGTGGGCCGCAGGATGTGCCCGGACAGGCCGCCGCCAACAAACGCTTCGTCCACACTGATGGACAGGTTCGACGGCGGTTCGGTCCCCTTGCGTGCGGGGTCGGCGGCCCAGAGTTCCGTAGCAATGTCAGCAACGGTGGCGCGGCCATCCACCGTTACGGCGAGGTCCTTTGCTTCTGCAGGATCGCGCCGCAAGGTCAGGCGAAACTTCATCCTTCGTCGACTCCAGTCATTTTCTCAAGGAGGTGCAAATCGGCCGGGGTCACCAAATGCGAGGTCACAGCGTGTTCCACCAGGCGGGCCCGGCGGTTGGTGGCAAGTTTCCCTGCACCACCGCGCAAGCCCACTACGCCCACGCGGTCCAGTTTGTCGCACACGTTGTCCAGCTTGCGGTTGAAGCGTGTCAGAGCCCAACCCAGCCGCTTGGCGGCTTCTGCTGAGGAAGGGATGGCACTGAAACCGGTGCCTTCGCGCCGCAGCATGGGCTCAGCCAAGGCCACGATCAAGGCCTTCTGCGAGTCGGTAAAGACCACGGGCCCAATGGTGGTGTCCCCGGCCTGGTCCTCTTCGCGGGCCTCATGCCGGAATGACGGCGTCTTCAAGTGGACGGCGAACTCATAGGTGGTGGGCCCGGCTGTGAAGATCACATTGGTGTGGCTGAAGACCAGCGGGATCCTTGCTCCGGGTGCGAGCCAGGCCTGCATCCCACCGGAACCATCGGCGATGGTGGCAGACAACATACTGCCCACGTTGCTGAGCCACCACATGCCGTCGTAACGGGCGATCTGCAGGAAGCGTCGGTGCAGGTACGGGTTGTCGTCGACCTCCAGGTCACCTTCGCGACCAATGTCAAAGACGTCTTCGTCGGATGGTTCGTACCATTCCCCACAGAAATCTATTGCTAGATCCCCCATGATCTGTGCCTCCTCAGTCGGCGGTAAGTAAGTTTCATCTGCCGGCTACCCGTCCAGGCAAGCGATGGAGCCCGGCCCCTCAGGCGACGCGCTGCCGTCCGATCGGACAATAATGACCTGCACGCAAATGGGCGGTTCACCGAATCCGGAGACGAATGCCTTCTCTGTCCGTGTGGTCTCGTAGGCGCCGTCGGCTTTGGCCGATTTGGTGCGCCACTTGTAGGTATCGCCCTCTTTGGGCTGCGGGTTCTTCCACGAGAAAACAATGATGTTCGGATCCTTGGTATCCCGCGCCGCGGCCAGTGCTTCGACGTCAGGGACGCTGCCACTATCCAAGGGGTCGGCCGGAGCTTTGCTGGCCGTTTCCGTCGGAGCGACTTTCGGTGGTGCCGAGGAGCCCAGGACCATGCCAACCACGACGGCGACCACCAGCACTGCTGCGCCGGTGGCGGCAAGCCACAGATTGCGCTTGCTGTGGTCCGCTGCCGGGACGTCATCTTCACCCGCCGCCGGTACCCCTGCAGAGGCATTCGAGCGGTCGACCGTGGCATCGTCCACCGTGCCCGGTGAGGACTGCCAACCGCGAAGGACTGTGGACTCAGCAACGTCCGGTTCCTCCGCTGGGCTGTTGTCCCGGACCGGCGCATGGAACCGGGGCGGGGTTTGCTGAGTGGTGCCGGCTTGCGTTGGTTGGGCGGGAGTTGGTTGGGCTTGCGTTGGCTGGGCGGGCCTGAGCTGGTTCGGCTGCACTGTCTGCGGCGGACCGGCCAACTGCCCAGGAGGCTGGGTGGCCCCTGGAACGGTGGAGGGAAAGGTCCGCGCCGGGAACGTGGGCGCGGAACCCGTGGTGGCCGTTCCGGACGCGTCCGGATCGATGGACGCAATGCTCCGGACCCGGGTTTCCTCGAAGTTGTCATCCGGATGTTGCTCGTCGCCGTGACCGGGTTCCTCAAGAACCTCAAAGGGCGTCACTGACAAATTCAGTTCTGTCTGGATCCGTTGGAGCGCCAAGGCAAAAGCATGGGCCGAGGAGTACCGGGACCCCGGCGATTTCGCCATGGACGTGGCCAGCACCAGCTCCAGGGACTCCGGAACATCCGCCCGCCCAAGCCTGGGAAGGGGCGAGTTGGTGATGCGCGAAATGAGCTCGCGCTGCGAATTGTCCTGCCCGGGCAGAACAAAGGGCGAACGGCCGGCCAGGAGCGTGTACAGGGTGGCGCCAAGGGCCCAGATGTCCACGGGAACCCCGTCCACGGCGCCGCCACGGAACTGCTCCGGCGGCGACCACGGAATGGACATCCCGGCGTCATCCTCGGTGTCGGCGCCGATGGTACCGGAGATACCAAAGTCCGTCAGGGCAGGCCGGTTGTAGTCGGTGACCAGGATATTTGCAGGCTTAATGTCACGGTGCACAATGCCGGCCCGGTGGGCGGTTTCGACGGCGGAAGCCACCTGGATGCCGACGGCCAGGACCTCGTCCACGCTGAAGCGCTGCCGGCGGTACCGGACATCGAGGCTCGGCCTGGAGCAATATTCCATGGCGAGGTAGGAATGGCCGTTCTCCGTGATCTCCGCTTCGAAGATCGTCACGATGTACGGGTGCGAGGATAGCTGGGCCATCAGGTTGGCCTCGGACTCGAAGCGACGCCGTGCGCCCTCGGTTTTCAGGTCCGAAAGCAGCACCTTAACGGCTACTTTGCGGCGGGGCCTGTCTTGTTCGTACAGGTACACATCCGAGAATCCGCCCGAGCCGAGCAGGCTGACGTACTGGAATCCGGGAATGGGTGGAGGCGGCGCGGGGGGCCTCTTGGAACTCAAAGAATCTCCTCGAAACGCAATGAAATGTCGTCACCCAACTCGGCGATGTCGCCGTCCAACAGGATGGCCATCTCGTTTTGGGCAAGCCGGCGGGGTGCCTGGCCTTCCCTGATCAACACTGTTCCGTTGGTTGCCTTCAGGTCGCACAACATGACGTGCCAACCTTCCAACCTGACCTCGACGTGGGAGCGGGAGATGTCCCCACCGGGACTCTCCACCTGCACCAGCTTGGGCATGGTGCCGCCCTGGACACGGGAAACGGAAGGTTGCCGTCCAATGATCAGCGACTGGTCAAGATCAATCAGCTCACCTGTGGAAAGGCGCATCCGGCCAAGACATGGACGCGGGACCTGCTGCGCATCGCCGGACAATGCGGTGCCACAAACGGAACACTGCGGGTACGTAGGCGGATTTGCGTGCCCTTGCGGGCACACCCTTGCAAGGACGCTGGGCCCGTTGGCAACCGCGGCGTTCGGAACATCAGGCCCGGGACTGGCTGCATCCGCAGGGTCAGCAACCAGGCTGCTCTTCATGATGGTTTGGCCGTCATGGTCTGAATCCTCGTCGACGACGCCGGCAGGCGGCCAGCCGCCCGGAAGCTGCGGGGCAGGGTCCGTACCTGGCTGTGAAGGGCCAGCTCCCGTGGATGGGGCCGTACCTGTAGCTGGCATGGCAGGCATGCTCGAAAGCCCAGGCGGGGCACTGGCTGCCTCCGGCGTGGCGGGGCTGCTGCGGAGCCAGGGCACGGAATCGATCAGCCCGGACCCTTGCGGGGCTGCCGCGGGTTGCTCAACGGATTCCCGGGCTGCCGGCTCCGGAGCAGGGAGTTGCTCAACAGGGGTTTCCGGAGTGTAGGCCTGGGGAGCATCCGGCGTTTTGGATGCAGGGGCGTCGTGGTCGTCGGAGTCTTCTTCCGCCCGGACAGCGGCGTCTTCAATGTTCCGCATCACCGTTTTGTCCCACAAGTGATCGTAGTTGGTGGTGTTTTCCAACGTGGGCAACAACGGATCGGTGGTGCTGGTGTGGACAGGGGCCCCCGACTCTTCCCGGGCGTCCTCCACCGCTGGATCGTGGACGGATGGCTCCGCAGCCGCCGCTTTCCCGGTTTCGTCGTCCTTTTCCTGGCCTTGCAGGTGATCGGGATGCGGGAGCGCTCCCGGTTGCGAAGACTCAACTACCGCAGGGATTTCCCCCGCCGAGGCTGATGACATGGAAGCCAGTGCCCCACCGGCAACCGCTCCGGCGTCCGGAGACCCGTAGGCTTCCGGAGATTCGTCGGTTTCGGCAGACTCGTCGGTTTCGGCAGACTCGTCGGTTTCGGCAGACTCGCCGGCCGCCGACTGGCCACCTGAGGCCCGGTTGTCGGAGGGCTGGCCGTTGGAGAGCTGGCCGGCGGAGAGTTGGCCCGGTGCGATGGTCAGCCCAAGGTCAGCCTCTGTGTAACCGATCATGGTCTCATCGGAAACCCGGTCCTGAACCGCGGGCTGCTCTTCCCTGTCCTTTGCCGGTTCCTTCGGTTCCGCCAGCGGGACGGCGGCAGCATGGATGGCAGGACCTGCCTCGCGGGCTGGTGCGCCGGCGGCTTCCAGGACTGACAACAGCACCACACCCTCCGCCAGGGGAAGGCTGTTCAACGGCATGTCCGAGGCTGAGCCGCCACCGATCCGGAGACTGTAGGAGGTTACGCCGGCAAGCCGGCGCTCCGTCCAGGTGGTCACATCACGGCCGGTGAGCTCCTCGGCGCCCGATTCGGACTGGACCAGCAATTCGAGATCACCACGGAGGAAAACACGGAGCGCATCCTTGGAATCGATGATCCCGAACGGAGGGATGCGGCTCAGTGAAACGCCAAAGGCATCCGTCACTTCGTGAAGGACCTCATGGGCCTCGGGAGCTGAGTCCAGCAACTCCCAAACGGTATCGATCAGCGCATGCGGGGTGTCCGGGCCAAGGAGCACCACGGTTCCGTTCCGCACCACGCCAAACCAGTCACCCTGCTGGTAGCGGGTCAGCGAAAGGTTACTGCTTGCCATCGGCGCCTTCCTCCTGGTCAGCCGGGGATGGCTCATCCGTGCCATTAACCCAGGCCCGGGGAAGAGTGTCCTCTTCAACCTCGGATGCAACCTCGGGGCGGGGCGCTGTGGTGGCGATGCCGGCGTCGTTCAAGACGTTCTTGGCGTCCACCACGATCACGGTGACGTTGTCCCGGCCGCCGCTTCGCAGGGCAGCCTGGATCAGCGCATCCACGGCATCCTGGGGATGGGCTACGGTGCTGAGGATGCGGAACATGTGGTCATCGCCCAGTTCACCGTTGAGGCCGTCGGAGCAGATCATGATCCGGTCGCCTTCCTGGATGGGAAGCAACCAGAAATCGGCCTCGGTCTCATCACCGGTGCCCAAGGCACGGGTCACTACGTGGCGGCGGGGATGAATGGTTGCCTGCTCGGCAGTGATGTCTCCGGAATCAACCAGTTCCTGGACCTCGGAGTGGTCCACGCTGACCTGGGTGAACTCCCCTTGGCTGAGGCGGTAGGTCCGGGAATCGCCGATGTTCATCACCAGCCAGTAGGGCAGGCCCATCTGTTCCACCACCACCACGCCGGACAATGTGGTTCCTGCGCGTGCTCCCGTGGCATTGCGGATTCCAGCGTCGGCCCTCAACAGGCAGGCCTGCAAATCCGCAGCAGAGGCGGTACGCACACCGGCAGCAAGTTCGGGGGCACTGCCCAAGGCCCGTACGCACATGCCGCTGGCGATTTCGCCGGCCTCATGCCCACCCATGCCGTCGGCCACAGCAAAAACGGGGTCGGCAGCGATGAACGAGTCCTCGTTCAGTTCACGCCGGAGTCCGCGATCCGTCCCGTACCCGTAGCTCAGGCCGAAGGACGGCCCCCCGGGGGCTCCGGTTTCGGCGTTGGCAGGGGTGGCCGGCTGTGAATTCATGCTTGTCCTAGGTGGAAGGAACGGTCGCCAAAGTGGACGGTGGAACCGGGACGGACCAATACTGGCTGGCCCGGATGGAGTCGTGTCTGGAGGCCATCGGGCGTGGTAACGGCGCTGCCGTTGGTCGAGTTTCGGTCCGTGACCCAGACACCATCACCATCGACCCGAAGATGCAGATGGGTTTTGGAGATGGACCTGCCGGGATCGACCACGGGCAACAGTTGCTCTACAGCTTCACCCGGCTGTGCGGCAGGATTGCGTCCCAAAAGGCACGAACCGCCCAGCTGCACGTCCTGTCCGTCATCTACCTGGATCCGCAGGACCGCTTGTGCCCGTGCGGTGCCCGGGCGCATCTGGGTGCGCTCGACGTCGTCGTCGGGATGGCTTCCAAAGCCGGGAACCGGCGCGGACGGTTGTTGTTCGGCCTGGGGTTGCGGCGTCACCTGAGGGTGGATGACGTGGGGCTGCTGCGTGGCCGGTGCCTGTTGTTGTGCTGCCGCAGGTGGCCGTGGAGCCGACGGCGGACGCCACTGGTTGGGGTCATGTGAGGGTTGCTGGGCTGCCGGCACCACAGGGCCCGCCTGCGCGTGAGTTCCCTGTGCAGGCGAAGCATGAATCGTCGTGGACTGCCCGGCACCGGAGGGTACCGGGGAAGCAACCGGCTGCACCGGAGGCAGATCCATCGGCGCAAAACTATAGGGGCCCTGGATACCTCCGGTAGCCACGGGGTTGCGCCCTGCATGGACGTCGAACACCAAAGACTTTGCGGCCTTGTCCTGCCAGCCGCGCAGCTTGCCGTTCTTGTCCCAGGCATTGGAAACCACCACGAGGATAGCCCAGACGACACCGAGGAACATCAACGGAAGCCCGATCCACAGGACCAGGGAAATCAGGCCAAGGGCGGAAAGGACCACCGAGGTGATCCCGCCAAGGAGCAGGACGCCGCCGGTGATGATGCCGCGGACAAACACGGCACCGGCCCCGGGAGCGTAGCCCTCGGCGTCGGCGCTTCGGATACCCATGAGTTGGTTGCCCACAGTGTTGCCGGATTTGGCCTCGAGTGCCAGCAGCACGAAGACATAGACCGCTGTCACGCCCAGGCCGATGCTGCCGAGGAGAACCAGCAGGCCCGTGTCATAGACAATGAAGCCGTTCCTGCGGGTTTGCGTAATGCCGGCGATGCCAATGGCGAAGGTGGTAGCCAGGACAGCGATGGGGCCCAGCCAGTCCAGTACAGCAGCGCCAAGCCTCTTCCCGGCAGATGCGGGCACCAGCTCGAGCTTGGTGGTCATGGTGGTCCCTCCCCCTGGCCCAGTGATACGGTCCGGCGCGATGGTGGCTCCCGAAGGCACCGGGTGCGTCGGCGACGCCGGCGCCGACACTACCGAGATACTACCGGGATCGGGCAGGCCCTGCCGGGTTGCGAACTCCAAAGCCGCCTTTTGGGCGTGGTTGATGTTCCCTTCCTTGCGGGCTCCGCGGTTGCTCAGGGGGGAACCGCACTGGGTGCAGAACGCAGCCCCGGGACGGACTGCATGCTTGCAGGCCGGGCAGAGTTCGGCCTCATTACTCATTGGTGGTGTCCTTCTTGAACGGCCAGGTGAATCGACGACGAGACGCCGGATCAGTGGTTCCCAACTCCCGGCGCCTCAAGGCAGCCCGGCCATCGGACAACAGGGACCGCGGCGAGAACCGGGCCTGCTGCCGCTTCCAGAAACCTACGCTTCCGGTGATGTCGGTCAAGGACGAATCCACGATCTCCCAATAATGCTTGACCTCCTCCTCGCTCGGCTGGCCGGCACCAAAGACCGCAGCGTCGGCGCGGTGGGCCAGCATCGTGGTGGTGCCGCCCGCGTTCGGGAACGCCTCCGCGATGACCGTGGCCGACTCGCGGCGCGTGGACTTGGTATCGATCGAGGCGCCCATATCGGTGGCAAGGCTGATCACCTCGTTCCATCCACCGCCTACCCGCTGGGCGGGGTGGCCGTCACGGAAACGGGCCTTCCGGCGTCGTGCTTTCAACAGGAGGATGAGCAGCAGTGGCAGGGCGAGGATCCCCAACGGAATCAGCGCCACACCGATGGCGGCCAACAGCGGACCCCAGAACAGCCAGGGGTTGTTCTTCTTCTCGTCAGCGTCCAGGGCATCCGGGGTGGAGTCCGGCGGAAGGTCTGCCGGTTCCTGCGGCGGGGGCGGAGGCTGCAACACCTGTGGCTTGGGCTTGGACTTGTTCTCCGGATCCGGCGGGATGGGCACGTTGTCCTTGGGCGGAGTGGGATCGAAGGCAACCCAGCCCACACGGTCAAAAGCCACCTCAACCCAGGCGTGGACGTCCTTGCCGGTGATCTTGACGTCCCCGGCACCGTTTTCGGGGCTCTTGGGATCGGGATAAAAGCCCATCACCACGCGCGAGGGGATGCCCAGATGCCGGAGCATGAGGGACATGGACACGGCGTACTGTTCATCGTCGCCCAGCATCTGCTTGGCAGAGAGCATGTTGCGGACCCGCGCGGCGCTATGCCCGGGGAGGCTCGGAAGCTGTCCCTCCGTCACCAGGCCGTTGCTGAACGCACCGCTCTTCTGGAAATGTGCTTCGATCTGCCGTACGCGGTCAATGGCCGTGGGCGCATCTGCAGACAATTCGTTGGCCTGCGATGCAACGATCGGCGGCACTTCCTGTGCCTCCGGCAGCGTGAGCTTGGCGAAGTCGTACTGTGTCAGCTGACCGTGCTCCAAGGTGCCGGGGTCCGCAACCTGGACCGTGTAGTTCTCGCCCTTGGCCAGGCCTTTAGTGGTCACCGCGGTGTCCGTGCCGGCATTGAAGTACAGGCCCGACGCCGCACCGGACGTGTCAGCAAAACTCATGCCCGTGGTGTGCCGGCCGCCAGGGACGAAGTAGCCCTGGTAGTCCTCAATGGTGATGTCCAACGTGTAGTTGGTCCCTTTTACCGGGCTCCCGGTATCGGCCAGCGTATTGAGCGAGCGGGCATCTCCCACCTTGCTGAAGTTGCCGGAGCTGTTGGGATCCATGGTGTAGTTCAAACCGTTGAAGGCATCGAGCGCGGCCAAGCGCACGCGGGCGTCCTTGGGCAAGCCCTTGACGGTGAACAGCGTGCTGTCCTTCTCGTCCTTGACGAAGTTCCGGAAGCTGGCCAAGGGAGTGATGTAGTCACGCGGATCGAACGGCGGGACGATCGTGTTCCGCAGCACCTTCCGGTCATCGCTGGCCGTCACAATCGGCGAGGCGATGGCGGTGACACCGACGGCAACCGCAATCACGGCTGCAGCAGTCCCCAGCCTGCGGAGCTGGCCGCGGCGCGCGGCACCGGCGTCGGAATCCGGCCTGTTGGCCGAGACAGTCTTGGTGCTCCTTTGCCGAAGGACATCGCGCCGGAACGTGGCCCATACGATCGAAACGATGGTCAGGGAAACACCGCGTTCCACATTGAGGAAACCGGCACTGGTGCTGAAGGCAATACCCGTGACGAACAACACCAAAACGGGCAGCAAGGGCCAGTACGGGCTCTTCAGGCGCCACGTCAGCAGACCAGCGGCCAAGGCGGTCACCAGCGAGCTGAGGAACGGCACAATGAGCATGCCATTGGCTGTACCCACAGGAACACCTACCGTGAGCATGTCCTTCCAGGAAAACACCACGCCCAACAGCAGGGTCCGCAACGAATCAAGGCTCGGCAGGACACCGAAGACTGCTGAATCAGGGACAGCAAGCGCGGAGCCGAACAGCATGTAGGCGCCAAAGGTCACGGCGACGGTGATCAACAGCCCCAAACGGAGATGGGCGTTCAGGACAGCGATGCCCAGTCCAAGCAGCACACCGCCCAGGCCGGCGATCAGATAATGCGGATCCCCTCCGAAACTCAGGCTGAAGCCGAGGACTCCAAGGAAAAGCAGCACCACCAAGGCGCCGCAGTCCACCGCGAAGTGCCACAAGGGGCGGCCATCGGCAAAAATCGACCCGCCGGCGGCGCTGTTGGCACGGCCTGCGGACCTGGCTCCCTTGGCGGCGCGGGGACGCACGCGAAGGTTCGGCACGGTGCTCATGCTGCCGCCTTTCGAAGAACAATGGCGAGGTCGTCCAGGTCGCCGACGGTGAGGACGGTCAGGTCCGCGATGTTGGCCCTCGACGGCGCCGTACCGGGTTGGACGCGTACGGCCAGGCTGCGGACTCCTGGGGGCACGGATGCGGCGCAGGTGCGGAGCTGGGTCGCGCTGACATGGCTGCCCACGACGAAGAACACCACAGAAGCGTTCGGAACGGCGTCTGAGAGGTTCCGTGCGAGGTCGACGGCGGTCTTCCGCATGGGTGCCCCGACAATGCGGGTGGCGTCGTCCAGCAGGTTGCGGCCGGTTTCGCAGCGGAGCGGTCCTCTTTGGGTCAGGACGTCGAGATCGCGCTGTTCGCTGATGGCCTGGCGTCCGATGGATGCCGCCACTGAGATGGCCATTTCAAACTCAGGCTCGGAATCGTATTCGTCAGTATTGATGGACAGGGCGATGGCGAGGTGTGCGCGGCGGGTTTCTTCGAACTGGCGGACCATGAGTTTGTTGGTACGCGCCGTGGTCTTCCAGTGGATATGCCGCCGGTCATCTCCGGGGACATAATCCCGCAAGGCATGGAAAGAAACGTCGGCGCTGGAGAGCTCCGTGGTGGGCATGCCTTCAAGGTCGCGGATGAAGCCGGCGGCAGAGCTGCCCAGCGACACCGTGCGGGGGTGGACGAAAAGGTCCACAGGTTCGGTCCACATGACGCGACGGCGGAGAAGGTGCAGGGGGTCCGCGCGTACCGAACGGACCGGGCCCACCACGATCACGGCACGCCGGGCCGTAGGAATGGTGAAGAGGTCCTCATGCACCTGCGCCGGCTTCATGCGGGGCAGATGGAACACAGCAGTATTGGCACCAACGGGAAGCTCCAATGCGGCCGGCAGCAACGGCCTGGTGGAGACGTTGGAAACCGCAATACTGCCCACAGCGTCATCGCCTACGGCCACGCGCGTGCGGGCAAGGTCCAGGACCACGCCGTAGGCCGAGCGGCCCACAATGAAGGCAATGGCCAGGACGAACAACAGGAACGCGACCATCGCCGCGGCCTTCGCTTCCTGCCAGCCCCACGCCTGTCCGGCCCACCAGAGTCCGATTGCTGCAGCCAGGACCACCCAGCCCAGCAGGCTCACCACGGACAGGACCGGCCACACGAACTTCAACCAGGCAGCGCGGACCTTGGTCCACACCGGCGAGAGGAATTCGCCGGCAGTTCCAGCGGCTTCGGCCCACACGGCCGCCGGGTGCAGGGAGCTGGGTTTGCCCGGTTTCCCGGTACGGCCAGGACGCTTGCCCGGCTCGTTCCGGGGGGTGCGGGCGCCGCGAATCTTGCCGCTCACAGCGGCCGTAGCGCGCTTGAACGAGTCAGCAGCCCTGGTCAGGGGTGTGCTGGAGGACATGTGGAGGCCTTTGTTTGAGCTGGGGTGCAGGGTGGGGGTGCTGTGCGCCGTGTTGGTTTGACCCGACGCCGGTGCCGCGGGCTAGGCCGTGGCGCGTTGCTGCGGGGCCGCGACGTCTGCCAGGACCCGGGTGAGGACTACCTCAGGCGTTGCACCGGAGAACTCAGCCTCGGGATCCATCACCAGACGGTGGGTCCACACCACGGGGGCCAGTTCCTTGATGTCATCCGGCAGCACGAAGTTACGGCCCTGCCCGGCAGCCCAGACCTTGGCGGCCCGGACCATGGCAAGTGCACCACGAACGGAAACACCAGGGCGGGTCTCGGATGCGTTGCGGGTCTCCTCGCACAACCGCGAGATGTACTCAAGCACGGCAGTGTCCACGTGGGTGGTGGCTGCGAGATCGGCCATGTCGGCCACAGCCTGGGTGGTGATGAGCGCCGTCAGTTCCTTGGACCGGTCCTTCAAGTTGGCCCCGCCCAACAAGCGCACTGTGGAGGCGTGGTCCGGGTACCCGATGGAGGTCTTGATCAGGAAGCGGTCCAACTGTGCTTCGGGCAGGCGGTACGTACCTGCTTGCTCGATCGGGTTCTGGGTTGCCAGCACCATGAACGGGCGGCCTGCCTCATAGGTGGTTCCATCCACGGTCACCCGGGATTCTTCCATGACTTCCAGCAGCGCGGACTGTGTCTTCGGCGATGCACGGTTGATTTCATCGGCCAGGACGATGTTGTTGAACACCGGACCCTTGTGGAACTCGAACTTCTGGGTCTTCTGGTCATAGATGGTCACACCGGTGACGTCGGAGGGCAGGAGGTCGGGCGTGAACTGGATACGGTTGTGCGAACCCTGCACCGTTGCTGCCAAGGCGCGGGCCAGCGACGTCTTGCCCGTTCCCGGCGCGTCTTCAAACAGGACGTGGCCCTCGGCCAGCATCGCCGTGAAGGTCAGCCGGATGACGTGCTCCTTGCCGAGCACCGCCTTGCCCACGTTGGCCACGAGCTTCTCGAACGTTTCTGCAAACCAGGCGGCTTGCTCGTTTGTCATGGTCATCGGTTGATCCTGTTCCTTATGTATCGGTGGAGGTTTGACGTTGTTGTTGGCTGCCGGCCCGAACGGGCTAGCAACCGCCGGGGCGCGGTCCGTAGAGATCCACCGTGGTGGACTTCACGAACCAGCCGTCCTTGGGCGAGCCTTGGAGCCGGTACCACGGGGTGCCGTTTCCGTAGATGTCCTTGGTGCAGTTGACGGTGATCTTGCCCCAGGAGCGTTCCACCCAACCCACACCGCACTTCGCGGGACTGCCGGGGGTGTAACTGTCCGTTTGGCCGGGCTTACCCGGGCAAGTCCGCACGCTGGACGCATCTACCTGTATCTGTGATGTCGGCTCCGGGGGTGGGGGCGCCGAACCGCTTCGCGACGTGTCGCTTCCGACGTTGCCGGCCTGACCGCCGCTGATGGCGCGTACTCTCAGGGTGTGCGTTTCGCTGAAGCCTACGCTCGTGGAGAAACTCCGCTGACCGGTGTCAGTCCATCCCCCGCCATCGAGGCTGTACTGGTAACCGGTGACCGGCCTGCCATTACCGCTGGGTTGGTTCCACGTCCAGGACACCGTCTTGTCTCCGACGCCGCTGCTCTTGCTGCCGGTAACGGTCGGCGCAGCCGCAAGCCCATAAGGATTGACAGCGTTTGATGCAGGGCTCCTGTCGCCAGGCGTGGGGTTTCTTGAGGAGACCGCCCACACCACCACGGCCGTATCCTGGCCGTTGGGTGCCGCAACAATTCCACCACCGGCCGGAATCGCTCCGCTGGCGGCTCCGGACGTCAGCGCATACCGGTAGCTGATCTCGTTAGCGTTGGCGCCGTTGCGTTCCCGCTGTGACAGGGGGTTGAAGGCCACCCGGATTTTCCCTCCGGCCGCGTTGGTTTCCACCAAAGCTGCTGTGGGCGCAGCCACCATCCCGGGCTTGCCCGCAGCACGGATTGCCGCGGACTGCTGGCTCACCCCACTGACGCCTGCCTTGTTGGTAGCCGACACCGTGAACGTATAATCAGCTTCGCTGTTGGCTACGGTGACGTTCTGCGACGTGGCACCCACTGACTGCGTGGTCACCACAGCGCCGCCGCGATAGGTGGTCAGTGTGTAGGCGGACACGGCGTCACCGTTGTTGTTCGGGGCGGTCCAGCTGACCTGGAGTTGGCTCTGGTCGCCCACGGATCCGGCGCCCGCCACGGACGGCGCGGCAGGGGTTGCCGGGACACCGGCTGGTGTTTCGGCCGCGGAGTAGGGGCTCCACTCGGACGGTTCCTTGGCGTCATTCCGGGCCAGGACGCGGACCTTGTAGGCCACGCCGTTGGTCAGTCCGGTCCACACGTGACTGTTGCCCGTGAGGTTCTGGATCTGGGGGTTCTGCCCTGCCGGAGCCGGTGAGATCTCAAGATCGTAGGACTTGATGGGCGAGCCCTTGCTGCCAGGGGCTACCCAAGCCACGGACACCTGCTTGTCGCCAAACTTCAGCGTGGGAGCAATGGGAGTATCGGGCTTGACGTCCGGACGGACCTCGGCGGATGCCGGCGAACGTTCAGACTCACCGATCGCATTGGTCGCCGTGACGGCAAAGTGATACTTCACGTTGTTGGTCAGTCCAGTCAACGTGCAGGTGTTGGCCGGGCAGTCCTGCTTGAATCCGCCCTCGCCGTACACGGTGTATTTGGTGATGGGCGAGCCGCGGTCAGCGGAGGCGTTCCAGTTGAGCAACGCTGTCTGGTCGCCCACGCTTTGGGCGAGCGGCGTGGTGGGAGCCGCAGGTTTGTCTTTGACCGTGAGGCGGATGCGCGCCGTGGCATAACGTGAGGTTTCGCCTGTCTTGTCACCCACCACATAGGCAACAACCATGGTGCCGGTGAAGCCCGACGACGGCGTGACGGTGACGTTCCCACCGCTGACCTCTGCTGTGCCTTCGCCCGTTTCAGTCACCGCAGAGATAATTTTCAGTGGCGTATCCGGGAACGGGTTGGAGTCGTTCGCCAACGCATTGACGGTGACGGACTTCCCGGACTGTGCCTCCGGCTCAAGATCGTCATTGGCAACCGGCTTGGGCCGGTTGGACGCCGTCAACCGTAGTTTGTAGGTTGCAATCGCTTCGAGGCCACGCGGGTCCTTGGCCTTCACCTGGACCGTGCCGCCCTGGCCGATCTGCACCGAATCTTCGGCCGAGACCTTCAGGGTCCTGCCATCGATGCTGACCCTGAATCCACCCGGGGCTGCGCCGGCCAACTCATACTTCATGTTCTGAACATCGTCGGAATCGGGATCGGACGCGAGCTTCTCCAGGTCCAGGCTGGCCGAGTCACCCTTGGGAACGTCCACGTCGCTGCCCAGCAGCACCGGCGGGTTGTTCTTGTTCGGATCCGGCAGCACCTTGGTCCGGATGCTCAGTGTCGACTTCAGTCCGTTGGGGTCGTCGGGTCCGCTTCCGTCAGTGACTTCGAAGCTGATGGAACCGGGACCAACGTATTCAGCGCCGGCCGTGTATTTCAGGGCCGTTCCATTGCCGGCTACGGGGTCGCTGCCGTCGGCACCGATGAGTTTGATGCGGTCCGCCTGGGTCAGCCTCGGCGACTTACCCTCGCGGACCTTGACCCATTCGGCCAGGTTAACGGTGACGGACTGGCCTGAAACCATCTCCACCACTTCATCCTTGGCGAGTGTCGGAACCTGCTGGCCGATGCCCGGAACCCAGATGATGGCAGTGGACTTCTGACCGTCCACGTCCTCCACGGTGTAGGGCACCAACTGCGGCTGCTCGGTGAGGTCCACCACCACGTTGCCTTCGGAGCCCGGACGGGCCGTCTCCAAGCCCGTGGTGACCTTGAGGTTCTCCCCCACGCCATCGGGATCCTCATCGTTCTTCAGGACCGGAACGTCCACTGCGGTCTTGCCCAGCGTCTGGGCAGACGTGACGCGGTCATCGCGGGCGATAGGAGCCTGCAGAGGAATGTCGTTCTTGACGATCACCCTGATGCTGGCCTGGCCCACGGCGTCCCGGTCATCGGCTACGGAGTACCGGACGTTGACTGTGCCCTCTGCGGCAGGGGCTGTGACCAGTACACGGCCACTGGTCTTACTGACCTGTGCTTCGAGTCCGGCGTCGGCTTCGATGCTGTCCGTCAGGATACGGATGATGTCGCCGTCGGGATCGGTGTCGTTGGCAGTGGCATCCACGGCGATCTGCCGTCCGGGCCGCACCTGCACTTCGTCATCCACTGGGGCAGGCTTTTGGTTGTCTTCACCGCGGGGCGCGACGCCGACCGTCACCGTTCCGGTGTTGACCGCACCTTGGCGGTCAATCACCTTGTACCGGAACGTGTCGGTTCCCGCGCCATCACCGGCGGCGACGAAATCGATGAAGCTGCTGCCCGCCGTCGCGGTTCCCATGGTGGGGGTGCTGTCGATGCCGGTCAACTGGACAGAGTCGCCGTCGGGGTCGATGCCGTCCAGTGGTACCGGAATCCGGACGCTGCCGCCGGCCACTACGCGTGCGGTGAGGTTCTGCGGCTGCGGACGTGAGTTCTGCGCACCTTCCAGCGGCAGGATGTGGATGGTGACAGCCGCGGCGCTCTTCTGGCCCTGCGGGTCCACCGCGTTGTAGATGGCACGCACGGTCTTGGGAGTGGGGCCGGCAATGAAGCGCAAGGTCTTCTCGGAAATGAACGCCTTGCCGTCCTCTTCCGGAATGGTCTGCGCCAGTACGGGGTCAACAGAGAGTTCCTCACCCTGCGGGTGGGTGTCGTTGTCCAGGACCGGAATGGTTACAACATCGTTGACGCGGACGTTGACTTCGTCCGGTTTCGGCTGCGGAGCCTCGACGACGGCGGGGGCCGGCACCGGGACGACGCCCACGGTGCCTGTGGCCGAGCCGCGGCCGTTGGACATGGTGTAGCTGAACACGAAAGGTTCTTTCGCGCCGAGTACGTCGGTAACGCGCAGCACGCTGTGGTCGATCACGCTGACCGAGGCCGATGAGCCGTCCGGGACGGTAACGGATTGGAGGACCAGCACCCCGCCGGAAGGATCGGAGTCGTTGGCCAGTGGATCCACCAGGACGCTGCCACCTACAGGGAGCAGGGCGACGTCGTGGACCGCAACCGGCGCACCGGAGTCCTTGCCGGATTCGACGTCCACGCGGATCAGGCCTTGGCTGCTTTGGGGGCCGTTGCTGGCGATGTACGTCAAGTAGACCGGGCCCGGTGTGGTGCTCCGGAAAGTGAATGTACCGCCGTCGGTCACTGGACCCAGCTCCGCCGGGCCGGCGGCTTCCACATGGGCAACGCGCAAGGCGCCACCGTTGGGATCGACGTCGTTCTTGAGGGGTGCGATGACAAGGTCCTGCCCTACCACTGCCGTGACGTGGTCGGCGTTGACCACCGGCGCCAAAGCGCCCGGCGGCTGAACGTTGACGACGATCCTGCCGGTGGTGGTGGCCCGGCCGTCCCATACCGTGATGGTGACGTTCTTCTTGCCCGGTGCTGCACCCGAGTCCTGGTACGTGAGCAGGCCGTCGCGGCGGACCTTCACCTGGTCCTGATCGTTGTCCGTCTTGGCATCCAGAAGCACGAGGTCGTCGCCGTCAGGGTCCATCCAGTCTGTCAGGATGTTCTGGCTAACGGACTTGCCCTGCTCCACCAGCATGGTGGTGGGCTCGCCGCGTTTGAAGAAGGGAGGCTTGTTGTCCTCCGGAGCCACGACGCGCAGCGTCACCTGGCCACCGGCGGACAAGCCACGTCCGTCCGAAGCGTTGTAGTCGAAGGTTTCCGTGCCGGGCTTGGCGTCAGCGGGAACCTTGAGCTGGAACGCTGAGCCACCATAGATGTTCTCCAGCGCCCCCGATTTTGGTCCGTTCGCGCCCACAGCTGCGGTGAGGACGTCGCCGTCGGGGTCTGAGTCATTGTCCAGGACGCTGAGGATAGTGGTTCGGCCAGGACGGACACCGAACTCGTCAGGCTTCGTTTCCGGTGCACGGTTGGGCTTGGTACGGTCCGGCAGGACGTTGATGGTGTTGTTGTCCGCGGACTCCTGGTCCTGGTCATCGGACTGGTTCTTCGGAGGGACAACATCGTCCCAGTTGTTGACGAGCTGCATGTTCTGGTTAACCAGCCACACACTGCCCGAGTTCACGTCGTTGAGGACTACGAGGTCGCGGTTGACGCGGAAAACGTAGCTGGGCGAAGCACTGGCCTTGGGGACGTCGTTCTTCTTGTCGTCGGCATCGTTCTCGCAGTCGCGGACATATTTGTTGGCCCCGGACCAGGCTGCGTGAACACACTTGCTGACCTGCACTGGTGCAGCCGGGACACCTTCGCCGTCGGCGTTGACTGTTGCCGCTGTGGACCCATCCAAGGGCTGCTTCAGCAGGGCCTTCCGAGTGGCGATGGCAACGAAGCTGCTGTCCTCGCCGCTCTGCTGCAGCTTGGCTTCCCTTGCGTCCTGCAACTGGAGTTTGCGGCCGCCGGGCAGGAACAGGTTGCCGGAACCGGCGTCGAGGACTACCGGCTTGTCCCCCACGACGGAGATCTGGAGGTCTCCGGCGCCTTTGAGTTCGTCAATTTTGGTGACCTGTGAGTCTGTCCGCTCGCCATTGGCGTCAACCGCGGTAACGGTGATTTCGCCCTTCCCCGGATCCGCAGTGTAGATGCGGTTATCGGCACCTACAGCGGAAACCAATCCCTGTTCGCCGGTCAGGACCGGTTCGGTGCCTTCTTCGTCGAAACCGTTGACGGTGGAGGGAGACAACGCCCACACCTTGCCGCGGGCCGGATCGGTCACCGACAGTACGGTGGAGCCATAGCTCACCTGCGACGACGACGGCAGCTGCTTGTCGCCGCCAAGCTTGAGGTTCGCGGCAGAGACCTGGTTGATGGTGGAACCGGATTCGTCGTCGACAAAGACGTTGCCGTCATGCTGCAGGACGTCAAAGGTGGTGGTTGCCGGAGTCACGGCACCATCGAGAACACGCGACGGGTAGTTCAACCGGCCCACGGCGTTCTTGGTCTTGCTCACAACCCACACGCCGCCGTCGTTCAAGTCCACCTCAGTGGTCTTGAATCCCGGGTACAGCACAGCCCCGGTGATCAACAACGCGCCCGCTGCCGTTGCAGCAGTTCCCGCTATGAACTTCTTGTTTTGACGCCTCGTCAGCCTCAACTTGCCGAAGAAATTTCTCACAGCCCCAAAATTCCCTTGATATACAGCCGCTCCCCAGCGGCGTCCGGGCCAACCGACACATGCCGGCAGCCGTGCATTCCGCAGTACCCCCATACGGCGGCGGAATTTTCAGTCCCTAAGACTATCCCACGCACCCCACGTCCAATCGAGGAAAC
Organism: Paenarthrobacter sp. CM16; assembly: GCF_013179505.1. Lineage (GTDB taxonomy): Bacteria > Actinomycetota > Actinomycetes > Actinomycetales > Micrococcaceae > Arthrobacter. The sequence goes on along the minus strand of NZ_JABMCX010000003.1, from coordinate 10,356 downwards.
CCGAGACCGGGCTATCCATTGGCTTTGACAGACTACGGCCTTAACCACTGGGCGCGCGATGGGGAGATGTGCCCCATCGCTGGCGTCGGCGGCCGTCAGCACGGGGGCGCTCCAATGCCTGCGGGATCTGGAAGGTTGGTGTGACCTGCGATGATGTACCGGCCCACGTTGCGGTAGGAGCCTGATTCGATGCGCCACCAGCGGAACATGCCGACGACATGATCCGACTGGTCGATGTAACAACGCACAACCAGCGGTCCTTGATCAGCCGAGTAGAACCAAGGTGGCTGGTTGCCACCCTTTCCGTCGCAGGTTCTGTCCGATTCCCTATAGTTCGCGCCGCCCAAGGTAAAGCTGCAAGACCGCACCACGGCTCCTGGGTTCATGGTGGTGGTCCACTCCCCTTGGCGCCCGGACTTGGCACTGGCCGATGCCACGGGCCCACCGGTTCCCAGCGAGTTGAACGTCTGCACCGTGATGCTGTGAGCCTCTTCCCACCCGGCGGTGTTGATGGTCCGGCTGCCCGAGGCTCCCACAGTCTCCCACCCGCCGTTGTCGATGCGGATCTTCGTCGTCTTCACATCGTTGGTGGATGCCGATGGTGACGACCAGTTGAAGGTCACCGATTTCTGGTTCACGGCTCCGTTGGACCCCGACGCCGACGGCGTCCCCGGCGCACCAAATGGCGTGGCGGGTGGCGCGGCAGCGGCATCGGAACTGGGCGCCACGGTTGAATGTGCCGTCACTGTCACGGTGGTGGCCTGGCCATTGGCGAAGCCTCCTACGGTCTGCCCGGGCTGGATGGCGCCGGAGCGTCCGCCTGCGGAGTAGGTGTAGCTGACTTCGTTGGCCTTGGAACCGTTGCGCTGGGTGTCGCCGAGCGCACTGAAGTTGATGGTGAGCTGGCCACCAGCGGCGCCGGTGTTGGCCGGCGTCGCGCTGACGTTTTGAACGGTACCCAGCTTTCCGGTGGCCCTGCGCGGTGGCGAGGCTGCGCTGACCAGGCTCTTGCCTGCTTTGTTCTCGGCCTGGACAGTAAACGTGTACGCCGATTCGTTGGTGGAAACTTTGAAGGTGGCTGTCCGGACGTTCCCCGGAATGGTCTGAGTCTGGGTGGTGCCGCTGCCACCGCTCATGGTGACGTAATAGCTCTTGATGGGGTCACCATTGATGCCCGGCTCAGCCCAGTCGACACGGAGCTGGTTTTGCGCACCAACTGCGGACACCACAGTGGTACTCGGCGGCGCCGGTGTTGCGGGGATACCCGCAGGGTGGTCCTCGGCGGAATACAGCCCCCAGTCTGAGGGGCCGAGGTCATTGACAGCCTGAGCACGGACCTTGTACTTCACACCGTTGGTCAGGCCCGGCCAGGTGTAGCTGAGGCCGGTGACATCGTTCTTGACGGCAATGCCGTTGGCGGGCGGTGGAGAGATCTCCAGATTGTAGTGCTTCACCGGCGAACCCTCGGTTTTGGCAGGGGTCCAAGTGATCGCCAGGTCCTTATCGCCGGCCTTGACCGTGGGGACGTCCGGGGGCGACGGCTTCTCATCCGGAGTGATCTCGTTGGAGGGCACAGAGGGCTGGGATTCGCCTACCTCATTGGTGGCAACCACGGTGAAGACGTACTTGACGTTGTTGGTGAGCCCAGTGAGGGTGCAGGTGGTGGTGGGGCATTCCTGCTGGAACCCGGCCGCTTTAACCGTGTACTTGGTGATGGCTGCGCCATTGTCCGACGGTGGTGCCCACTTGAGGACGGCAGTTTTGCTGCGGACGTCGGTGGCCACCGGTGCCGAAGGAGCGTCGGGCTTGTCCCGCACGGTGATCCGGACACGGCCCACGGCTTGCCGGCTGGGATCATCGGTCTTGTCCTTGATGGTGTACCTGACCACCAGGACCCCCTTGAAGCCGTCGGCAGGCGTCACAGTGATGGAGTCGCCTCCAATGGCAGGCTCACCCGATGCGGATCCGGTTTCCACCACGGCAGAAAGCACGGTCAAGGGTTCGCTGAAGGGGTTGAAGTCGTTGCCCAGCACATTGATGGTTTCTGACTTGCCGGCGTTGGCCTTGTCCAGGACGTCATCGTTCGCTGCCGGTTTGGGTCGGTTCGATGAGACCACGGAGACGGTGACGGCTGCCTTCGCAGGCTCTGAGCGGCCGTCTGTCACCTTGAGCGGCACGGTCCCGCGGGCACCGGGGTTGAGTGAGCCTCCGGGGGTGATTTTCAGGACCGTACCCTCCACCCGCGCGTCGAATCCGCCGGGCAGGTCACCGTCCACGCTGAACGTGAGCTTGCCTTGGTCCTGCTCATCAACGTCCGCGGCAAGGTTGGCCAGGTCCAGCTCGGTGGTATCTCCCTTCGGCGCCTCAATCGCAGCTCCACTGAAGGTGGGGGCGTGGTTGGCGTTGGGGTTCGGGAGCACCTTGGTCTGGATGGTCAGGGTGGACTTCAAGCCCTCGGCATCGTCCGGACCACTGCCGTCGGTCACTTCGAAGGTGATGGACCCGGGCCCCACGTACTCAGGCCGGGCCGCATACCTCAGCGCAGTACCGTCACCAGCAATGACGTTGGTGGAGTCACCGCCCAGGACACGGATCTTGTCAGCCACCGTGATGCGGGGTTGGCGGCCGTCCCTGACCTTGACGTGGTCCTGGAGGGCCAAAGTGACTTCCTCCCCCGCTGTGACCTCCACGATCTCCGTGGTGGAAAGTGTGGGGTACTGGAGGCCCTGGCCCGGAATCCACATGACGGCCGTAGCTGATTGACCGTCAATGTCCGTGACGGTGTACGGAATCAGCTGGTCCTCGGGCAGGAGTGTCACCACCACGTTTCCGGCGGTTCCGACGCGCGCATTCGGGTTTCCGTCCGGCAGGGAAATGGTGAGGTCCTCCGCCACGCCGTCGGGATCGGAATCGTTCTTCACCACCGGAACGTCAACCGCAGTCTTACCCAGGGTCTCGGCCAGCGTGATCCGGTCGTCCACTGCCACGGGGGCATGTAGTGGCGCTGTCGGGCTGGTCTGGACACGGATGACCGCGGCTGCTTCAGCCTTCTTATCGTCCTGGATCCGGTAACTGATGCTGTCCGTGCCGGCTGCACCCGGCGCTGTGAGGACTACCTTTCCTGCAGCGGCCTCAACCTGCAGTTCCGGCTTGGCCTCGAACGCCGACACCAAAGCGATGGGGTCGCCGTCGGGGTCTGAGTCGTTTTTCAGTGCGTTAACCGCCACCCGTCGGCCGGGCCGGACATCAATGACGTCGTCCACCGCGATGGGCTTCTGGTTGTCGGCTTCCGCAGGCGCGATGCCCACGATCACCGTACCGGTGTTCTCCGCACCAATACGGTCCCGTACGCGGTAGCTGAAGGTGTCAGTGCCGGCAGACGTTCCTCCAGCGGTGAACTCGAGGTACCCGTCCCGCAGGATCGCTGTCCCCAGCTCGGGAGCTTTATCGATGCCCATCAGCTGCACCGAGTCGCCATCGGCATCGATGCCGTCCAAGGGAACAGGGATTCTTACCGTCATCCCCGCAACCACGCGGGCTGTCAGATTCCGGGGCTCCGGCCTGGTGTTGGTGGCGTCGTCGCGGGCGCGGATGCGGATGGTGACTTGTTGCGAGTCAGTTTGACCCGAGGCATTACTGACCTTGTAGATGGCATAAACAGTGGTGGGTTCCTGGCCGGCGATGTAGCGCAGGGTGTTGCCGGCAAGGAAGATCCGCCCGGCTTTCTCGTCCGGCTGCTGGGCCAGTACCGGGTCCAGCGTCAGTTCTCCACCATTGGGGTCTGTATCGTTCTCCAGGACCGGGATGGTGACGACGTCGCCGGCACGGACGGAGACTTCGTCCGGTTTCGCCTGCGGCGCCTGGAGTTTGGTGGGCGCCGGGACAACCTGGACGGAAATGTCCCCGGTTGCGGAGGCTTTGCCGTTGGAGATCGTGTATTTCAAAGACAACTGCCCCTGGGCACGGATGTCGGTGATCTTGATGACCGAGTGGTCAAGGACCGCGACCGATACCGGAAGCCCGTCCGCCGCCGTGACCGACTGGACCACCAGGACGCCCCCACTGGGATCCGAGTCATTGCCCAAAACATCAACCACGGTGCTGCCGCCGCTGGGCAGGAGCGCAATATCGCGGACGGCTACGGGCGCACCGTCGCTGTTGCCGGAAACAACGTCTACACGCACCAACTGCTGCGCACTCGCAGGCCCGTTGGTCACCATGTAGGTCACATAGTGGGCGCCCACGGTCGTGGAATTGAAAGTAAAGGTTTGCTGGTCCGGCCCCACCACGGCTGTTGACTGCGGATCCGGCTGGGCTTGAGCCAGCCGCAAGGTGCCGCCTTGGGGGTCGGTGTCGTTCTTGAGGGGCGCGATCACGGTGTCCTGGCCGGCCACTGCAACCACATGGTCCGCGTTCGCGATCGGCGGCAGTGCGCCGGGAGCACGAACGTCAACGCCGATCTGCCCTTGGGTGGTCAGCGACCCGTCCGAAACACTGACAGTCAGCGTTTTACGGCCCGGCCCCGCCCCCGAGTCCTGAAACGTGAGCAAGCCATCAGGCCTGATCCGGACCTGGTCCGCGGGATCGCTGCTGGAGACGGCGACGGCAAAGATGTCATCGCCGTCGGGGTCCAACCAATCGGTGAGAACAAACTGGCTGGCGATCTTCCCGGACTGGACCACCAACGTGTTGTTCCGGTTCGGCTTGGGCTGGGGGGCGTTATTTTCCTCCGCTGGCACAACCCGCAGGTCAACATCGGCGCCGCCTGTACCGCCACGGCCATCATCCGCCGAATACTTGAAAGTTTCCGAGCCGGTGGTCCCTGCGGGAACCGCAATCTGGAAGCCGGTGCCACCGTAAACGGCGGACAAAGCGCCTGACTTCAACGGCTCGCTGGTGCTGACCGTGAGGACATCGCCGTCGGCATCTGCGTCGTTGTCCAAGACGGGCAGGACGGTGGTCTTACCGGCCCTGACTCCGAACGCATCAGGTTTGGCCACCGGCACGGTGTTGGGCTTACTCCTGTCCGGAAGGACTGTCTGCTGGACTTCATCCGCAGAGTCCTTCTCGGCGTCGTCCGAGGTCTGTTGGGGCGGGATGACGTCATCCCAGTTGTTGACCAACTGCATGTTCTGGTTGACCATCCAGACGTTGCCTGAGTTGACGTCGTTCAGCACCACGAGATCGCGGTTGACCCGGAAAACGTACGACGGCGACGCACTCGCCTTGGGAACGTCGGACCGCCTGTTATCTGCCTCGTTGGTGCATTCCCGGACGTACTTGTTGGCACCGGACCACGCGGCGTACGTGCAGGATCCCAGATGCACCGGCGCGGCCGGAATCCCCTGCCCGTCTGCCGGAACAGTCTTCGCGGTTCCGCCGTCCAAGGGTTGCAGGAGCAGCGCTTTCGGAGTGGCGATGGCGACGCTGGTGGCGTCCGGGCCGCTCTGCTGCAGTTTCGCTTCCCTGGCATCGTCCAGATGCACCCTGTTGCCCCCGGGCAGCACGATCTCGCCTGTGGCCGCGTTGAGGACCACTGCTTTGTCGCCGACGGTTGCCAACTGGACTTCGCCGTCGGCCTTTAAGGCGTCGTCTTTCCTGACCTGCGAGTCCACGGACCTACCGTCAATGTCCACCTTTGTGGCCGTCAATGTCCCGGTTTTCGGGTCCAGCGTATGGATGGTGTCATCCACACCCACCACTGAGACCACACCGGGCGACTGCTCGAACAAGGGTTCGGATTCATCGCTGAAACCGCCTATGGAGGTAGGCGAAACGGCCCATACTTTGCCCTTGGAGGGGTCTGTGACAGCCAGGACCTTGTTGCCGAAGCTCACCTCTGCCGAGCCTGGCAGTTTTTGGTCGCCACCGAGGCGCATGTTGGCTGCACTGACGGGGTTGATGGTCCCGCCATCGGCGTCATCGATGAAAATGTCGCCGGCCTGCTGGAGGATATCGAAGTTGGTACTGGCTGGAGTGACTGCCCCATCCAGCGACTTGGACGGGTAGTTGAGGCGGCCGGCCGCGTTCTTGGTCTTGCTGACCACCCATACACCGCCGTCGTTCAGGTCCACCTCCGTGGTCTTGAAACCCGGATAGAGGATGGCACCTGTTACCAGGACAGCTGTGGCGGCAGTGAAAGCAGTGGCTGCGATGACCTTCCGCCGGCGGTTATTGGCACGGCGTTTTCCGGACCCATCAGACAGAGCCATCCCACATTCCCCCACAGTTCAGGCAGCACGGAGCCGCCATCGCCGACCCCCACGGCGCAACACGACACAATCACCCCACAGCCTACCGGGTTACTCCATCGATTAGCTAAGTCGTGACCTAAATCGCACCCACACGCCCTCCCACATCACACCCCCTAAAGCCGAACGCTCTCCCACATCACACCCCTTAAACCCGAACGCTCTCTCCCTTCCTTGAAGAAAGTGATAGAGCGACCGGTCCACACCAGGGGGACGTGATAGAGCGTCCGGTTCAAACCATGGGGGACGTGATAGAGCGTCCGGTTCACACCAGGGGGACGTGATAGAGCGTCCGGGTCAAACCATGGGGGAAGTGATAGAGCGTCCGGTTCAAACCCGGGGGAAGTGAGAGAGCATGCGCATTGGAAGGCGGCCCGTCCGGAGGCGCCTAGTCGAGCACCAAACCCTTGCCGCGGCCACGGGCCAGCATGACGGGATGGATCTCGCCGAAACCGCGAACATTTTCAGACTTCTGCGGAACCAGGACGAATCGGTCATCCTGCCCCAGCGCAGCTGCGGTCATGGCGTCCACCAGGACGGTGCCCGGTTGAGCCAACGTGGTGAGGCGGGCAGCGAGGTTGACCGTCGGTCCATAAATGTCACCCAGCCTGGACAGGATGCGACCCCAAACCATGGAGACACGGCATTGCGGCAGGATCTCGTCCTCAGTAAAGGCCTGCGCCAATGCCAGGGAAATCTCAGCCCCTGCGGCTGGTGTCTCGGCGATGTAGAGGACTTCATCGCCCACGGTCTTGACCAGACGTCCGCCACCCACGGAAATGATTTCTGCGCACTTGTTCTCAAAACGCTGCACCAGCTGAGCGAGCGTCTTCTCGTTCATGCGGCGCGAAAGGCTGGTGTAGGAGACGAGGTCGGCGAAGCCCACAGCCCGAGCCAGGGGCAAAGGCGAATCGTCTTCGTCGCCCTCACGGCCTTCCTCGCTGGCCTGAAGTCCGGCTTCAGCGCGAACGGCGAGGCGCTGCACACCAGCGTTGAGTTGACGGCGGTAGGAGTACACAAGGATCTCTTCGAGCGAATCCACCAGGGCCGGCAACTGGCCTACCAATTGCTTGCGCGCCACTGCATCCGGAATCCCCTGCTCGGAGACCATGTCTTCGACCAGCGCTTCGATCTGCCAGACCACCATCCGGTCTGTCATCTGCCCGATGGAACGGGTGACGGAGATGGCGGCTTCCTCGGTCAATATCCCGGCCCGGACGAGGTCCAGGATGGTGGAGAGAGCGGCTTGGTCCCGTTCCGTAAAGGCAACGTCTTCGTCGCCGAAGTTCGGGAATCCCAGGGCACGCCAGATTTTCCTCGCCGAGAGAATGGAAACTCCCGCACCTGCGGCAACTTCACGACGACGGAGCTTGCGTTCGCCGCCCAGCAGCTTCGATTCCAAGGCCTTGATGGCCAGACGCTCGGCGGACATAACACCCGTAGGCGGACCTGTTTGCACGACAACCGGAGCAGGCCCGGCCTCGGTGTCCTCATCCACTGAAGGTTCAGGGACGGCGTCGAACTCCTGGTCCGTGTCCTCGCCGGACTGCTGATCCTCAACGCTCATCTCTTCCACCTTCTCTCAGCTCCCATGGCAACTGGTCATAGTCCGTCAATACTTGGCCCTCAAAAACTTCACCTTGCGGGAGTTCGTCCATCGCGTCAAGAATGAAACCCCGGAATTTCGCGACGTCTGGAACATCCACCAAGGTGGCCGTTCCGGAGTGCCCGGTATCCAAGGATATATTCCCTGAGTGCAAAGCCCGTTGGAGCATGCTCTGATGGACTCCCACATTGCGGATCGCCATCAGCGATATCTGCCAGTCCCGACGCCGGAACATTCCGAATTTGGCAAGTATCCGCCTGCTCGTGAGGATGTACCGGACGGAATTCCATCGCATCACCCGCCGCAGGCTGTACCCAACCACCAGCCACGCAGCCAGCAGTAAGGACAGCCCTATCAACCAAGGAGTCCATTCCGCCGTAATGAAAGGCGCCACCCGCTGTGCATTGCCTTTGACAATCCAAGCGCAGGCATAGCCTGTGAGGGCCGGAGCAATAACGAAGGCAAGCACGGGAAAGAAGAGGGAGCGGGCCTGTTGGCGCGTGATGGTGATGACCTGCTCTCCCGGAAGCAACTCTTTACGCATAACCGCTTTCTGTGGCGCGCAGGTGCACCACATCACCCGCCGTCACAACATGTTCCCTGCCGCCGTGGTCCACCACCAGCAAGGAGCCGTGCTCGTCCAAACGCGAAGCATGGCCCACAAGCTCATGATCCCCCGGCAAATGTGCCCGGACCTCGCGGCCTAGTGTGACCATGGCCGACTCCACCCGCTTGTGCAGGGAAGGTCCGCCGGCCAAACCTGCGGCGGGATCTCCTTCTGAATTACAGAAACTGCGGTAAAGCCGTGCGAAGCGGGACAGGTAGCTTTTCAGCAGCGCGGTGCGGTCCGTCGTCGTTGCCCCTTCCAACGCTAGCGACGTCGCTGTCTTGACCGGCAACTCCTCCTCAGCCAGCGTCACGTTAAGGCCCACGCCGAGGACGACGGCGGGAACCGAGCCATCGCCGATGTTCGTCATCTGCGCCAGGATGCCGGCGATCTTGCGGCCGTTCACCAGGACGTCGTTGGGCCACTTGATATCGGCAGTGACCCCGGCCGTTTCCTGCAAAGCTTCACGCAGGGCAACTGCAGCCAGGAGGGACAGCCACGAGTAGCTCTGAGTGGGTACCGGCATGCCTTCGGCTGTGACAGGACGAAGCACCATGGATACAGACACCGCTGAACGCTCGGGCGATTCCCACTGCCGGTCCAACCGTCCACGAGCCGCCGTCTGATGTTCGGCGGTCAGCACGGAAAGGTCAGTCCACTTCTTGGGCTCAACGGTGACCGCCCGCACCAGGTCCTGGTTGGTGGAGCCCGTGGATTGAACGATGTTCAGTTGCGAAATGCCTGCTGCCGACAGGAACTCCGGCTGCAGCAATGCTTCCCGGTCCAACGCGGGCCGCTCGGGACCGGCGCCCTGGACAGGGGGTTCGCTGCTGTCTGGCTGTTCGGCATCCATAGCTGAATCCTATCCATTTGCGGCGCACACAGATGGCCCGTGCCCTGAAAAGGGTCTGGGAATACACCCGGAGAACCCCGCGTGGAAATCAGAGAAAGATGTCCGGAACCAGGCGGCCTTCGGGTGCACCGAGGCTGTAGGGCGAAAAATCCGACACACCGGCAGCTGTCAGGACCTCTTCGTCGGTGAAGAATTTGCCTGTTGCCCCGGAACCGGTCAGGACAGCATGTGCGGCATCGGCCATGATTTCGGGGCCCCGTGCTGCTTGCACGATTTGCTGCCCGCCGGGCATGTTCCGGATCGCGGCTGTATCAATCAGCGTGCAAGGCCAGAGGGAGTTGACCGACACGCCGTCGTTCTTGAGCTCTTCGGCCAATCCCAGGGTGGTCAGGCTCATTCCGTACTTGGCCATGGTGTAGGCAAGATGCATGCCGGCCCATTTCGGGTCCAGGTTCAGGGGCGGGGACAGGGTGAGGATGTGGCCGTGGCTGGATTCCCTGAGCGCCGGCAGCGCGAGCTTGGAGAGCAGGAAGGTGCCACGAACGTTGATGTCCTGCATGAGGTCGTAACGCTTCATGTCAACAGCATCGGTCCGGGAAAGGTCGATGGCCGAGGCGTTGTTGACCACGACGTCGATACCTCCGAAACGCTCGACGGCGGCGGCTACAGCGGCGGCGACGTCGTCGTCATTGCGCACGTCCCCTACGAGCGGCAATGCCTGGCCACCGGCAGCGACCAGCTGATCGGCGGCGGTGAAAACCGTGCCTTCGAGTTTGGGATGGGGATCCCCTGTCTTGGCCATGAGCACGATGTTTGCACCGTCGCGGGCCGCACGCGTGGCGATGGCCAAGCCGATGCCCCGGCTGCCGCCGGACATCAGGATGGTCCTGCCCTTGAGCGAACCAGTAGCTACGTAGGGAGTCTGCGTGGGCGCAAGTGCGCCGGAAGCGTCGTTGCTTGAAGTCATGGGGACACTCTAACCCAACCATGTTACTGGCGGGTAACATGCGGGTGGCTTTGGCTTGGACGCGGAAAATTG
>NZ_JABMCX010000299.1 GCF_013179505.1 Paenarthrobacter sp. CM16 | reverse complement strand
GGTACAAAATTCAGACCCTCGATAAATCAACCACCACGAATAATTTGCTCATCACTACTGCATTCGGACCCGATGGGTTATCCGTCGCCCTATACACGGGCGACCTCGGCACAATAATTGATGGCAGCAGCCGCTGTGTCCCGGACCCGGAGGTAGCAAAATAGCCTCTCCACGGGCACGGTAATGGTTACAGCGGCCAAAGAGGGAATCAAGAAACGTTGAATCGACTGCTGATGCCGTCTAGGTCCAGGCGCGCCCTTCCCGCCGCGGCGATCATTCTTCTCACCCTTGCAGGGTGCGGGACAACGCCGAGCACCACCCCACCTACCAGCGCCGCGGAGCAGACTATGGGACCAGAACAAGCCCGCACGGAATACCTCGACATCTTCACACAAATTCAAGCTCTCGCCCCGGGCGATTGGACGAAAATTACACCCTATAAACCCGGTATGGCGTGCCCCCTCCCGGACGGGACCGAGGGCACTCGGTTCAATTACGACAGTACGCAGGGCGCGATCTCAGAAGATCAGGCTGAAGCGATACACAAGACGGTAAAGGAAATCTTTGAAAGCAAAGGGCTAAGAGTCGTACAAACCCAGCCCTCGGGGGCGAACCGAGACCAGACGACCACAGGCTATGGCGATGGCAAGTTCTCCATGCAGCTTGGAACGAGCAGCTTCGGAACCACGCTCGGCGGCAACACCCGATGCGCGCCGGATCCCGAGGGAAAATTCCGCTAGGAAACGATGACGACGATGCACCACCGCCGGTACTGGCGCGTACTTTCCACGAGTGCCGTCTTGCTGCTGCTCGTGTCCGGATGCGTTCCTGGGTCTTCGGGTGAGGGCACAGCCCCATCAACCTCTCAAACCACCGCAACGAACACACTTCCCGAAGACGGGAAAGGAGCAACCATGACACCGGAAGAGGCCAGAACGGAGTTCTTCGGACTCCTCGATGAGATCCAGGCCATGGCAGCTGGTGATTGGGTGAACGAGGACGTTCCGGCAGGTGGCTACTGCAACTTCCAGGGAACCGGAAACGGCAAAGAATTCGGCGGATCCAGGACCAGAGGTCCCCTTAGTGTCACGGACCGCGAGGTGCTCAGGCAAAAAGTCGAAGAGTTCTACAAGTCCCGCGGATACGACGTGAAGGTCTTTGATCAATCAACGGCCACGAACAAGCTCATCATAACCAACGGCTTCGGGCCAGAAGGACTGGTCCTCCAGGTTTATGCCGGCGATCTCGGCACTACTGTCGCTGGCAATAGCCGCTGCGTTCCTGATCCGCAGGGTAGCAAATAGCCTGTCCCGGGCAGGCTAATGGTTAGCGGCGAATGAGGGAAATAAGAACTTTGAATCGACTACTGCTGGTGTCTATGTCCAGACACGTCCTTACCGCCGCGGCGATCATTCTTCTCACCCTTGCAGGGTGCGGGACAACGCCGAGCACCAACCCACCTACCAGCACCGCGGAGCAGATCATGGACCCGGAAGAAGCCCGAACAGAGTACCTTGAACTCTTCAACAAGATGCAAGCTATCGCCCCGGGCGACTGGACAAAAGTCACTCCAGAGGCGCGGGGGGACGTCTGCCATCTGCCTCTGGGCATGGAAGGGACTCAATTCAGCTTCGACAGTACGCAGGGCGCGGTCTCAGAAGATCAGGCTGAAGCGATGCATAAGACGGTAAAGGAAGTCTTTGAAAGCAAAGGGCTAAGAGTTGTTCAAACCCAGCCCTCGGGGGCGAACCGAGACCAGACGACCACTGGCTTTGGCGATGGCAAGTTCTCCCTGCAGCTTGGAACCAGCAGCTTCGGCACCACGCTCGGCGGCAACACCCGATGCGCGCCGGATCCCGAGGGCAAATTCCGGTAGGAAGCAGTGACCAGCAAGTCCGTCGGTACTGGCGCATCCTTTCCACGGGTGCCGTCTATATCCCTCCTGTGGCGTCACAGACGTCACAGCTGTGAGCGCACCCGCGCGGACTGACAGAATAGGGGCATGACTCAACCGCTCCAAGGTACTGACCGGACCGCTGCCCACACCACGCCTGCCTTGGCGCTGCTGTTGGATGTCGACGGCCCCATCGCCAGCCCTGTGACGCGGGACGTCAAGCCGGACATCATCGCGGATCTGGTGGCCCTGGCCTCTGCGGGCATTCCCGTCATTTTCAACACGGGCCGCTCTGACGCGTTCATCAGCGAGCAGGTCATGGAGCCCATGATCGCCGCCGGCATGCCTGCCAACACTGTTATCCACGCGATCTGCGAGAAGGGCGCTGTGTGGTTCAGTTACACCGCCGAAGGCCCCGGTCCCATCCATGTGGACCACGAACTCGCAGTGCCCAAGGCCTACGGCGACGATATACGCCGATTGGTTGCCGAGGACTATTCCGCGCACATGTTCTTTGACGAGACCAAGCGCGCCATGGTTTCCGTGGAGCAGCACCTCGACGTGGCCAGTGCGGACTACCTGGCCGAACAGAAACTCTTCGACGCCGACGCCCTGGACATCATGGGACGCCACGGCCTCAGCGCCGCGATTTTGGACCACCATGCACCGGAATCCGATGACACGGCGGACTACCGGCTGGACCCCACCATCATCTCCACGGACATCGAATCCGTCCGCCTCGGCAAGGACCTCGGTGCCAGCCGCGCCGTCGAACTTCTCGCAGCCCAAGGCATTACGCCGCTTGCCTGGCGGACCGTGGGTGATTCCCGCACGGACTACGCCATGGCAGACTGGCTTCACCACAACGATCACGACGTAAAGCACGTGGACGTCCGGCCCGCAGACGGCGTACCGGTGAAGCCCTACACCATCCTGACGGCCGCTGACCTTCAACTGGCGGACGATGTCATCCACGACGACGCCGGCGGCGCTTTCCTTCGCAGCTGGCGCGAGGCGCTTTCCATCTAGCAACCAGTGAGACCAGTTCCACGCACCGACGATCCCGGAGAAACAGCCATCACACAAGCACAGGTCGATCCGATTTACCACGGCAGCCCGTCCATCGAAGAGGACACGATTGCTGAGGCGATTTCGCCTGCCGTCGTAGCGCATCTTAAACACAGGCCCGACGTCGTCCGTCACCGTGGGCGGTACGCCCTGGTCAACGCCGACCTCACCCCGCAACAAGCCATGGTGTCCGATCTTCTGGCTGTGAGGGCGGCGCTGGACGCTGCCGGCGTCGACTTCATCCTGGTGCGCGGCAACGATGAGCGGCCCGTCATCGCGGTGGACTGGGAGTCGCGCAAGGATGTCCGTGAGGCGCTGGTGTCAGCGTTCCGCAACGAGCCCTTCTACTCCATGACCGTGGACGCCAAGAAGAAGACCTCGGTTCTGGTAGCCGACGGTGAGTTGTCCGCCAACCGTAAAGCCCGCATCTTCCGTTTGTACCGCCCCCGCGTCGAAACCGGCGGTGGCCTCTGGTACGGGCCGGCCCTGGGCGTCCAGCTGGAGCTGTGGCGCTTTGAAGGCGACCACCTTGAGCTGCCCGTGGAGAATTCCCTGACCCGCCGCACCATGCTGCGGCAGGACGCGGTCCGTGGCACCGTCCAGCGGCACGGCCTGACCTGGCCCACCATCGAGAACATGTTTGCGGACCACGCCAGCGACATCGACTTTGACATCGACATGGTGTTCTCCTGGGTAGACGGCAGCGATCCCGAGTACATTGCGCGGCGTCGCGCCCAGCAGGCTGAGGCAGTGCTTGGCGAAGGCGATGACCATGAGGCACGCTTCCGCCAGATCAACGAACTGAAGTTCGCGCTGCGCTCGGTGCACATGTTCGCGCCCTGGGTCCGGCGGATCTTCATCGCCACCGACTCCCCCGCACCGGAATGGCTGGCCGACCACCCGTCCGTCACCATTGTTCGGAGCGAGGAGTTCTTCGCCGATACCTCGGTCCTGCCCACGCATAACTCGCAGGCCGTGGAATGCCAGCTCCACCACATTGAGGGACTTTCGGAGCATTTCCTGTACTCCAATGACGACATGTTCTTTGGCCGCCCCGTGGGCCCGGACATGTTCTTCACGCCCGGTGGCATCACCAAGTTCATTGAGGCTGACACCAGGATCGGGCTTGGCGAGAATGACGCCGAGCGCAGTGGCTTCGAAAACGCGGCACGCGTCAACCGCAAACTGCTCTGGGAACGCTTCGGCCGGATCACCACACGGCACCTCGAACACACTGCGGCTCCCCTGCGGCGCAGTGTGGTGGCTCAGATGGAGAAGGAATTCCCGGCCGAGTTCGCCAAGACCGCCGGAAGCCGTTTCCGCGCGGCGGACAACATCTCGGTCACCAACTCGTTCTACCACTACTACGCGCTGCTCACGGGCCGGGCAGTCACGCAGACCAGTGCCAAGGTCAGGTATGTGGACTCCACCATGTGGGCCGGCCTGCACTACCTGCCCAAGCTCCTGGCGAAGCGCCACATGGACTTCTTCTGCCTGAATGACGGCAGCTTCCCGGAGGTTGAGGCGAATGAGCGCGCCGACCTGGTGACGGACTTCCTGGAGAAGTACTTCCCGGTCAAGGCGCCTTGGGAGAAGTAAAGCCGCTGGGAGCAACAAGCGGCATCGAGGAGGTGTGCGTGCCCGGCGAAGTATGGGCACCCACCCGCGATTCGTGGGGAATGCGTATGCCTGCCTCAGCCAGCCTGCGCTGAACCTCGGCTGCGTCCACGGGCTCACCCACTGTGACGCCCCCGGACATGGGCACCACCGAGTGCACAATCGTGTGTTCGTACACGTGGATCATGTTGTACGACTGCGCGCCGTCCCTGCCCCGCTGTCCGCCCGCACGGACCCCAAGGTCCTGCGTGTAACACGTGGCCGAGGCGACCGATACCGGAATGCCGGCGAAGCCCGCCGTCGTGGAGTAGTGCAGGTGACCGGCCAGGATGGTGCGGACGTCGGTATTACGCACGACGGCGGCCAGCGCGGCTTGGCCGCGCAGCTCCACCAGCACTGCGAGGTCCTGGACGCACGGGACGGGCGGGTGGTGCAGGGCGAGGATGGTGCCGTCGGGCGCCGGGGTGGCCAGTTCGGCGGCGAGCCATTCCAGCTGGGATTCGGAGAGTTCACCGTAGTGGTGTCCCGGAACGGTGGTGTCCAGCGTGATGATGCGCAGTCCGTTGACGAAGTAGCTGCGGTCCACCGGATCCTGGGGTTTGCTGGCCTCGGAAGCGTCGGCGAAGGCGGAGCGGAAGTTCGCACGGTTGTCGTGGTTGCCCATGGCCCAGATGGCCTTGGCTCCAAGGGCTTCGCAGACCGGTTCGATCATGTCGCGGAGCCGGTTGTAGGCTTCCAGCTCGCCCTTGTCCGCGAGGTCTCCGGTGAAGATGATGGCCTCAGGCCTGATCCTGGAGGCGACGATCTGGTCGCAGATCTCCTGGAGCCTGGTGGCGCTGTCCACGGAGCCGTAGAGCGTGCCTGGACCACCCACCAGGTGCAGATCACTCAGGTGCAAAAGCACATGACCTGGTTTGGGGTACTCGGCCTCGATGAGCTCCATGGCTGCCTTAGCGTTTGGTGGGAGACGGCGCCTCCCGTGTCAATCCAGTAGGGCC
>NZ_JABMCX010000298.1 GCF_013179505.1 Paenarthrobacter sp. CM16 | reverse complement strand
GCGGCGACGGACACCCGCAGGTTTAGTCCGTCTTCAGGTCTTGACCGGGGATTTTCTGCGGTGCAATTCCGAATCAGTCGCACTATCGTCGCGTGCCAGGGACTTCGTCGTCCAACAGCATCGAGGGCTTCCTGGAAGGCGTTGTCGGTTCTGCCTGATCTGATTCGCCCTTCGATCTCGGCCCGGGCTCCTTTCCCATAGATAGTCCGCCCCGTTAAGGCATATGCCATCATCGCCCCCCACCCGTATACGTCTGAGGCGGTTGTGGCTGCATCTCCGCGCACGACTTCTGGTGATATGTAGCTCAGGGTGCCGAGCCCAAAGGTGTGTGTCGAGCGCATCACTGACTCGCGGCCGATGCCGAGGTCGATTGTTCGAGCCCCTGCAGTCGACATGATTGTGTTCTCGGGCTTGATATCCCGGTGGATCACACCTCGTTCGTGCATCTCGTACAGGGCACTCGCCGTCTCGGACATGAGCTGACTGATTTTGGATGGGTCCGTTATTGGGCCGAGACTTTGAACAGTTCGTTCGAGTGTCAGTCCGTCAATGTACTCCATGACCAGGTAAGGGTCATGGGCCTCAAGGTTGAAATCATAAAGCCTTGGAGAAAAAACGGAGTCTTGGAGTTTTTGAAGTAGCTCAACTTCCCTGATGAAGAGCCGCTTATGATTCGGATCCGGACTGTATCGGAGCATTTTGATGGCTACCGGTCGGTTGCCGAGGTCTCTGGCGAAGTAGACGTCGGCAAAGCCGCCGCTGGATAAACGCCGGATGCCAGAGTATCCGGTTGGCATTGTGGCCAGCTCGATCCCGATGACCGGTTCCGCGTCAGAAGGGCCCTGTCCCGAGTATTGAGCCGTCAGCGGGATTTCGTTTGTCGAAGCCAGGTTGGGGAGGACCGCTTGGGTAGCTGTCGACGTGGTTTCGGCAGTGGGACCTGCGGAGTCTTGGTTGACTTCATTTTGTAGGACCAGTGATGTGAGCTGGCCTCTCTTTGTTGCTCTGCTTCTCGCGAGGATTATCAGGCAGCCGGTCCCTAGGGCCACTGCGAAACACAGGAGGACCCAGTATGGGACACCGCCAAGGAATGATGGCGACACTAGCCACTCCAGAACGTCAGGGCCTGTCCAAGTCATTGTGCCCCCACTCCTTGTTGGCGTGCGTTCAATTGAATCTTCCCATGCGCTACCCGCGATGGGGCAAGGGTGCAATCGCCTTTTTCAAGACGAGGCCTAAAATGCTCCCGTATACTCCGAGTGGAACGGTTGCGGCTGAGATTGGGCCGAAAACAAGGGTCGGGGACGTAGATGAAGGAAATGTTGCTAGTCGCCGTAACTGCATTTCTAGTGAGCTGGGCAGTCCTGGAAAGGACTTCCAGGGTGGTCGGCAAGCCAAGAGGTGAACTCTTCGAGGATCTGTTTCGGCCGGACCTGGATAGACTGCCTATGACTTCGGCTGCAGTGAATCGGAAATATACTGCGCTAATGAGGGCGTCCGGTGTTGTCGGACCTTCTGGCCTGAAGCAGCCGCGAAAGCACATAGTGGTCCTAACACCCAGCGAGGACTATGGCTTCATCAAGTCCTTCGGGATCGTCGCATATGAGCGGCAGCTACTGGACTATCTGCGAAGATATGCCGCTGAAGAAGGCTGGAGTCGTTCGGATGTCGCATCGGTACATTTCACTCTTGATTGCAATCGAAAAAGACTAAGGCCAAGCCTTGCCGTCGCTGGAGTCGATGAACAACGAACATCAGTGCTTACCCCACACTCGCCGGCGGAGCCTCGCGGAGCAGGGCTTCCGGGAGAAGTGACTCTCACTGCGACAGAGGCAGCCGGGCCTTTCCAGGCGGCCAGTTTGGAGTACGAAGGTGCCCTTACCCCTCTGCCAATGGATATTGGCGAAGTTACGATCGGCAGAGGAGAAGACAACTTTGTGGTCATTGGTCATAAAAACTTCTCAACGAGGCATCTCATTCTGTGGCCACACGATGGTCATTGGTTTGCAAAGACGGCAGGCGGCAAGAATGCCACTTACCTCAATGGTCAGCGGCTGACTGGCCCGGCTCGACTGAACGATGGGGACGTGCTGCTCGTCGGGGCGAGCAATCCCGTAACGTTTCGAAGTCAATCCTTCTAGTACCAGCCATCGACAAAGTCCTGTCGGCGGTCTAGGAAGTGGGCGGCGGCCAGTGCAGCCAAAGTGCGATCAGTCCCAAGGCGAGGAGCGATCACAGCAAACGGAGCCTTAGCGCTTGGTGCCGAGTAGGCTCAGGGGCCGTATGTAGGCGGGCCTGGCTGTAGTAGCGTGGCCCAGTTCTCGGCTAGCTTCGTTCGTTGTCGTTCCTGCGCGGTAATTGACATCCTCGAATTGACGCGTAAACCGACGCCCGACTCATTTGTCTAGGAGCCCTGGGCCGACCACTGCTCCAAGAGGTCCCTGGATAGTCGATGTGATGTTGAGTGTGAGAAGCTCCAACGATCTTGTCGCTTGAACCCGGTCTTTTTGGCCAGTTTGCTCAGTTCCCAAGCGGACGGAATATGCGTCCGATAGCCGTCTAGGGTAATCCCTCCTGTGGCAGCATTACCGGTAATACAGAGATCCCCGAACTCGGCCCGACCGATATTGCGTAGAAAGTAAGTGATTTGCTCTACTGGCCGGTATCTCCTCCTTACATGATGGCTAACGAAGAGTAGGCCTTCGTCACGGAGGACGCGTCTGACTTCTCGGAGAGCGGCCAACCTTCGTTCTCGTGGGAGGATGGCCTCGATGACGTGGAATGACAGCACAGCGACGTCGGCGTACGCATCCTCCCAGGGGAGATTGCACGCGTCTGCCACGACGACATCTGCCTCTGGATGCCTCATCTTAAAAAGGGAAGTCTGGCCGCTAGCTATGTCGCTGCCGCTGTAGTTCGCACCAGCTTCAAGAATAGGTTCGTAGAGCCTCCCGGCGCCGCATCCTATGTCGACAACTCGGCAGCCAGGTGTCTTACGAACCCTATCTAGCATGGCAGTTTCTCCAGCAAAAATGGGGAGTTCAGCTAGCCAATCAGCTGTTTCCTTCTTGTTGTAGAAGTCCAGATTCGCGTCACTCATGCGTTAATCGCTACAACGATTTGGAATAGTGTTGAAGGCGCATTCGGTCGTATATTTCAAAAATCGCAGCATGCGTGGCCTTTGTTCCTTGAGTGTCAGTTTGGTATCGAGGAGGTGAATTACTGATTATTGACTTGACGACGTCGTCTAGGAACTCTGCATGGCCGGGGCCGTAGTCGTCTGGGAACTCAGATAATCTCGCTATCTCCGATTCAACGTTGTTCGAAACCAGCGACCAAGAGGGGCTTTCCGAGCCTACAACAACTAACACCGTGTCGGTCAAATCGATGCGAACAAGTTGGCGGTTTTCGATGGCAGAATTTGTTGTGGCGGTCAGCTGCAGGTGACCTCCGTTGTCGGTTTGAAAGGAAACGGAAAGATGGTCCTCGACTCCGAGTCGGCGAGTGTCGATTCCGAGGGAATCCGTGAGCCTAATCTCAGTTCCTGTCAGAAACAGAGCCAAATCTAAGGCGTGTATTGCTTGATTGATGCCTACCCCACCGCCGCACTGTGTCGGAGATCCCTTCCAGGACTGGTAATAAGAGCGGTCGCGTCGGAGATTTTGAAGGCAATATATCTGACGGATATTTCTACGCTCTGCAGTCAAGATTTCCTTGCACTGTTTCATGGCCTCGTTGCATCGCTGAGTGAAGCCGCAAAAGACTCGGCGGCCCTTCAGCGTTGCCATCTGGGTGACACGATACCAATCCTGCTCGGAGAGGACTAAGGGCTTGTCGCTAGCAACGTGTGCGCCCGCCCTCAGCGCTCGGATGATTTGTGAAGCATGCTGGTCATGCGGGGTGGCTAAAAGGACGAGGTCGGGTTTCAACCCAGCCCAGTCGTCTCGCCCATTCATGGCTATGGCATCATGGCGGGCAGCCAGGTTGGCTGCTGTTTGTCCTTCCTTAGAAACGACAGCAATGATTTGAATGCCTGGCATGGCTTCTGCCGCATTCGAGAACAACCGTCCGGCCTTCCCTGCGCCTATGAGCACTGCTTTAAGCAGCACTCTTTGCTCATTTATTCCGGCAGGGAGCATTTGAACGCCAATCCTTGCGCAACATCACTGCCG
This sequence comes from Paenarthrobacter sp. CM16, assembly GCF_013179505.1. Classification (GTDB taxonomy): domain Bacteria; phylum Actinomycetota; class Actinomycetes; order Actinomycetales; family Micrococcaceae; genus Arthrobacter. The sequence continues at coordinate 1,431 of NZ_JABMCX010000298.1, read as the reverse complement.
TGAAGCTGTTCGACGGTGACTACTCCAACGAAGCCCTGAGCTTTGAGAAGTAATCTCAGATCAATTTCACTGAAGGCTCTGAGATGTTCATCGTGATGACCTATGTCGCTGTGTCCCCAAGCTCCGTCGCCATGTGGTACGGATCCGACAAGTATTCCACCCGGCTTAAGGACTCGGATGATTTCACTTAACACCCTAATGGGGTCGAGTACGTGTTCGAGGAGCTCGGCGCAGATGGCGACGTCAAATGTTTTATTCCCGAAAGGGAGTTCTTCAGCGAAGCCTTGTACGGCGTCGACACCTCGTAATCTTGCAATCGAGACTAGTTCGTGGGAAAGGTCAATTCCGCAAACGGCACAGTTTTTTTTGAGGAGGGCCGTTCCGAACGCCCCACTGTTGCATCCAACATCAATTACCGTCGAACCATCCGGTATCCATCCGACGATGATTTCCAGCCGTTCCAGATCGGGGCTGTCTGGGTCGAAGTGTCCTTGAGCGGCCATGTCCGTGTAAGCAGAGTAGAACTCGGCCATCTCCGCCAAGGATGTAGGCAGCTTGGCAGACTTGGCTTCGACGGGCGTCCCGAGGGGCTCGACGACGCCGTCCAGCCCGCAGACTGACAAAACATTTACCTCATCCACAGCGTCTTGGCCAGGACGCTGTCGGATCCAGGCGAGTAGAGCAAGTAGGGAGGTTTGATCTACGCGCCAGTATCCCTTAAAATCAATGACCTCAAGGTCGAAGCAGTCACCGTCAACACTGATTGACGCCTTTATGAAACGATGTCGAGTCAGAACACTCTTCTTCTTGTAGTACACCCCTAGCGGCAGCACTGCAATCTCACTTGCAGTGAGATAGTTATGGTCAATGGAGGCGTCGGGACCCGCGCTAAGGAACTCTGAGGCTGCTATGCTTCCCACTAGCGCTCCTCCAATGCATCCGCAATTATGGCGGTGACCGTGTCCGACTGCTTAGATGTGATTGTCAACGGGGGCTTGATCTTGAGCACGTTTGGGTTAAATCCGCCTAGGCCCAGCAGCAATCCTCGACGCAGTGCCCGTTGTCGGATCGAGGGAGCCGTCAGGGATGGGGACTTCGGGTGTGCCGGCCTAAATTCCACGCCTATATGGAGTCCTACCTGTCTTATGTCGACAATGTCCGGGTAGTCAACCTGAAGTCTCGCAATCGCAGTTTTGATTTGGCGCCCCCGATTGTTGGCGTTTGCCAGGAGGGCGTCCCTCTGTACGATTTCGACCAATTTACTCCCTACGCTGTGGGCAAGCGCCGAAGTCGCGAAGGTGTGTAAGTCGTAGGTTCCTGTAACAGGAAATGGCCGTAGATCAGACCTCAGAAGTACAGCGCCGGCAGCGAAACCTCCACATAATCCCTTTCCCAGGACTATGAAATGTGGCCGTAGATCTTCTGGCCAAG
>NZ_JABMCX010000297.1 GCF_013179505.1 Paenarthrobacter sp. CM16 | reverse complement strand
CAGCGACCAGTGTGGAGCTGACGCTGATCACCCTTGATCTAGGGCTCCCCGACATGGATGGCCGCGAAGTAGCTGGCTTACTACGCGCTGTGACTAATGCCCCGATTTTGATGATCACCGCGTTCGCGGCGGTTGGGGACGAGCTCGACGGTCTTGCCGCCGGCGCTTCTGCCTATCTTCCGAAACCGTTTCGGCCTGCCCAACTCCGCGATCTGGTAGATCAACTCTGCCCGGTAGAAGCCCGGATTGCAGGACCTGCAACAGCCTGAACGCCCAATACCGTTCCGGGCACCCGATGGTCCAAAATGTCCTCTTTCCTGAAATTGGAATGCTGTTGGCTGCCTCTGGAAGTTGCTCTCTGACACTCCTACAATCTGCTCTCAACGGACCAATGATGGCCGTTAAGACTCGCAGACCAGGGGAAAATCATGAAAAAACGTCTCGCGCTTATTGCCCTTATCGCAACCCCACTTCTCGCCGGATGCGGAGGGTCGTCCCCCAGCCCTGGAGCAGGCACGGCGCAGGCCCCCGCCTCAGAACAGCAAAAGGCCCCTGAACCGACCGTCGGCACTCCTTTCACGGCGGACATGGGCAACGGAAACGTCGCGAAAATAACCATCGTGACGGCACAGTTCGTGGACTCTGTAAGCACCAACCAGTTCGCACCTAAACCGAAATCCGGAAAGTTCCTGCAACTCGATGTTCTGTGGGAAACCGAAACAGGAAAGACCTCAGCAAACCCTCTCTATTTCAACGTCAAGGACGCTGAAGGGCGGAAAGCCGACATGGAACTCTTTGGTGACGGAAACCTTGCCTCCGGAGAAGTCGTAGCAGGAGACAAGGCCCGCGGTTTCGTGAACTACGACGTAGCCCCTGGCCCTGTGACCGTGACCGTGACCAACCCCGGGCTACAAACGGTAGCCACCATCAAAATAACCCCCTGACAAACCCGCGCCAGGAAGCCTACCTGGCGGTGACCAGGAAAAGGCTGGCCATGAGGGTGTACACGACTCCAAGGATCAGCCCTATGATCGCGAACACCCGAAACTTCCTGGGCGTTCCTGGTCCCTGGGGCAACCCCATTGCGGACACCACAATGGCCACGGGCGAGAGTATCAACCCAAAAATAGGAATGGAGAACAGAAAGAAGGAAGCGATCCCCAGTGGGAAACCCGTCGCGGCCACAGGGTTCCCCCGCGCCTGAGGAGACAGTACGGCCCGGGTGTGCCGGGTCCAGGTAGCGCCGTCCCACCACCGCCGTTGAGTTGAGTTGCCCGGATCGGTGTACCAACCTGCGGTGGGAACGTTCACTAACAATCGCCTTTCGGCTGGGTGTGGTCAGTTGCCAGGCTGGGTTACTGTCTGGGCGCGGATGCTCCACGCTGACCAGTCCAGTGGGTGAACGGAGGGCCGACCCAACAGGTATCCCTGCGCGGCGGTGATTTTCAGCGCGCCGATTTCTGCGAGTTCTTCGGCGGTTTCCACGCCGACGGCGATGACGTCGGCGCCGATCTCACGGGACAGGGCAACGATGGCTTTGGCGCGGGCCAGTTGTCCTTTGTTGGCGTCGATGCCTTCAATCAGGTGCCGGTCCAGTTTGATGATATCCGGGCACAGTTGTTCGATCCGCTCAATGGAGACCATGGCCGCCCCGGATGCACTAATGGCTATGCGGAGCCCCAGAGTGCGGAAGGGTCCCAGGCCCTCCTGACCGGTGTGGTGTCCGAGGTCTGCGAGGGCCCCGGTGAGTTCAACAATGATCCTGTCCGGGGCCAGGGGCGCTGCTGCGAGGAGGTCACGGACACGTGGGTCGCTGGCGGTTGCCGGTGTGAGGTTCAGGGCAACGGACATGTTGTCGGGAACGTCGTGCGCGGCGGTCAGTGCGCAGTGGAGGGCGGCGATCTCCAGCTCTGTGCCTAGCCCGGCTGCTGCGGCCTCGTTGAACCAGATGTCGGCGCTTGCGCCGTCTTCCCCGACGAACCTGGTCAGTGCTTCGACGCCTACAACATCACCGGTTGGCAGTGCGTGGACTGGTTGGAAGGCGGTCAAGAGAAACTTGTCTCCCAGGTATGACTGGATTCCTTGCTTCGCGTGGTGGCTGACTGGAACCAAGACGGTTCGCGCTGCGTCAACGGATTCAAGGTGCAGGTGGGAGGATTCGAGCGGGACCGGGGCGGTGTGCGTCTTGCCGGCTGCTTTGCGGGTTTCGATCAGGTGCGCCAGAAGAGCACCCTCGGGATCGTCAGGGTGTGCCTCGATCAAAGTACGGAGCTTGGCCCTGGCCGCCGCGCTGCGGGGTTCAGTGTCAGCCAGAATGGACGCGATGATCTCCTTCACCTGCTGACGCATAGTCCCCGCATCCGCCAACGGCGATGCGCCGTTCGGATCTGCGGCGTCCGCAACGCTACGGTGTGAAAGAGAGCCCTCTTCTTGAGCCATCGACTATTCCTTTATGTGTATCCACGCTGGCCAAGCCAGACGCACGCCCCAAGCTGTAAAGCTACTGCGGCAAGCTTCGTCAGATTTTACAGGGGAAGTGGCGCTGCCCGCAGCGAGGATCAGCCGCAGGGCCGATCCTCGTCAAACGATGTCTAGGATGGATGAAATTGCAGGTCAGGAGGGGTTTGGTGTCGGTGGTGGGCGAACAGTCCAAAGAAGGACGTGAGACCCGTGAGGGGAAACGGGTTGAATTGTGGAGGGCGTTTACGCTTCCTGCCGTGATCGGCTTGGCCGTTTTGGGGATCGCCGGGGTGAACTTCGCGAACGGCTTGGCGGAGCAAAACCGGCAGATGGGCCCGGAGCCAGTGGCTTGTGAAGTCGTCCCCCGGGCCGGGCTTGCCCCGGAGCAGGGTGCCTTGTTTGGCGTGAACTTGGACTGGCACGCGAAACCACTGGCCGCCTTCGCTAAGGACCTGGGCCACAAGCCGGCCGTCAGTGTCTCGTTCACCGGCTTCCCGTTGACGTCCAAGGACGAAGACGATTTGCGGCGGGCCGTTGAGCAGATCCGGGCCGACGGGCACATGATGCTCCTGACGTTGGAGCCCCACGAGGGCCTGGCCGCTGTAACGGAGGAAACGGCCACCGCGTTGGCCAAAGACCTCGCCTCATTCAATAACGACGGCGTTCCGGTCATCGTCCGGTTCGCCCACGAAATGAACGGCTCCTGGTACGCCTGGTCTCAACAACCCAATGAGTACATCGCCGCTTTCCAGACCCTGGCCGCCGCCGTACACGAGCACGCACCAGGATCAGCCATGATGTGGGCACCGAACTACGGCGGCGGTTACCCCTTCGCCGGCGGGCAATTTGAAGCCAAACCAGGCACCCCCGGATTCGCTGCCCTGGACACCAACAGAGACGGGGTGCTCACGATGAATGACGATGCCTACGCCCCGTACTACCCCGGCGACGAAGCTGTGGACTGGGTAGGCATGTCCCTCTACCACTGGGGCAACACCTACCCCTGGGGCGAAAACGAACTGCCTGAGGCTAACAAGTTCGCCGAACAGCTTACCGGCAATTACATCGGCGCCAACGGTGACGACAGCCTGTTACCGGACTTCTACGGCATCTACGGGACACAGCATTCCAAACCCGTGGCCATTCCGGAAACAGCGTCTTTGTTTGCCCCGACTGGCGGCGGTGAGGCTGAACTGGCCATCAAGGAGGCCTGGTGGAACCAGCTCTTCAACCCCGCGACGCATCAACAATTTCCCCAGCTGAAAATGATCAACTGGTTCGAATGGGACAAAACAGAAGCCGAGGTCAAAGGACGCGTGGATTGGACGGTGACCAACACTCCCGCCGTTCGCGACGCCTTCACAGCCGCCCTCCCCGACTGGTTCCGTTACGGCCCTGAACAACCTTGCCAACCCCGCTCGTAGAACCCCACCGGCAACCAAGTTCAAAGAAGTAGCTTTAGAAGCCCCCGGGACCGCGGGCGTCAGCCACCACCACCCATGTCCATAATGGCCCCATGGCTACCGGCGTCACTGTCGTTGTCGTATTTTCCGCAGCGGGTGCAGCGCCTGTAGCGGCTGCCGTCTTCCGTGCTCTCAACGTGCCAATGATGGCCAAGATTCAGTTTGCACATCAGCTTCCTCAGCATGACGCTCTCCATTCCGAAGCCCGCTGAACACGCATGCCCGTGCCCGACGCGTTGCCACTCCAAGCTAAGCAGCCGCGGCCCCTGGACACTATAGATCCCGTAATCACCTGAACCGTAGGGTGGCCCGGAACCGTATCTTTGGGGTCAAGTTCCTGTACGAAAGGGCCCTAAAATGCGCGTGACGGCGGTTCCAGATGCACCTGACGCACGATGATCTGCAGCTCCTCGCGCAACCGATTTGTGTCCACGTCAAGACCATCAAAGACAGTACGTTCCAAGTCATGGGCCTGCTCCAGCAAAGCCTCCCCCTGCTCAGTGATGGAGACAAGAAAACGCCGACGGTCGAACACGTCCCAACGACGCAGGACATAGCCCCTGGACTCAAGCCGAAGTATGACCGGACCCAACGTCTGAGCGCTTACCCGGACACTGCGGGCAAGCCACGCCACCGTAGTGGGGCCGGAGGCCTGTAGTGCATCCAGCGCGATGACGGAGGGCGGGGTCAATCCAAGGGCACCAAGCTTCTGACTCCACATGTTCTCGACCAGCCGGGCCGTCGTGGACAACAGACGGCAGGTCAACCAGACCTCTGCATCAGGCATATCCGCATAATAGGATCTCACCGGTCACCGCCATGGACGCACCGCCGCGTTGATGGGCCCGGCTCGGCACTAGGAGTCTTTGGGCAGATTAGAGTCGTGGCCGTAAAAGTTCGTACGATCAATCGTGCCGTCCAGGTTTCTGATGATGTGTTCAACACCGTCCCGCCGGGCCGCGTCCCGGCCACGCTGCTGCTGCTCAGCTTTGGTCCCACCGACGGCGAAGGGCCCGTCTGAGCCCTGACGTCGGCTTCTCCATTGCCCGTCCTGGTTGTATGTCTCAATCCCTGGCTTTACCAATGTTTCCCTTCCCCATTCGTCGCCCTAAGGGTTGGTCTTCGTATCTCCTTCACGGGGTGGACGAAGTCGACGTTCAAGCTGGGCTTCTGCAGCTTCGCGGCGTTTACCCACGATGAGCAGCTGTTCCGTCATTGGGTTGTGGTGCGCCAAGGGAGCCATCGGACGGGAACTACTTTGGCGTTGTTCCCCTCCTGCTCCCAGGGGCCCCGGTTTGCTCGTTGCCATGGTGTCTCGGTTCCTCCGTGCCATTGGACCGGCCCCGGTTCCCGCCGGAGACTGACGAGAACCAGACCGGTACTTAAAGCTAAGCACCCTTATAATTTCCATACAAGAGGAGAATAAATCCCCAGGCAAAGGGGGGGGCGGCATCAAAACCTTGCCTCTCCAAAAGCGTGGGCCGAATGGAGGGGCGAGACTGCTGAAAGATGCTGGTCAATACTGATAAGCAACCTTATTATCTATGTATTGGGACCGTCCCAGACTCCATCCAGACTCATGTAAGGCGACTGAGGAGAACAAATGACCCCCACCCATAACCCCGCCCGGACCCGCACCACCATTCAGCGAGCAGCGCAGATAGTCGGAGCGGTCTTTCTCCTTGTAGGGGTCCTCGGCTTCATTCCGGGGATTAC
>NZ_JABMCX010000296.1 GCF_013179505.1 Paenarthrobacter sp. CM16 | reverse complement strand
GACTTCATCGGTGCTGAACACATTGTCTATGACGAGAAAGAACTCGCCACCGCGGCAGTAGACGACACGCCTTTTCAACTCGACGCCCTTGTAACCGGGATCAGTGAATGTGAAGTCGTCAACTTCATCGCTGGTAAAAGACCGGAGCAGGGCCACTTCGGTCTTAGGGTTGTATACCCGGCCCTCGACCTGCACAACGTTGTGTCCAAGCCGCGACAAACAGTAGTCGCGCATGGCATCTTTTTTGTACGCGTATTTGCCGGCGTCAACCAGCCATGGATGCCCGTTTGAATGAAGGGTCAGGGAAGCGCCATCCTGGTGGCCATGAACGCGGTTGGCTTTCCCGAAGGACAGGGAATAAAAGGCTTCCTTCTTGAAATCGCGTTCGTGATCACCCCACCCACTGCGTCCGAAAACGTAACCCTTCTGATAGATCTTCGTGAGCTCGGCCGGCGGTTGTCCCGTGGCACCTTCGGACTTCACGTAGTCCAATTCGGGGGACGACAAGGCACCCGGCGTGGTGGCTTCAGTGTCCCCGATCAACTCGAATGTGCCGTCGGGCTTTGTGGCGTGGGCAAGTTCCAAGTAGGCGAGATTCAGCCTTTCCGCCGAAGCTGGACGGGGCACTCCTTCCACATCCAAGCGCTTGAAGGCCTCTTCCCACCACACGAGGTTGTTTTTGTGATAGCCAATTGCGCCTTCAATATTTACGCCTTGTTCGTCATAGTTTTCCTCGAACGAGCTGGCAAGTCGTTGAATTGCCAGATCGGTCCATTCCTCGTTGCCCAAAGCTGAGCCGATGACGAATAGAGCCTGATGCTGGTGCAGGGCATGGTTTGAATGACCGAGATGTTTGGAGTCGGCAAGCCATAACCCGTGTGCATGAATGGACTCGGCCAGCCATTGATCTTCTTCGTCCTGAACCAGTGGAAGACCAAAAGTGAGGACCATGGCACGCAGGGCTTCCACCATGTCGGCCCATGCATAGCTTACGAAATTGCCCTGCTGGTCCTTCTCCTTTGGGTCGGACTGAGGGTTTGCTTCAATCCATGATTTGCACGTTTGGAGCCAAAAATCCCGTGCTTCCTGATCTCCATCAATGGCTACCCGACGGACCGGTTCCAGCCAGCGAAGCATGTGAAGTTGCGCCCGCCAGTTCCGTTGCCCAAACGGATCTGCCTTCCAGTCGATGCTGCCTTGGAAACTCCACGCCGGGTGCGGACGCACGCTGAGTTTACCGCCGATGATTTCGTCAGCGAGTGCGCGGTCCGTTGACCTCTTCCTGAACATCTCTCCGAACGTCTGGCGATGGACGACGTCGAGATCTACTGTGTGGGTGGTCATGCGATTCCTAACGCCGGATTTGGGCCATCTGCCCCTGAACGGCAACATTCGAGCTTTATTTTAGGTGAGCGCCGCCAGGAGTTCTTGTCACATGAAGAGCGGGACAAGGCGTCGTGGCCGCCGGAGGCAAGAGTTCCTACCCTCAACGGATAGGAAGCTGCCCTGGCTGGACAGTCCAGCCAGGGCAGCATCAAAATCAGCTGACGAATTCGGGAACGCGTGAGCCGATCCCGAGTAGCTGGGCTACAGCTGCAACCGTCCGCTCCGCAGCCTTGCCGTCACCGTAGGGGTTCACGGCGTTTGCCATTGCATCAAATGCGTCCTGCTGGTTCAGGAGTCGGTCGACTTCCTTGACGATCTTCTCTTCGTCTGTGCCGATGAGCGTCACCGTTCCTGCGTCAACCGCTTCCGGCCGCTCTGTGTTATCGCGCATGACCAGCACTGGCTTGCCGAGACTGGGTGCCTCTTCCTGTACTCCACCGGAATCTGTAAGAACGATGTGAGCCAGGGAGAGCATGCGGGTGAATTCTCCGTAGGCCAGGGGCTCGGTGACGATGACGTTCTCTTTGCCTTCAAGGGCGGGCAGAACGGCTTCGCGGACAACAGGGTTCTTATGTGCGGGCAACACAATCACGAGTTCCGGCTCTGCCTCGGCAATCCGGGCCAAAGCGCGTCCAACACCGCGCATGGCATCGCCTTGGTTCTCACGGCGGTGCGTCGTTACCAGAAGGATCCGACGGCCGCTGGCAGCAAGCTCTTCCAGTTGCGGATCGGAGAATGGGATGTGCTTATCCACAGTGGTCAAAAGCGCATCAATGACTGAATTGCCAGTGACGACGATATCGCCTTCGGAGATCCCCTCGGCCAGCAGATTGGCGCGGCTGACACTCGTCGGGGCCAAATGGAGGCTGGAGATCTGACTTGTGATTTTGCGGTTTGCCTCTTCCGGGAACGGCGAGAAAAGGTCACCACTTCGGAGTCCAGCCTCAACGTGCACCACAGGAATCCCGTGGTAGAAGGCGGCGATGGCACCGGCCGTGGACGTCGTCGTGTCACCCTGGACAATGACTGCGTCGGGCTTATTGGCTGCGAATAGCTTGTCCAAGCCATCAATCGTGCGGGTCATGATGGCGGACAACGACTGCCGTTGCTGCAGGATGTTCAGATCGTGGTCCGGGACGATTCCAAACAACTCGTTGACTTGGTCCAGCATCTCACGGTGCTGACCGGTGACGGTCACTACGCACTCGAAGTCTGCAGACTCTTGAAAGGCGGTGACGATCGGAGCCATTTTGATGGCTTCCGGACGTGTCCCGAAAATTGGCATGACGATGGGCATGGATTCCCCCGAGAAAGGCAGTGGCTGACCAGCCGATGCTATCGCACCGTCCCTCGAGGTCTTCAATTACGTATGACGCAATTTATTGCTTAGCGGCCAAACATCAAGGTCAGAGCCAGAATCGGAATGCTCAAGGAGACGAGCGTCACAACCACGAGGGCAATCAAGCGCTTGCGACGGAGATTGGTGTCCTTGGAAGAAGCCGAGGGATGCTCAGCGGTCTGTTCTTGAAACGCCTCGACCGCTGGCTTCGGCGAAGATGTAGGTCGGTTGACAGCCACAGGCCGGGGGCGTGCTGCCGTCGGCTTAGCGGGCTGATGGCCAGGCAGGAGCGTCGATGGAACGTCACCCCTGAAACGGCGTCGCCGCATGTGGCGCGGTGATGGCGAAAGGGCAGCTGTTCGGGAAACAGGGTTCGTCACTTCATCACTCCTCAGATGCGTTGAAACGAGACGGGGTTACAGTCAATTCTTGCATTTGGGGGCTCGAGTGACATATCCGACCGCTTGCGGAGTGCCGTCCAAGGGAAGGACTAGTAACGCGACATGACGACGGCGGTCGCCTCGCCGGAGCGGGCGACCGCCATCAGGAGTTGCTCAACCGCGATCGGAATAGAGGGCGTCGTTCTTCGCTCCCGCTCCGTTGGTCACGTTGATGAAGTAGTTCTTACCCGAGCCCAGGGAAGTACTGCCGAGCCTTGCCGTTACCGACTCAAGAAGTGGGTTGATGCCAAGTTGTTTCCCGTATGACGAGTTGTAGTTGGTTGCTGTTACGGTCTTGTCGAACACCCTCCCGTAAGCGTCGGTCCACTTGACCTGTACTGTCCCACCACTCAAGTTGTGACCGGTGACCAGGACGTCGCCGTTTCCGTAAAAAATGGAGTCGGTGATCACCGGAGTGGTGTTGCTGGTTTTGAGCCGGTCCAGCATCGGGGCGTACGTCCCACTGCATGTGAAGTACGGATCCCACATGAAGGAAATTACCTTTCCGGGGGTGTTGCCCAGTTGTTGGAGTTGTTTGTTGATTCTGGACTTTGTTGTCTGGCCGCGCAGGCTGTTGTTGCAAGGGTTCTGCGATGTCGCTGGCGCCATACCTTCCAGGTTCGCCCAAAGCTCCGCACCGGTACCTTCAACCCCTTCAGCCAGGGCTACGAAGTAATCACGTGTTGGTGCCAAGTACTTACCGCCCCATGTTCCGCTGCCCACTATTGCGGCGGCATACTGATCCACACTGTTTCCGGATTCACTTCCGAAGAATGAAGCGCCTTTGCCCGTGCCCATGCCATCTTGGACCGCGATCGCGAGATCAACGCCATTAGCGGTGTTGGCAATGTTTTCAACTGCTTGCCGTGCCTGATCAACTGTGACTTTGCCTGAGAAAGCGCTTCGTGAATCGATATAGGGGCTGACAATTGCTGAGCGAGTTGGCTGATACTGGGCGATCCTCGAGTTCTGGATTTCGTAGACCTTCAGGACCGCATCCCAAACGGCCCCATTGCTGAGCGGCATCTCCGTGTGGTGGTAAAAACCTGCCAAGCCAGGAACGTCGTTTACTTTCGCTTGATAGAGCAGGAATCGCGCCGTGAAGAGCGAAAACGTTGCTTGGTAGGAGAGGTCGGGCAAGTACGTTATGTCGGTTCTCTTGACTGGCGAAGGCAGACCAGCGTAGTACTTCATTCCCAAGCTCGTGGCCGTCTTCCCCAGCGAGATGGAGATTGAAGACTGGCCACCCGTTATCACAACTACGTCATAGGTATTGGTGGATGAAGTGCATCCGCTTCCTTGAACGGGCAGCAGCAGGATGGTGTACTTCGTGGTGCCGTTGGTGACTGTTTTGTCACGCCCGCAAAGCACGGCCGGCGACCCCCATGAGCTGTTGTCCGAATAGGTGAAGTAGCGATTCACGCTGACCCCGGAGGCAGCGGCTTTTGCGCAGTTGACGCCCGATATAGTGCACCCGGCAGGGATGGTGGATAACGTTGCGGGCTTCAGCAGTGAACCGAAAGTTATCACGGTGTCACCACCTACTGACTTTATGTCTGTCAGCTTCTTGAGGTTGTTTTCATCGCTGGTACTGCCATAAATGAAGTAGCCGCTGATGGGATAAACGGGAGGAGTTGCAGCTTGGGCCGGCGCCCCATGAAGGATGCCGAGCACCAGAACTGCCGCTGCCATAAGGCCGGCAACAAGGTGACGGGACCTGCGAGGAGGGAAAGGTGTCGGCTCTGCTCTGAAAGTGGCCACGGAGGATCCTTGGGCTCGTAGGGTGAGACCTTGGACCTATGGCAAAAGAATGACGTGCTGCATCCCTAAAACTCAATAGCTTGACAGGAACCTTCAAGGAGCCGGAAAAGCCCGCAATATGCTCGAAGATCCTTGTCAAATGAACCATCCATGACTCGTATGGCGTTACGAACCTTGTCACTTACAGCTAGCAGCGAGCCGGGCCTATCCGGACGAGCACTCCGGTCGCATCCACGTATCAATCAGCCCGCCCGTTTCCACCACAAAACGGTCCAGCCAAGCGCCCGCTGAGAGGTCCGGTTGGGACCCGACCATCTGCACCTCCGCTGAAGTGCATTGCTCAATCAGAGTGCCTGCGCGCATCACGTGATACTCGGACGTCACCACCGTCATGGACTTCCAACCATGGTCGGCAACCAGCCCCCGCAAAGCGTCAGCCTCGCCTCTGGTATTCAGCGGCGAAGGGCGGAAGCACACAAGTTTGGAATCACCCGATTCCTCATCGCACAGCGCGTCACCCTCCGTGTTGCCGGCCAAGCCAGTCGTAGAGACCACCAGAATGGGAATGCCCAGATCCTGCTGGAGCTTTTGAGCCACAGGCAAACGCTCCTTGCTCATGCCGCCCAGGACCACGATCGCGTCCGTACGGTGAGGTGTTGCTTCCGGAGGGTTGTAAAAGAACTGGAAGGCCGCGATCAGCCAGAGCAACGCCGCCAAGAGGCACGCCGCCACAACCACGCCAATGACACGCGTGGCGGAGGCAGTTTTGAGGGGCA
>NZ_JABMCX010000295.1 GCF_013179505.1 Paenarthrobacter sp. CM16 | reverse complement strand
GGGTGGAATCAGGGGCAGCGGGCCGGTAAGGACGCCCACTACTCGCGGCCCAGATCGCGGTGGGTGGTGGTGACGGTGACACGTGGATACTGTGCCAAACGCTTGGAAAGTTCCACCGCGACTGCCACTGAACGATGCTTGCCACCGGTGCAACCCACAGCCAACGTGGCGTAGTGCTTGTTCTCCTGGCGATAGCCGTCCAGGACAGGCTCCAAGGCCCGGACGTATCTGTCCACGAACTCATGCACGCCGTCGGCAGCGAGCACGTAGTTGCTGACGTCCTCATCCAAGCCTGTGTGAGGCCGCAGCTTGGGAACCCAATGCGGATTGGGAATGAAGCGGGCGTCGGCTACGAAGTTGGCATCCACGGGGAGCCCGTACTTGAATCCAAAGCTCATGACGTTCAGCCGCAAGGTTACCGGGCCGGTGTCGCTGAATAATTCGGTGATGGCTGTAGCGAGGCCATGGACGTTGAAGTCCGATGTGTCCAACACGACGTCTGCATGCTCGCGCAGTTCCCGCAGGACTTCCCGCTCGATCCCGATGCCGTCCAGGATCCGACCACCGCCTTGAAGAGGGTGGGGACGGCGTCCTTGCTCGAAACGTCGGACCAGGACCTCGTCATTGGCATCCAGGAACAGTACCCGGAAGGTGATGCCACTGGCGCTGAGCGCGCCCAGCGCCGTCTGGATGTCGGTAAACAGGTCCTTGCTGCGGACATCCACCACCACCGCCAGCTTGGGAATGGATTTGGGAGCATGCGAGACAATTTCGGCCAGGGTTCCCAGCATTTGCGGCGGGAGGTTGTCCACCACATACCAGCCATGGTCTTCCAGGGCATCAGAGGCCGTACTGCGGCCTGCCCCGGACATCCCGGTAACTACCAGCAGTTCCGCCTCCGGTGGCTTGACGGGCGTGAGGCCGTCCTGCTCCGTTCCGGACCCTGCCGTTGCCTCATCCATGAATTGTTCCCCGTTTCGTCGGAAATGGTGCTTACAGCCTGCTACGCGCACCATAAAGGTCACCGCACGCCCGAACATGCTCAAGCGCCGGTGACCGCTGGTGCGGCCATCGGCCAGGTTCTAACCCTAGCTAAGATTCAAGGATTTCGCCGGTGGTCATATTGATTGCCGGGACTGCGCCGGAAGGGTCTTCTGCGGAACCCAGGTGTTGAACCACGGCAGCTGCCAGTGCGGGCCCGATGCCCTTGGCCGAGGTGAGCTCTTCAACGGAGGCCGCTTTGATCTTTTTCAGCGATCCGAAGTGCGCCACCAAGGCCTTGCGCTTGGCTTCGCCCAGGCCCGGCACCCCGTCAAGGACGGATACAGTCATGGCCTTCCCGCGTTTCTGCCGATGGAAGGTGATGGCGAAGCGGTGGGCTTCATCACGGATCCGTTGAAGCAGGTAAAGCCCCTGTGATGTCCTGGGGAGGATGACCGGGAAGTCGTTGTCGGGCAGCCAGACTTCCTCCAACCGCTTGGCAAGGCCCACCAGATAGACGTCGTCGATACCCAGTTCCGCCAACGCCCTCTTGGCGGCATTGACCTGCGGCTGTCCACCGTCCACCACCACGAGGTTGGGCGGATAAGCGAACTTGGCTTTGGGGGCGGGCATGGTGGGGTCCGACGGCGGCGCATCAGTCCCGCTCTTGGCCCCCGCACGCGTAGGGTTGACGATTTCGCCGGAGACCACGGGGACCTGGGCAGCCTTGTCCGTCAGGTAATGCTTGAACCTCCGCGTCAGGACGTCATGCATGGCCGCGGTGTCGTCAGCTGCAGCAGCACCCGTAATGGAGAACTTCCGGTAGTCGGCCTTCTTGGGCAGGCCGTCCTCCACCACCACCATGGAGGCCACCACGTTGGTGCCCTGCACGTGGGAGATATCGAAGCACTCGATCCGCAGCAAAGGAACCGGGATATCCAAGGCTTCCTGTAATTCCTGAAGGGCCACGGAACGGACGGTAATGTCACCGGCCCTGCGGGTCTTGTGCAGCTTGAGGGCCTGCTCCGCATTCTCCCGTACCGTGGACATCAGGGCGGCTTTGTCTCCGCGCCGGGGTACGCGGATGTCCACTTTGGCGCCGCGCAACCCGCCAAGCCACTCAGTAAGTTCGGCATGGTTGCTGGGCGTTTCCGGCACCAGGACTTCGCGGGGAATACGGCCTTGGACCTCGCTGTCCTCGCCGTAGACCTGTTGCAGAAGGTGTTCAATCAGTTCAGGAGTTGTGGCATCTTCGACCTTCTCCACAACCCATCCGCGTTGTCCCCGGACCCGGCCGCCACGGACATGGAAGACCTGCACGGAGGCTTCCAGTTCGTCATCATGGAGCGCGAAGACGTCAGCGTCGGTATCTTCGGCAAGAACCACGGCATTGCGCTCAAAGACCTTGCGCAGCGCAATGATGTCATCCCTGAGCCCGGCAGCCTTCTCGTAGTCCAGTTCGGCAACGGCTGCTGCCATGTCCTTTTCCAGGCGGCCAATGAAACGTTTGGCTTCGCCACCCATGAAGGAACAGAAATCCTCCGCGAGGTTTCGGTGTTCCTCGGGAGTCACGCGGCCCACACAAGGTGCGGAGCACTTATCGATATAGCCCAGCAGGCAGGGACGCCCGCTGGATTCGGCGCGTTTGAAGACACCTGCGCTGCAGCTGCGGACCGGAAAGACCCGTAGCAGGGTATCCATCGTTTCCCGGATGGCGCCGGCGGTATAAGGTCCGAAGTATCTGGTGCCCTTCCTCCGCTCGCCGCGCATAACCTGCACGCGGGGGTACTTCTCCCCCATGGTGACGGCGAGGTAGGGATAGGTTTTGTCGTCCCGGAAGACGACATTGAAGCGGGGCTTGAATTCCTTGATCCAGGTGTATTCCAGCTGCAGTGATTCCAGCTCGCTGCCTACCACGGTCCATTCGACACTGCTGGCCGCATGGACCATGGCATGGGTCTTGGGAAGGAGCCCGGCCGGGTTGGCAAAGTAGGAATTGAGCCTTGACCTGAGGTTCTTTGCCTTGCCCACATAGATGACGCGACCATGGGGGTCGCGGAAACGATAGACGCCCGGAGTGGTAGGAATTTCACCCGTACGGGGCCGGTAACTTGCTGGATCTGCCACGTTTCCAGTCTAGTGAACCGGAACGACGCCCAATGCCACCTCAAAGAGGCGGCGGCTAGTCGACGGACTTGCTTTGGTTGTAGCTTGCAGAACGTTCCTGGCCGCTGAGCAGGGCAATGGCGTCCATGATTTTGTCGGTCACTTCACGCCGAGCCGGAAGCGAGTGGTCCGGTCCGGTCTTCTCAAAATAGAGGGGCTCCCCCACCTTCATGATGAAGTGCTGGGGCCGCACTGCGTTCTTATCCGCCGGCTGCAGCTTTTCGGTTCCAATCAGCCCTACGGGAATCACGGGTGCGCCCGTGGTCAGGGCCAGCCATCCCACTCCGGTCCGTCCCCGGTAAAGGATGCCGTCACGGGACCTGGTGCCCTCAGGATAAATACCGATGCCCTTGCCTGACTCAAGAATGTCCAGCAAGGTCTTGAGTGCCTGCACGCTGGCCGCCTGCTCTCCGCGTTCCACCGGAATGGAACCCACGGCCTCGAAGAAGGATTTCATGACGGCGCCTTTGACGCCCTTGGTGGTGAAGTACTCGGCCTTGGCAAAGAAAGCCACAGGACGCGGCATGAGGGCCTGGACAATCACACTGTCAAGGAAGGAAAGGTGGTTTGGAGCCACAATGAAGGGCCCCTCTTTGGGAACGTTTTCCAACCCAATGACAGTAGGCCGGCACGTGGAGGAAATCAGTCCACGGGTAGTCCACCGGATCGCATCAAAGACTGCCATCGTTTTGTACCTCGCTCAGGGCTGCCGCACGGACAGCGTCAAGTTCTTCAATTTTGGTCCGCAACTCAGCTGCGGTTTGCACCACTGCCACCGCGCCGGCTTCCTCGAGTTCACCGTCCGGAGCGAACCCCCAGGCCACGCCAATGCAATCCAAGCCGTTTGCCATGGCTCCGGCAACGTCCTGGTGCCTGTCGCCCACCATCACGGCCGGCTGTGAATGCAGGTCAGCCAAGGCGGCGCCAACTATCGCCACCTTGCCGGAAGCCGTGTTGGCCTCCAATGACTCGTTATCCGCTGCCCCACGGATGGAGACGAAGAAGTCAGTAATTTTGTGGTGTTCCAGGACGAGCCGCGCAATGGACTGCGGCTTCTGAGTAGCAACTGCCACGGGCCGGCCGGATTCAGCAAAGTACTCCAGGAGCTCGAAGATTCCCGGGTAGAGCTTGCTCTGTCCAATGCCGGTTTCCTTGTAATGACGCCGGTAACGGTCAATGGTTTCGTTGACCAGCGACTCGGGAACATTGGCCAAATGCAGGAGAGAGTCGCTGAGTTTGGGACCCACCATGGAATTCAGTACGGCCTGCTCCGGAACGGGAAGGTTCATTTCACGGAGGGCCGCCGAGATTCCTCCCGTGATACCGCCGGCAGGATCGACAAGGGTGCCGTCCAGATCGAATATTACGGGCACCGTTGTTTGAGTCACCGGGTTAGTTTCTCACGAGTAGCGGCATGCCTGAAACTCGCATGCCGCTACCGGAATACTTCCAGTGGCTAACCGAGAATTTCAGCCAGGAAGGTGGCCGTGTGGCTATCGGTTGATTTTGCCACCTGTTCGGGTGTTCCGGTGGCCACGATCTTTCCGCCACCGGAACCGCCGTTGGGGCCAAGGTCCACAATCCAGTCCGCAGACTTGATGACGTCCAGGTTGTGCTCGATCGTGATGACCGTGTTGCCTTTATCCACCAAGCCCTGAAGCACCATGAGCAGCTTCCGGATGTCCTCGAAGTGCAAACCCGTGGTGGGTTCGTCCAGGACATAGATGCTGCGCCCGTTGGAGCGCTTCTGCAGCTCCGCAGCAAGCTTCACGCGCTGGGCCTCGCCGCCGGACAGCGTAGTAGCCGGCTGACCCAGCCTGACGTAACCCAGGCCCACATCCACCAGGGTGTTCAGGT
The DNA here is from genome assembly GCF_013179505.1 of Paenarthrobacter sp. CM16. Taxonomy (GTDB): domain Bacteria; phylum Actinomycetota; class Actinomycetes; order Actinomycetales; family Micrococcaceae; genus Arthrobacter. Next base: position 770 of record NZ_JABMCX010000295.1, on the reverse strand, counting down.
GGCGTGCGATCGGAGTGAAGGCAGCGAAGAACTCCGCGCCTTCCTCGATGGGCATATTGAGGACATCGGCAATGGTCTTGCCCTTGTAATGGACCTCAAGGGTTTCCCGGTTGTACCTGGCGCCGTGGCAAACCTCGCAGGGAACGTAGACATCCGGCAGGAAGTTCATCTCGATCTTCAAAGTACCGTCGCCTGAACAGGCCTCGCAGCGCCCGCCCTTGACGTTGAAGGAGAACCGTCCCGGCTGATAGCCGCGAACCTTGGCTTCGGTGGTCTCGGCGAAAAGCTTGCGGATGTTGTCGAACACACCGGTATACGTTGCGGGGTTGGAACGGGGCGTTCGGCCGATGGGGCTTTGATCGACGTGGACCACCTTGTCCAGGTGCTCCAGGCCGGCCACCGTCCGGTGCCGTCCCGCCACCTGCTTGGCACCGTTGAGCTTGTTGGCAAGGACCTTGTACAGGATCTCGTTGACCAATGTGGACTTACCGGAACCGCTGACGCCGGTCACGGCAGTAAAGAGTCCCAGCGGGAACGTGGCATCAACATTGTTGAGGTTGTTCTCACGGGCACCAACAACCTTGAGCTCACGCTTTTTGTCGTACTTACGGCGCTTGGTGGGAACCTCGATCTTCCGGCGTCCTGACAGGTAGTCACCTGTCAGGGAATCCGTGTTTTCCAACAACTCCTTGTAGGTTCCGGAGTGCACCACCTGGCCGCCGTGTTCTCCGGCGCCCGGTCCAATGTCCACCACCCAGTCGGCCTCGTGG
>NZ_JABMCX010000294.1 GCF_013179505.1 Paenarthrobacter sp. CM16 | reverse complement strand
GTCACGGGAGCCGCGTCGGGAATCGGCCGGGCCACCGCTTTGCGCATTGCCAAGGAAGGCGGCAAGGTCGTCGCGGCCGATATCAGCAAGGACCGCCTGGATGCCCTGGTTGAAGAGAACGCAGGACTTGATCTGGTGCCCGTAGCCGGCGACATCTCCACTGAGGAGACCGTAGCCGCAGTTGTGGCAGCCGCTGGCGGGCAGGTGGATGCCCTGGCCAACGTTGCCGGCATTATGGACAACTTCGCTCCCATCCATGAGGTGGATGACGAGCTCTGGGAACGCGTCTTCCGCATCAACGTCACCTCGCTCATGCGCCTGACCCGCGCAGTGGTGCCACTCATGCTCGAAGCCGGAACCGGATCTGTAGTGAACGTTGCGTCCGAGGCAGGCCTGCGTGGTTCTGCCGCCGGCGCTGCCTACACGGCATCCAAGCACTCGGTGGTTGGCCTCACCAAGAACTCGGCGGTGATGTACGGGCCCAAAGGACTGCGGTTCAACGCCGTGGCTCCAGGGCCCACCATCACCAACATCGTGGCCAATTGGGGCTCCCAGCTTGCGGCAGAACGCCTCGGGCCGCTGATGCAGGCCACAGTTCCAACCCCAGCCACAGCAGCACAACTGGCTGCTTCCATCACGTTCCTGCTCAGTGAGGACGGCACCAATGTCAACGGCGCCATTTTGGCGTCCGACGGCGGGTGGTCGGCTCTATAGGGATGTCCCGCCAAGGTGCCGGACCAGTGCGTCGATGATCGGGAGTTGCCCTTTGACGAGCTTGGTCCGCGCCTCGGCCAATCCAAACCAGCGGGCATCGTCGATTTCCGGGAAGTCCTTGATGACACCTGAGCCCTTGGGCCACTCCATGGGAAAGGTGTTGCTGCTGATCTGCTCCGGCTGGAAGTCCGTCGCTTCGGCTGCGTATGCAGTGATGAGCTTCCCTGAGGGCTGCCGGAAAACTCCCAACAAATCGTAGGTGGCTGTAGGCGGCGGGGAACCGATTTCCTCGGTAAACTCGCGTTTTGCGGCAACCAAGGGGTCTTCATCGTCAGGAAATTCACCCTTGGGAATGGACCAGGCATGCTGATCTTTCCGTGCCCAGAATGGGCCACCCATGTGGGCGATCCACAGTTGTAATTCGCCACCGCCTCCGGTTCGGTAGAGGAGTATTCCTGCACTGCGAATGGCCATGAAGTTCCTGAATCAGGTAGTGGTGGCGGGCTGTCTTAGGAGGTGCGGATCTGTCCAGAGTACTGCCGGGACGCTCCACCGTTATCCAATTGATGTTGAAACAGTCATTTTCCATGCCTGTTTCGCTTCCGGCAGCGTTCCCGCTACTTGATAATCGAGGAGTTGCACGTTCCTCTGGGGTGGAACGTGACTGCGGTCTCCGGCAATAGCCGGAGATGTTTCTGGGCGCATCAGCAGGAGGACACAGCTATGGCATTGTCAATGAGGCTCCTTCCAACCGGGGGAACAAAAGTAATGGGGTTGGCCGTCGTCATGGCGGTCGGTTTATCAATGTTCACGGGCATCAGCCCCTCACATGCAGCGGATACCACTCCGATGGCTGAGGATCCCGGGCCAGTGGGCAGCTTTGCTTGGAAAGGCTTCAACTGGCAAAAGCGTTTTTGGGGTGGAGCGCCCATGTACAACGCAAGCTGGGACGCCAACAACGTCAGCAATCCTGACGCCAACGGGTATGTGAAGCTTTCCATCAGCAATCCCACGGGTTCGGCGCCAAAGGGAGCAGAGTTCCAGTCCACCCGTGAAGGCTTCGGCTATGGCACGTACAGCACTACGGTGGAGAAGGACGTCAGCGCGCTGCAGAAAGAAGTGGTGTGGGGTTGCCTTTTCACGTACGATCCTGCGGCGGAACCGGGTTACACAGAGATTGACCTTTGTGAAGCATCCGCCTGGGGCGGTGGGGCTGCCTACGGTGAGGATTGGCCGGTCACTCAAGGCCATGGCTACTGGTTTGATGCCACCAAACCTCCGGGCGAGGGCAACAACACCGTCACCTTTGATGTCACGAACGCCCCGATCCTTACCCACAGGATGGTCTGGGAACCGGGCAAGCTGACCTTTGAAACTTTCGCGGGGGAGGGCTACAGCGGAACGCTGCTGAAAAAGACCATCCTGCAAGGATCCACGGTGCCGCTACCGGCCAATGAACAGATCCACTTCAACCTCTGGGTAACTGGTGGCGGCGGCGGGGATGCAGCCCATGTCGCTCCTGAAACGGTCACCATCCGTGACTTCTCCTTTGTCCCGGGGATTCCGTTGACGGCTCCAACACCTACGATGACAGGTACGGCGGCTGTTGGTTCAACCCTCTTAGCCAACCCCGGAACGTGGACCACCGGGACGGCCCTGACGTATCAGTGGTACAGGAATGGATCGGCGATCTCCGGAGCGACGGCTGCCACGAGGGTGCTCGCCGCAGCCGACCAAGGCGCCAAGTTGACCGTCCGGGTGACCGGCACCAAAACCGGTTACGCAACAACCACCAAGGAATCAGCACAAACGGCCACAGTGATCGCTGGAACCCTGGTGGCACCCACTCCCACCATCAGCGGAACCTTAAGTGTTGGCTCCACCCTGACGGCCAACCCGGGTACCTGGACTTCCGGAACCACACTGACTTATCAGTGGTACCGCTCCGGTGTTGCGATCACCGGAGCCACGGCCAAGACCTACACCCTGGTGAGCGCTGATCAGGCGGACACTATGAGGGTCAGGGTTACAGGGACCAAAACCGGCTACACCACGGTGGCCAAGTTCTCGGCTGTTTCGGCTCCGGTCACCTGAGCCCTCATCGCCTAAGAACTGAGGGCTAAATGACAAACCCGCGGTTGTGTCGCGCTGGGGGTAAGCGACGCAACTGCGGGACTGCCAGGCCTGGTTAGTTCTTCTGTGCCCTGACGGGGACGATCCTCTTGACTGCGAGACCGAGTGCCAGCATGGCGAAAGCAGCCAGTGCGAACCAGAAGAGATCTCCTGCTCCGGTCATTGCGAGTGCTCCTGAGCCCATTCCGGCTGCGGTGGCTCCTGCGAGGGGGGCTGCTGGGTTGTTGTACATGAGTCGATTACCAAACTTTCTTTCTGTTGAGTGCTGCATCCAGGTACGCCTTGGCGTGAACAGCCTGGAGGAACATATCTATGACGGTTTCGTACATGGTTGCGGCCAGCAACATGTACCTCCAGCCCCGGAAGCGCAGGGTTACGATGCGCTCCAGGACGAAGATTGCAGTAACAGCTATCCAGAAGGGGTGCAGGTTCAGGCCCGTTCCGCTGGTGAAAGCGAAGACGATGGAGCCGAAGTAGGCCAACGTCACCACCACGCCGATCATGGACAGGAACTGGCGTCCCCAGTAGGGCCTGGTGATTTTGGTCCATCCGTACTGCACGCAGTTCTCAACTGCGCCGCGCTTCCAGCGAAGCCGCTGTGCCCAGAGTTCGCGCCATGTAGGCATAACCTCCGTGACCAGCCTGCAGTTGGACGGGGATGCGATGCGGTAGCCGAGGGTCAACAGGGCAAAAGAGAGTTCGTTGTCCTCCGTCAGGACCGAGGTGTCGTACACGCCGCCCTTGCCGTTGCCCGGAGGAAGTGTGCCCTCCAGCCGGGCTGAGACCACGTCACGGAGTGTCTTGACCCGGAACAGTGCTGCCGTTCCTGTGACCACCAGGCACTTTCCGTGCAGACGCTTCACATCGCGGGCATACCGGGCGTACTCGTTGCGCTGCAGGTGTCCCACGAAACCACCGCCGGGACCGCCGCTGAACACTCCGCCCACGGCACCGAGCAGTTCGTCGGCCAACAGGTTCTTGGTGGCATTCTCGATGAAGTCGAGGGCGAGCTGCGAGTCCGCATCCTGTACCAGGATCAGGTCCTCGGGGTCAGCCTGTGGGAGCAGCTCGCTGAGCGCGAAGTTCAGGGCTCCGGCCTTCTTGTCCTTATTGCCGACGGTCCGCAGGACCTCTACGCCCTGGGCAAGCGCAAGGGCCTCGGTGTCGTCAGTGCAGTTGTCCGCGACGACGATGATGCGGTCCGGGCGGCGGGTCTGGTTGTTCAGCGATGTGAGGGTCTCGGTGATGCCGGCGGATTCGTTGTGTGCAGGAACCAGGACGGTGACCACGCCTCCGGCTGCGCGGTGGGATCCGCGCGGAACGGTGGCCGTTGCCAGTGAGTGGGTGTAGGCCGTCTGTTCCGTGATTTCCGCGAGCATTGTGATCCCTCCGTTCGAGCGTTGAAGCGTTGACTCACTTAGAGTTCCAACGCCAACGCAAGAAACGCGCAGGCAAAGCGTCAAGGAAATATCAAGGTTTGCTCAGGACTTGAGGAATGGCGTCACGAAGAGGGGTTTCGGGGTACTTATGCCCAATTTCCCGCCCCTATTCCGGTCTTGTCCGAGGGGCCCGCCGCGCAACGCCGGGGAAAACGGATAACCCCGGGGACTCAGCCGGGCGCCTCAACTCAGCCCGGCGCCTCAACTCAGCCGGGCGCCTCAACTCAGCCGGGCGCTTAAACGCAAGAGGACGACGCCGGTGAGTTCCGGCGTCGTCCTCTTGCGTTGTGTGTGAGCTGCTTAGCGGGTCAGGCTCACGGTGAAGGTTTTGGGTCCGCTGAGGGTCACTGCGATTCCGCAGTTTTCTGCAGCTGCCCGGTGTGAGAGGGACTGAACGGCGGCATCGATCGTGTGGTCGATGGCCGACTTGTCCCAGATTTTCAGCGTGATGGAGTCAGTATGTGTCGTCATTGTCAGTACTTTCACTCAGGCCGTTAACAGCCCCAAGCCTCTTCGCCCGGGGCCGCATCCTCGTCGGTGAGGATTGCTGATTCAGCTTGTATGGGAACGAATTCCCTCATTCATGGTTCATGGTGCCCGCCATGGTTGACAAGCGAATCCGAAGAAGTGTGACCCATTACACGTTGCTGGTTACGCCGTGTAACCGTGCGGACTGCCCAAGCGACGGACGCCAGGTTCCGGCGTGCACTGCCAGCTGCGCCGACGGTGCGCCGTCCTCACTGGCTTTGCTGGTCAGAGGTCCAGAATGCAACCCAATGTGGTTGATTCTGGGTTGAGTCAACGTCAAAGTGGGTGGTGAAGGGCCGGCCGAGCGCGCCTCCAAGGCCTGCCCTTCCCAAATGCTTCGGACAACTTCACACAAATAGCACCGAAATCTCCCAGTCATTTCCTGTCAAACCCTTGACGATGCTGTGGAACCGCTGGTAAATCTTGTTGGCGGAAAGCGTTTTCTCACCGAACCCACCACCACCCATCAAGCTTGGTTGGCAATGCGGTGCAAGGCAGTGAAACGTTCCAATCACAGGTGCGCGCAGACCCCCTGCCGCCCAGCATCAAAGGAGATGTTCTTTGGACCACCCCTCGAAATGTTCCTATCGCACTCCCCGTGGCCGTGCGTGGAGGGCCGTGCCTCTTGCGGCTTCCGCCTCGCTCGCTGCCGCCGCCATCGCCCTGACGGGAGTTCCGCTGGCCCAAGCAGCCCCCGCCCAATCGACGCAGGCAGCGCAAGGCAACCTTCCCGCCGTCGTGCCTGCCACTACGGATACAGCAGCCCTGAAACGCCAAGTGGAAAACCTGGACCGCGCACCGGTGGCCGTCCTGACTGACCAGGGCGTCACGGTGAGCTGGCGCATGCTGGGCCTGGACAAGGACACCGTTGCTTTCCAGGTTCTGCGGGACGGGGTCAACATCACTCCTGAACCCCTCCGCAACGCCACCATGCTGGTGGACCCGGACGGCACGGCGGAGTCGAGCTACGTCATCAAGACT
>NZ_JABMCX010000293.1 GCF_013179505.1 Paenarthrobacter sp. CM16 | reverse complement strand
TCACCGCCCCTGACCACGGTTCGGCAACCCCTGGCACAACTGGCATCGATGGCCGTGGGCATGCTCACGGAACAGATCGAGCAGCCGGGTCTCGATTCCCCGGCAGCCCTTGAGGTGGCGACGGAGCTGGTAATTCGCGCCAGCACCGCCCCACCCAACTAGTGGCCCTGGAACGCTTCAGCCAGCCACCACGAGCCGCCGTCGGAGGCGATCTTCGCGTCGATCACCAGAGGCCGGTCCTGGGTTCCGGCTTGGTAGGCCGCGATCCACGGACGCACAGCTTCCAGGTCCGCCACGGTCCGTACCGTCACACCTTCAGCCCCGAATCCGCGCGCAATTGCAGCTATGTCCGTCTCCGGGAACACCACGCTGGCGAGCTCTGCCTCGGAGTGTTCCGAAGCGAAGTGATGCACCTCGGCGCCGTAAGCTGCGTCGTTGTAGACGATGCACACCAGGGGCAGTTTGAGCCGGGCGGCCGTCTCCAGCTCGCTGATGCCCATGAGGAAGCCACCGTCGCCGGCGCCCAGCACGGGTAGTCGGTGCGGTTGGGCCAAGGCGGCCCCGATGGCCGTGTACAAGCCCAAGCCAATAGCCTGGAACGCCTGCGTGAAGCAGAACCCGAACTCATCCGGCACCGCGAGGTATTGGCTGGGGTAGCCCATGAAGTTGCCCGAATCCACGGCCACGATCCGTTCCGCAGGGAGCAGGGTATCGAGTTCTCGGGTGAGAACGCGGGGGTCGATGGACGTCGCCGTGGACAGGTCTTCGGTATCCACGTCCCGCCACCTGGAGCCTTGCTTGATGGCGAGGGCGTTGGCTTCGGTGCGGTACTTTTCAACCGGCTCGGTCTGCCCGGAGCGCAGGGCCTCCAAGGCATCGGCGGCGGTCAGTGCCGAGTCGCCCAGCACTCCCAGGGTGATGGGCCGGTTGGCGCCGAGTGCGGAATCTTCGACGTCGATCTGCACTACTTTGGTGCCGGCGGAGATGAGTCGCCCATGCCGCATGGTCCACATGTTCAGCGCGCAGCCCCAGCCCACAATCAGGTCCGCACCGCTGATGAGCTCCGCCGTCAGCGGTGCGGAGAAACCGCCCGAGATTCCGAGGTTGTGGGTGTCGCCGTTGAACAGTCCGCTCGCCACGGCGGAGGTCGCCACCAGCGCACCGGCGTGCCGGGCCAACTCCAGGATCTCTTGCCGGGCGCCCCTGCCGCCACGTCCGGCGACGAACACGGGCCGTTCCGCCGCGGCGATCAGCGCCACCAGTTGCTGCACCCCGACAGCGTCCGGGCGGACCTTCAACGGCTCAGGCACGACGACGGCATCCACCTCGTCCGCCGAACTGGCACCTTGGATATCCAACGGCAGGCTCAACACCACGGTGCGGCGCTCGTTCACCGCCGTCCGGTAGGCCCTGACAGTGTCCGCAACAGCGCTTGCGGGGGAGTGGATGCGCTCGGCCACGGCTCCTACGCTGCGGGCCAAGGCGTCCTGGTCGATCTTGAAGTTGGACCTGGTGGCTGCAGCCTGGGTGTCGGCGGTCAGCACGATCATGGGGGTGCGGCTTTTGGCCGCCTCGCCGATTCCCGTGATGGCATTGCTCAGCCCGCAGCCCTGATGGGTGGTCACCACACCCACTTTGCCGGACATTCGGGAGTACGCATCCGCCATGGTCGCCGCGCCGCCCTCGTGCCGGGCAGCGGTAAACGGAATGCCTTCGGCCATGAGGGTGCCGGTGACATCGAAGTTGCCGGAGCCCACCACCCCGAAAACGTGCCCGACGCCGAGCTTCGCCAGCGTCCTGCCCACCAGCGTGGAGACCCGTACTTGCTCGCTCATGCCTTTTCCACCGCAACTTTTTCAACCAGTGCGTACACGCGGCTGGGGCTTCCCGTGCCGCCCACGATCGGCAGCGGCGCCACTACCAACGTGGCGCCCGTGACGGGGAGCCGGTCCACGTTCCGCAGCGAGGTCACACCGTACTTGTCCGCTCCCAGGAGGAACGAGTGCACGGGAAACATCGGATCCAAGGAGCCCGCCTGGCCGGCGTCGATCCCCACGGTCTCCACACCGAAACCGCTGATCGAGGCGTTGCCCGCAAGCCATTTGGCACCCGCGGCGGAGACCCCGGGAGTGTGGGGTCCGGCGTCGTCCGCGTTGACGAAAGCCGCAGCGTCAGCGCCGCGGGCCGCCCAACCGGTCCGGAAAATGATCCAGCAGTTCTCCGGGAAAGCGCCGTGTTCTTCCTGCCACTGCTCAAAGTGCTCCGGTTCCAGCAGGAAATCCGGGTCCGCGGCAACCTCGTCGGTCTTGTCGATCACGGCTACCGGCCCCATCAGGCGGTGCGGTTCGATCTGGTCTACTGACTTGCCGTCCTTGCCGGTGATCCAGTGCACCGGCGCGTCCAGGTGCGTCCCGGCGTGTTCGCCCACGGTGACGTCGTTCCACGCCCAGGCCGGTCCGGCGTCGTCGAAATTACTGACCGGCGAAACCGACAAACCCACCGTGTTCGCGAACGGCTGCGGCAGGTTCAGGATGGGGGTTTCAGAACTCAGGGGCGTGGTGAGGTCGATGATTTCCACCGAACCACTCGAAAGGGCTGCAGTGAGCCCGGCCAGAACAGACATTGTTCTCCTATCGCTTGCTTGGTTTAAGTGCTGTTTGAAGACGGGAAAGTGGTGAAGGCGGTGCGGTCAGTTTTTGCGCCACCAGGTGTCCGGAACCGCCGGAAAGGCCGGGCCCGGGATGCGTCGATGCGCCGATGTGCCAAAGACCGTCGACGGCGGTGCGGTGGCCTGCCGCCGCGGGGAACGGCCGCCACAGCAGGTTTTGGAAAAGCTCTGCGGAACCTCCGTAGGGGTCGCCGTTCACAGCGTTGGGATTCGTGGCGGCCAGGTCAGTGGGAGCAATGACATCTGAAGCAAGAACCGTAGCCCGGGTACCCGGCGCGAACTGCTCCAAGCGGTCAAGGACCCGGGCCAGGTACTCCTGTTTCAGCTGGTCAGTCCAGCCCTCCGCAACGGAGAGTTGCCCCGCCGCATCGCCTACCGGGGCGAACGGGACTTCCTGCAGTTGCAGCCACAGTGTGGCTTTGCCTTCCGGAGCCCGGGACGGATCCAGGACACACTGCTGTCCCACCACCACGGTAGGTTCGCTGGGAAGCAGGCCGGCTTCGGCCTGGGCGCACGCAATTCCCGTGCTGTCAGAGCCGTTGCTGAGGTGCACCAGTGGAACCTCGTTGAGCCGTGGATCGAGCCACTCCACAGGCTTGTCCAGGGCCAGATGAATCTGCATGGCGCCGCGGCCGTTCTGGTATCGGGCTGCTGCGTCGGCAGTGCCGGCCGGCGGCTGGCGAAGGAGCCGGGTGTAGAGGGCTTGGGGTGAAACGTTTGCGAGCACCGTGCCGGCGGAAACCAGTCCTTGCGACGTCCGGACGCCGGTGACGGAGCCACCCTTCTTGGAGCCGCCGCCGCCGGAGTCCACCAGGATCTCCTCGGCCTCAGCTCTCAGCATGATCCGGACGCCGTTGTCGCGCAGCAGTGACTCAAACGCCGCCACGAACCTGGACGCCCCACCCTTCACGATCGGGAGCCCAAAGCCGTGCATGCTCATGGCCATCACCGGCAACATGACACCGCCGGTTGCCTGGTCCGGGCCCAGCCCTGCGTGCAGGAGCCAAGGCGACCAGAGTTGGTCCGCTTCCCACCCGTCAAAGCGGCTGCGGGTGTAGTTCCTGCTGCTCATCACCGAGTCCCTGACAAAAGCCTCCGTGCCGGTGAAACGCCCCCGGCGTACAGCACCAAAGGCAATCTTCGCGACTTCCCCGAAGGATCTCACTTCCGCGCCGAACGCCCCGAACACCGTGCCGGCATTCCGTCCAAGATCGTCCAGCATTGCCCCATAGGCAGCCTGGTCGCCAAGGGAGGTGAACACAGCAGCCGTCTCACCCGGATCCCGCTGGGCAATCACCACGCGGTGAGCACCCGTGACCGGATCCGCGGCAACGCTCGCGGTCACAGCTCCGGTGGTGTTGCAGTATTCCAAACCCCGCGCGTGCAGTTCCTTTCCCAACGCCGCGTAGGCACCGCCGGATACGAACAGTGGGTGCCAGGAAGAGAAGGAATCATGGATGAAGCCGGGCAGGGTCCGCTCGGCCGAATGGATGAAACCACCCAGCCGTTCCGAGCGCTCGATGATGCACACACGCTGACCGGCCATAGCCAGCTCGGCTGCCGCGACCAGGGAATTGATGCCCGAGCCTATGATCGCGACGTCAACTGAATCGTCCATGTCCGCACCTTTCAAGGGGGTGGCTAGAAGTCCGGGTGGCTGGCTGTGGCGTGGTACTTGCCGGCATGGAACACCAGGGGAGCGCCGCCGTCGTAGTCGTATTTCTCCACTTCACCCACATAGATGACGTGGTCGCCGGCGTCGTAGCGTGAAACCGTACGGCACTGGAAGGTGGCCACCGCACCGTCCAGCAGCGGAACGCCGGCGATGCCCTCGGTGGTCCCGGCTCCGGCAAATTTGTCGGTGGCCGGAGTTGCGAACTGGCGGGACAGGACGTGCTGGTCGCTGGCCAGGATGTTGATGGCAAAGTGGGTAGCGTTTTCAAAGTCACCCAGGCTGGGTGAGCGTTTGCCGGGGCACCACAGCACCAACGGCGGTTCCATGGAGACTGACGTGAACGAGTTCGCGGTCATGCCCACCTTCCGGCCGTCGGTAGCAACAGTGGTCACCACGGTAACGCCTGTGGCGAACTGGCCCAAGGCGCCCCTGAAATCACGGACGTCGAAAACTGAGGTGTCTTCTTCTTTGCGGGCCTGCATGAAGTCGGCGGCGGCTGTGGGGTCGAACCACCAGGGGTACGACGTCCGGGGATCATCGAATCCTGCCGCGATGCCAGCTGCCAAAGCCGGGTGTTCCGCAGCTTCGCTGAGCAGCGTCTTCTGGTGGTCACGGCGCGGCTTGAGGAGGTCATTGGTCCACTCCACGGCCCACTGGCCCCATCCACGCCAGAACTCATCGAACGTCCGCTCCATCCAGTGTCGGTCGAAAGGCTCGCCGCCCCGGCGAACAATCGCGTCCAGGTAGTATTTCGCGGCCAGGGTGGCGTTATTGGAGCCCTGCCCAGTGAGGGGATCGTTCAGGACAACGGCGTCGCCGAGCCCGAACACCAGTTTCCCGTTCCCAAGTTCCCCGACGGCGGACCTCACCGTGGGCGTGATGCGCCCCAGAAGGGTGGCGCCGTCGTCGGTCAGTTCGGCAGTGGCGAAGTTTTCTGCCTCGTGCGGGAAGTGCTCACGCAGGATTTCCAGAGACCGTTCCAGTTGCTCTTGCGGTGTCCCGACGGCGGTCCAGCGGTCCATGGGGCCGCCCACCACGCCTTCGAACACCATCATGCGGCACGGTCCGGTGACGGTCAGGCCGGGAAAGGTAAAGAACTCGCCGACGCCGGGGGCCATGGACATGCGGATAGCGTCACCGTCGCCGGCGGCAGCACCGTCGTCGGGCGTGACGTAGTTGAGCGCAAGGACCCGTTGCGGCCGGTCGAAGGGTGATTTCGCCTTGTCCCGCGGAAAGATCCGGCCGATCTCACCCTTGCCGGTGCTGACAATCACCAGCTCGTAGTCATGGGTGAGTTCTTCGAGCATGCGGGGGGTGACCTGCTCAATGCGGAAGTCACCGCCAGCGGCTACGAACGTCTCGATCCAGAGGGCGCTCTTGATCCGTTGATCGATGGAGCGGGCGGGGCCGTCCAAAGGGGCTTCCCATTCGATGGGCTCGTCCCCATCCACCCGCAGCCGGA
>NZ_JABMCX010000292.1 GCF_013179505.1 Paenarthrobacter sp. CM16 | reverse complement strand
GCTGTGGCCCGCCCGCAGTTGAAGACCCTGGTGGAGCGCCTCGGCGAGACTTCCAACATGGCGGTCCTGGACTCGGACATGGTGATCTACGTTGCCCAGGTCCCGTCCATGCACTCCATGCGCATGTTCACCGAGGTTGGCCGCCGCGCCCACACGCACGATACCGGCGTGGGCAAAGCCATCCTCGCCCAGCTGGACGATGAAGTTGTCCGCGGGATCGTGGCCCGCACCGGCATGCCTACCCCCACGGCCAAGAGCATCGGCGACATCGACTCCCTGCTCGCGGACCTCAAGCTCATCCGTGAGCGTGGCTACTCCATTGACGAGGAAGAGCAGGAGCTCGGCGTCCGCTGCTTCGCCATGGCCGTGCCCAATGCACCCACGCCCACCGCGATCTCCGTCTCCGGCCCCATCACCCGTGTTGACCAGAGCTTCGCCGACCGCGCCGTGCCCATGCTGCGCGAGGCTGCCATGGCGATCTCCGCGGAGCTCAACCAGAACTAGTCCTCACACTCCCGCCGAGTTGGCACGTAATGCCCATGTTTCCAAAAACATGGGCATTATCTGTCAGATCGGCGCGGGTTTTGAGCGGGTGGCCTTCCTCAGGATCGCGTTCACCACAATGGGGTGCGCCGGCCGTACCAGGCCGAAGTATAGTTTCCCTCGCCAGCCTTTGAGCTCGACGGCGGTAGTCACCCTGATCAGTCGGCTCACCGGATCAACTCCGACGGCGGCCGCGAAGTTCAAGTGCTTGTCCCGGACGAAGATCAGGGCTTCTTCGCCCAATTGATCTGTCACCTTGAAGGTGTCGCGAGGGGCACGGGGAACACCGATCAGGGGGACCAGGACCTGTCGCAAGCCCGTTGCCGCGGCCACCCAGCGAGGCATGGAATCCAAGGAGAACACCCGCTCCGCCCATTGCGTAGGGTCGATGCCGGCGCCGTCCGGGAGGGTGGCCAGGCACACATCCGCGTAGTCGGGCTTCGGAATTTCGCGGAAGGCCAGTGAATGGAAGCACGGCGCTTGCCGGGCCTGCGGCTGTTCGGTCATGGCCCGATCCTACGGTGCGCTGTTTGCAGAAGTGAGAGCCTGCCAAGGTGGGTTCCGCACCCTGGCGAGTGCCGGCGTCGTACATTTCCTGCGTGTCCGCGTTCCTCGCGAGCCGAGAAAGGCGGCAGTGTCCCCCAAGGAAACACTGCCGCCTTTGTCATTTACGGGGCGGTGGTGAGTTAGTGCTCCGACGCGCTGGAGGTCTTGAGCGGGACTTCCTTGCCATCGGCATCGATCAGCTTGCCGTTCTCGAACCGGTCGCCTTCGCTGAGGCACTTGATGTCCTCTTCGCTGACGATCCTGTCAGTGCCCGCGACGAACACCGACTGGTTGTCCGAGTTGCCGGCCTTGAGGTGGTTGAAGAGGATGTTCAGCAAGATGGCCATGACCGCGGCCGAGCTGATGCCGGAGTGGAAGATCGTGGAGAACCAGGACGGGAAGGCGTCGTAGAAGGACGGTGCGGCGATGGGGATCATGCCGAAGCCGATCGAAGCCGCCACGATGATCAGGTTCATGTTGTTCTTGTACTCAACCTTGGCCAGGGTACGGATACCGCTGGCCGCGACGGTGCCGAACAGCACGACGCCGGCGCCGCCCAGGACGGGCGTCGGAACCGCTGCGACAACGCGGCCCAGGACGGGCAGGAGACCCAGGATCACCAGGATGAGGCCGCCGGCGCTGACGACGAAGCGGCTCTTGATGCCCGTAATGGCAACCAGTCCGACGTTCTGGGCGAAGGCGCTCTGAGTGAAGGAGTTGAACAGCGGGGAGATGGCGCTGGAGAGCATGTCGGCGCGGAGGCCGTCGCCGATGCGGCGGGAGTCCACCTTGGTATCCACGATCTCGCCCACTGCGATGATGTCTGCCGAGGTCTCCGTCAGGGTCACCAGGATGACGATCAGCATGGAGATGATCGCGGCGACCTCAAAGGTGGGGGCGCCGAAAGCAAACGGTGTGGGGAATGCGACGATGTCGCCCTGGCCAACCTTGGAGAAGTCAGCCATGCCAGCCACGAACGCGATGATGGTGCCGATGACCATGGCCAGCAGGATCGAAAGGCGGGAGATGGCTGCGTTGCCAACCTTGCTCAGGAGCAGGACGACGCCCATGGTCGCTGCCGCGAGGCCAATGTTGGCCATGCTGCCGTAGTTATCTGCCTTGGCGTTGCCGCCCATGGCCCAGTTTGCTGCCACCGGCATCAGTGTCAGGCCAATGGTGGTGATCACCGTGCCAGTGACTACCGGCGGGAAGAACTTGATGATCTTGGAGAACAGGGGAGTAATGGCCAAGCCGATCAGCGAGGCCACAATGACCGAGCCGAACACCGCCTGGATCCCGCCGCCGCCTTGGACGATCGCCACCATGGTGGAAACGCCAGCAAAGGAAACACCCTGGACCAATGGCAACTGCGAACCGAACCACGGGATGCCCACGGTCTGCAGGATGGTGGCCAGGCCGCCAACGAACAAGCAGGCGGCAATAAGGAGGCCGATGTCCTGGGAGTTCATGCCGGCGGCCGCACCGATGATCAGCGGCGGAGCAATGATTCCGCCGTACATGGTCAGGACGTGCTGGAAGCCGTAAGCAAAGGTGCTTCCGATGGAGAGCCGCTTGTCCTCGGGACGTTCCGGCTTGTGCGACTGCGACGAGGTGGTCTTCGCAGGGCGGGATTTCTTCTTGATGTTCATGGCAGACTTTCTGGGTTCATGGCAGACGTCTTCGTCTGGCTAACTGTGTCTGGCTAACAAAATCTTGGTTTTGGGGGTTGGGTTTGTGTGCAGGTCCGGCCTATTTACGGGGCGCGGTTGGGCGGACCTGCACACAAGCCCTTGGGATGGTGCTTATTTTGCGGTGCTTATTTAGTGGTGGTGTGGTGCGGGTTTAGCAGAAGCCGGCGATGCCGCTCCACGCAACCGGTGCAGCCTCGATGTTCTCGCGCTGGACAGTTGCTTCGATGAGGCCGTACGGGCGGTCCGCGGCGAAGAAGACCTCGTTGGGGTTGTCCAGGCCGAACGGGCTCAGGTCAACCAGGAAGTGGTGCTTGTTGGGCATGGAGAACTTGATTTCGTCCACTTCGCTGTGTGCTTCCAGGACCTTCTTGCCCATGTCGAACAGCGTCTGCTGGAGGGCGTGGGAGTAGTTCTCGGTGAAGCCTTCAAGCAAGAGGGCCTTGATGTCCTCGTAGCTCTTGTTAAAGTCCGTTCCGGCGAAGTCCAGGTTGGTGTTGTAGCGCCAGCGGGCGGATACATCCGTAGCAAGGATGCGGTCCGTGGTCTCCGGCAGGGTGGTGTACTTGTCGCGCGGGTAGCCGACAAAGCCGGACTGCGTGGTCTTCAGGACGGTCAGGTCCTTGAGGCCGCTGATGAGGTGGGTGGTTGCGCCATCACGGACGACGACGGCGGTGCGCACCTCTTGTCCGTTGCGGACGAAGCTGTGGTCGTGTCCCTCGCCGTGAGCCTGGATGCGATCCCAGCTGTAGGCTTCGGCTTCCCAGCGGCCGCCGGTAACCCAGTCGAATCCGCTGGTGAAGTGATCTGCGAGGCGCAGGAGGAAGGACTCGGGTGAGCCCACGCCTTCGCGGGCGAAGGCGTAGACGGTGTTCTTCTGGGTGTCGGTGGCAACGACGTGGCCGTTGTCGCCTTGAAGGTGTGCGGCCTGGAAATCGCCGCGCAGCTGCGAGGTGACGTTCAGGTCTTCGATGTGGTGGCGGTCTGTATCCCGAGTGACCTTGACGACGCGGACTTCTGCCTTGCCGTACTGGTTTTCGCCGAGGACGATGTTGTTGCTCATGGTCATATCCCAACTTCTGTGAGGTGGAACCTACGTTCCATCAATGAAATTAAGCGCGTGTTTCCACTGCGTTTCTGGTGGAGCTGACCCAACAAAAAAGAGCCAGCATCCATGGATGCCAGCTCATTACGACCCTGCCTGCTGCTCTCAGGTTACGTGACCTACGCCACGAACTCATTCGAGAGTAGCGCACTATTTCGTCTTCTGTATACGGGTTTCGGGGGATCGTTATGAAGCATCCAAATGTGACCGGGGCAACGTCCTTTGGCCTGGAGGGGGTCTTGACGGCTGCTTTCGCCACTGCCTACACTTTCCACATAACAATAAAAGTTTTCCGAAGTGCGGAAACTGCTTGCATGAGAAAGAGGAGGAACAGATGGACTCGAAGGATACGAACAACGTCGTGGAATTCCCGGCGCCGGGTCAGGAGCTGTACCTGCCCTTCGGTGCAACGGATCCCGACTTCTACATTCCGGCCGACTGTGACCGCAAAGCCGGCGGGTTCTCCCGTTGGCTGCGGGCACTCCCGGTGTTCGGCCGGCAGCGCCCCTAGGATCTTTCCTGCATCCAAGGGTGTGCGGACTCTGCGCAACAGAGCCAACGAGGCGGGCGATACCTGGGGAGGTGTCGCCCGCTTTTCCGTGCCCTCTGCCTGCTGCGGCCCCCGTTTCGATGCTTCGCTGCGCGTTAGACGTCTGGAGTCGCCTAGTGCGCAGCTAGCCATCGAAATGGGCTGAGCCGGCTTTGAGAGCACCGTGGTCCCCAGGGGCCCGGCCCGTCGAATCTCCGGAGCGACGCCAGACAGATGCCTCGCTGCGCGTTAGACGTCTGGAGTCGCCTAGTGCGCAGCTAGCCATCGAATCAGACTTCTCCACATAGGAGCAGGCGCACCTGTCCCAAGCCGTCGGGTTCCAACGAAGCTTGGTCTATGACTAAGGCTGCCCCCTCGGAGCTCCCTTCAGGGATCCACCTCTGGCGTACTTCCGAGCTTAACGAGGCCGGATTCAACGCCCGTACCATAGCCAGACTGGTGCGAGCGGGAGTGCTGGTGAGGCTCCGCCGGGGTTGCTATATCCGTGGAAGCACCTGGGCAGTTCAAAAACCCTCGGTCCGAAGCCGGCAAATCATCGCTGCACACGCTCATGGGACACTCACGACGTCGGGCGGCGGCTTGGTCTATAGCCACACGTCTGCGGCACGCCTCCACCGTTTGTTTCTGTGGGACGTTGACGATCGTGTGCACATCACGCAGAAGAAGACACCGGCACCGAATTCGCACGGCCGCGATGTGGTGGCCCATTCCAGAATGCTCGGGGAGGGCGATGAGGTCCTCGTGGACGGGCTGCCGTGTACTTCGCTGGAGCAGACAGTGGTGGATTGTTGCCTGATGCTGAACTATCGGCAAAGCCTTGTCTTAATGGACCATGCCCTTCGAATTGGCGCCGATTCAGCCCGTCTGAGGCAAATGTGTGCAGCACTGCGGGGCAGAAACGGAGTGCTTTCCCTTCGCCGCGCCCTCCACAATGCCGACCCGCGTTCCGAGTCTCCCGGGGAAACCCTGACCCGGGAACTGCTCCTTCGTCTCCGCATTGAACAGCCTGAACTCCAGGTGAAAGTTCGCACGGTTGAGGGCCGGCACCACCTGGACTTCGCGTGGCGCGACAAGAAGTTGGCCCTGGAGTTCGATGGCAGGGTGAAGTACTTCGACTACGCGCCCACGGATGAGGTGATTTTCAAGGAGAGGCAACGCGAGAAAGCCCTCATGGAGGACGGGTGGACGTTTATTCGGATCAAGTGGAGGGATCTTTTCCAGGAGCAGGAATTCAAGATTCGCGTGCTTCGGGCCCTTCGAGCAGCCGGATAGATGGCTCCCTGCGCATTAGACGACTCCTACCGTCTAATGCGCAGCGAACCATCGAAACGGGTCCAGAAAGACCGGAACCTAGCCCGCCACCAACTTCCGCGCCGCCGCCGAGTGCTCAGCGATGAGCCCGGCAACGTCCAGCCCGGGAATCGCGCCGTCCACCACCCGCCATGAAC
>NZ_JABMCX010000291.1 GCF_013179505.1 Paenarthrobacter sp. CM16 | reverse complement strand
TCCTGGCAGTCTTCGGAGTAGTGGTGGGCCTGCTGCTGACCCTCGTGACCGGTCGCTTTGAACTCCACGCCAAACGGGCGTACCTCGGTACGTTGAAGGCCATGGGCTGGAACCCGGACATGCTGGGACAGGTCCGCTTCTTCGAGAACGCCCTTGTAGGCACAGTGGCACTTCCCCTCGGCGTCCTTGGCGCCTTGGGACTCGGGCTGCTGCTGGCACCCTATGCGGCCCTGTGGGCCGGATTGGCCGGTCTGCTGGCCGTAATTTGCTGGATTCCGATTGCAACGAAAGTAGTCAAATGACTGACAAACTCAACCCCGAGCTGACGGCCACCCCGGAATCCACGGAAGAGTCGCTGCAGACCCGCGCCAATACGATCGTGAAGGCCGCTGACCACGCCACTCCCTTGGAACTGAGCCGTGTGACCATCCACTACGGCGGCGACAAAGGCGGCGCCGAGGAAGTGGACGTCGTCGACGACTTCAATCTCACGCTGCACGCCGGTGAGATGCACTGCATCGCCGGCCGAAGCGGCTCCGGTAAGACCAGCATCCTGACGGTGAGCGCCGGACTGACGCTCCCGACGTCGGGCAAGGTCTTTTGGGAGGGCCTGCCCCTGGACACCATGGGTGATGACGAAATAGCTGACCGGCGCCGCGCGCTCATCGGCTATGTGGACCAGGGCGGGGCCCTGATCGATGGCATGAGCGCCTTGGAAAACGTCCTGCTTCCCGCCGTGCCCGACGGCGAAGTGGAGCAGCGGACGGAGATGGCCAAGGACCTTCTGGACCTGGTGGGCCTGGGACGCCGCATGCGTCACCGTCCCGCCCAGCTCTCCGGTGGTGAACGTCAGCGAGTGGCTATTGCCCGTGCCCTGATCCTGGGCACGCGCGTTCTGGTGGTGGACGAGCCCACGGCCAGCCTCGACCGGGCCGCGGCCAACCGCATCATTGGCATTCTCAAGGACACCACCAGCGATGGCATCGCTGTGCTGGTTGCCTCCCACGACCATGAGCTGGTGCGGCTCAGCGATACGCTGACCGAACTTAACTAAGCTATTTCATCCCAAAAAAAGGTAACTTCTTAGAGTGACGTCTCCAGAGAAATCCCCGTTCTACATCACCACTGCAATCAGCTACCCCAACGGCGTGCCGCACATTGGCCACGCCTACGAGGTCATTGCCACTGATGCCATGGCGCGCTTCAAGCGCCTTGACGGTCATGAAGTGTTCTTCATGACCGGAACGGACGAGCACGGACTCAAGATGCAGCAGTCTGCCGAGAAGGAAGGCATCACTGCCAAGCAGCTCGCGGACCGCAACTCCGCGGCCTTCCAGCAGATGAGCAAGGACCTGGGCATCTCCCACGACCGCTTCATCCGCACCACCGATCCCGATCACTATGCCGCTTCCCAAGCCATTTGGAAGAAAATGGAAGCCAACGGCGACATCTACCTGTCCAAGTACGAGGGCTGGTACTCCGTCCGCGACGAGGCCTTCTACGTCGAGGACGACACCGTCGTGAAGGAAGACGGGCTCCGCTACTCCAAGGAGACGGACACCCTGGTCACGTGGACCGCGGAGGAAAGCTACTTCTTCCGGCTCTCCAACTACCAGGACAAGCTCCTTGCCTTGTATGAGGAACAGCCTGAGTTCGGCGCGCCGCAGTCCCGCTTCAACGAGGTCATCAGCTTCGTCAAGCGCGGCCTGGAGGACCTGTCCATCAGCCGCACCACCTTCGACTGGGGTGTTCCCGTCCCCGGCGATGAAAAGCACGTCATGTACGTCTGGGTTGACGCCCTGACCAACTACCTGACCGGCGTTGGGTACCCGGACATCGAGTCGGAGTCCTTCAAGAAGTTCTGGCCGGCCGATGTCCATGTGATCGGCAAGGACATTTCGCGTTTCCATGCGATCTACTGGCCTGCGTTCTTGTTGAGCGCCGGACTGGAGCTGCCCCAACGCGTCATGATCCACGGCTTCCTCACCAACAACGGCGTCAAGATGTCCAAGTCCCTTGGCAACGTCGTGGCACCGCAGGACTTCGTAGCCCAGTACGGCCTGGACCAGTGCCGGTACTTCTTCCTCCGCGAAGTTCCTTTCGGTGCGGACGGCAACTACAACCACGAGGCAATCGTGGGGCGGATGAATTCGGACCTCGCCAACAACTTCGGCAACCTTGCCCAGCGTTCGCTGTCCATGGTGGCGAAGAACTGTGAAGGCAAGGTTCCGGTGCCCGGCGCCTTTACTGCCGAGGACACTGCGTTGCTGGCGCAGGCGGGGGAGTTGCTGGAAACAGCCCGCTCGGCTTTCGACAAGCAGGAATTCAGCCGGGCGCTGGAAGCCATCTGGACGGTACTGGGCGATACCAACGCCTACTTCGCGGATCAGGCCCCCTGGGTTCTGCGGAAGACCGACATCGAGCGTATGAACACGGTCCTGTACGTCACTTTGGAGGTAGTGCGGATCGTAGCGATCCTCGCCCAGCCGGTCATGCCGTCGTCGTCCGCCAAGCTGCTTGACGTCCTCGGCCAGGCCGAAGGCGAGGCGAGGCAGTTCGCCGCAATCGCCACGCCGATCGGTGCGGGCACACAGTTGCCGGCACCGGCGCCGGTCTTCCCCCGCTATGAAGAGCCCGCCGAGGCGTAAACCCTCTCCCAACTAACGGGTATAAATAAGAAACGCTCTCTCACTTCCTGCCGGGAAGTGGGAGAGCGTTTCTTATTTCAGGGGGATATGTGGAAGAGGGTCTAGGCGGTAGCCAGTCCCTCCACCGGGGAAAGTCGCGCCGCCCGCCGGGCCGGGATGACCGAGGCCAGGAGCCCTGCCACCACAGCCACACCAAAGACGGCGGCCAGTTGCAGCCACGGTACGGCCGGAACAACACTCGCCACCCCGCCAAGGGTTGCCTGTGCTCCGAGCCAGCCGTAGACGATGCCCATGCCCGCGCCCATGATGGCGGCCACACCGGCGACCAGAACGGCCTCGATGGCCAGCATTCCACGGAGCTGTCCCCTGGTGAGTCCCAGCGCCCTGAGGAGCGAGTTCTCGCGGGTCCGTTCAAGGACCGAGAGCGACAAGGTGTTGGCCACACCGATCAAGGCGATGACCACGGCCACCCCCAGCAGCCCGGTGACAACCAGCAGCAGCACGTCAATGATGCTGTTGAACGTCACCCGCTCTATAGCGGCCCCACTGACCGTGCGCTCCTGCACGCCCAATGCGGCAGCAATGTCCTTCTGAAGGGCCTGCACCCTGTCCGTGGAGACCGAATCATCCAGTTTCACCCACACCATGGAGGCGGTTTCCGGCACCGGGGAGGCAGGGATGCTGGAGCTCTCCACGAACGCCGGGACGTGGCGTGTGCGCAGTACCTTGGCATCAAGGGAAACGCTGCCTGTCGTCGTGGTGACGGTGGCAGGTCCTTCCGGAGAGTCCTCCGGAAGGTAGAGGGTTCCGGGGCCCGGCCTCAGGTTGTTATCGCGCAGAACTTCCGCTGCATCGGCGGCGGAGAGGGCGTAGATGGTCTGGCCGCCGTCGGGCGTGGTTGCATCGCTGAGTGTTCCCACCGGTGCCAGCAGGACGGCCGCGCTGACGCCGTCGAGCCCTTTGATCCGCGCCAAAGCCTGCCCGTGGTCCCCTGAACCATCCACCGCAGTCTGGGCGGAAAGGTCCACAGGGTAGTTCTCGGCCAGGGTGTCGTTGAACGCCTGCCGGGACGTGGCCGCGCCCGTCATCATGAGCGAGACCAAGGTGACGCCGATCAGCAATGCAGCCGCGGTCGCGGAGGTGCGGGCAGGGTTGCGTGTGGCGTTCACGGCGGCGAGCTTGCCCGGCACTCCTGCAGGTGCGGCGAGGCGCCCGGCCAGGGCAACCACTGTGGGTATGAACAAGGTAGAGCAAAGGAGGATACCCACAAACGAGGCAGCTCCGCCCAGCAGGGCAACACCGAGCGAGACGTTCACGCTGCCGTACACCAGCGCCGCGGTGCCGCCCAGCAGTGCTACCAGACCCAGGGCCAAGCGGACTTTGCCCCGTTTGTTCCGAACGGACGCGTCATCGCTGGGCCGCAGGGCCGCAAGGGGCGCGACGGCGGTGGCCGCCCTCGCGGGAACCAGCGCCGCGACCACGGTCAGCAACGTTCCGGCCACCAGGCCGGCAATGACGGCCGACGGCGGTACCGCCAGGGTTGCGAAGGCCTGCTCCGGTTGGGACTTGGCCCAGGCAATCAACGCCGTCATCAGACCTGTGGCTGCAAGGACGCCCAGCACCGAGGAAAGGAAACCGACCACCAGGGCTTCGAGCATCACTGAGCCACGGATCTGACCCCGGCCTGCTCCCAGGCACCGAAGAAGCGCCAGCTCCCGGGTCCGCTGGGCCACCAGAACGGAGAAGGTGTTGGCCACCACAAGTGTGGAGACAAGTATGGCCACGCCGGCGAATGCGAGCAACACGATGGTCAGCTGGTCCTGCCCGGCGCTCAACATGGCCACTGTGGAGGTGACCTTCTCCTGGGCCGTTTCCAGCACAGGCGCGGCAGCTCCCGCAGCTTCCATGCGATGGGTGATGTACTCCTTGGTCGCGGCTACGTCCTCGCCGGACCTGAGCGAGAACTGCACCCCGCTAAAGCCGGCGCCGGCGTCCTGGACAGCGTTCAGGACCGATTCCGAGGCCACCAACTGTGCGGCCGAGGACGAGAAAGGATCATTGGTGGCCTGAATAAGGCCGCTAATGCTGACTTTGGCTGTCTTGACAGGTCCAGCGCCGCGGAGCTCAAGCACGCTCCCCACAGTCAGGCCAAGATGCTCAGCGGTTTTGACGTCGATCACTGCCTCGGATGCCTTTGACGGCATGGAGCCGGACGTCAAGACTGCCCCCTCCAGGGACGCGGGGGCTGCATTGCGCAGCCGCCCATACTGCTCCCCGCCACCTGCCTCGAACATGACATAGGTGGATCGTTCCGCGTAGCTGTCCTCCACCGCAGGAGCGGACGCGGCAGCCTCCACCGCTGCCTGGGTGAACGGTTCACCGTTCTTGGAGGTGGCAACCAGGTCAGCGTTGCGGTACGCCTCACCGATGCTGGCCCCCAACGAGGCATTGGTGCTCGCGCCCACCATCAGCGTGGCGGAGAGGAACATGACGGACAACATGACCGCCAGCCCGATGGCAATGAACCGCCGGAAATGCGTCGTCAATTGGGAAACGGCAACACGCAGCATGCTCAGGCCCCCAGTTTGCCGAGGGCTGCCAGGACGGAGTCCGCGGTGGGATCGTGAATCTCGCCCACCAGCCCGCCGTCGCTCATCAGGACCACACGGTCCGCATAGCTGGCGGCCACGGGGTCATGGGTAACCATGATGATGGTCTGCCCCATCTCCTGGCTGCTCCGGCGGAGCAGAGCCAGTACTTCGCCCCCGGCTTTGGAATCAAGGTTGCCGGTGGGCTCATCACCAAACACGACGTCGGGACGGGTCAACAGGGCGCGGGCTACTGCCACTCGCTGCTGTTGGCCGCCGGAAAGCTCATGGGGGCGGTGCTTGAGGCGGTCCTTCAGACCCAGGGTACTGACAACGGCATCCAGCCACCCGGCGTCGGCGGTGGTCCCGGCCAGAGCAAGCGGAAGCGTGATGTTTTGCTCAGCGGTCAGGGTGGGCACCAGGTTGAAGGCCTGGAAAACGAAGCCGATCCTCTCGCGGCGGAGGGCGGTGAGCTGACGGTCGTTCAGGCCCGTCAACTCCGTGCCGCCCAGGACGATCCGGCCGGAGTCGGCAGTATCGAGACCGGCAAGGCAATGCATCAACGTGGACTTGCCCGAACCGGAAGGACCCATGATCGCGGTGAACTTTCCGGCGTCAAAGCTCACCGAGACCTTGTTCAGGGCGGTGACAGTAGTATCCGCGCGGCCATAGCTCTTGGTC
>NZ_JABMCX010000290.1 GCF_013179505.1 Paenarthrobacter sp. CM16 | reverse complement strand
CTTCATGGCCGTTTCCAGGCTTTCCGGCAAGGCACTGGTGTCGCCTGTCACCATCCCGGGAAGCAAGCCCGCCGCATCTGGAGGCAACCAGTCAGCTGCGGAGACAAACCGTTTCCTGACGTCGGCCGCAGTTTGCCTGACATCGAACCCGGAGTCCGTCACGACAGGAGCAGAGGACGCGCTGAGAAGCGCTGCTTCTGGTTGTCCCTCCCGCACCTGCTTCAGCGTCCCGGTTGTTCGGACGCTCTGCCCCGCCCGCACATTCTGCCAGGCAGCACCACCCGTCACAACGATGTCGGCAGTTCCACGCACCACGTTTCCCTTGGACGTGAGATCTATCAGGCTCGCATCAACCGTCCACCTGCCGTCACTGGAATGCCCCGGTGCAGGCGCCGGCGCTGGGCTGCCCGTGATGAGTATGTGGACCACGACTCCCTCATCGGCGGCCATCGCCGGGGCCAGTGGTCCGTTCTCACGGTTGCCGGCGATGACAGCGCAATGAACCGCAACAGCGGCCCCCAGGGCACAAGCGAGGGCGAAGGTGGCGAACATTGTTCTGGGCCGTACCCCGGACGGCCTTTGGCGATGCCCCATAGCCACGAACACCCCGCCAGACAAGCCCAGTGCGACCGCCAACACAGCGGACCAGACCCCATCAACGAAGCCACCTGCCAGCGCTGCAGACCACGTCACCACCGCCACAGGCACGAGCCTCAGGTCTGTGCGTTTTCCTGCTTCAGGACCTCCGACGGACTCAGCCACCCTGCACCGTCACAAGGTCTTTGAGGGACTCCATGAGCTTGGGCCCAATCCCGTCTATGGCATCCAGTTCGTCCACCGATGCGAACGATCCGTGCTCTTTCCGCCAGTCCAGAATTCGCTGGGCGGTCACTGGCCCCACCCTGGGCAACGTCCCCAACTCCTCCAAGGTGGCAGTGTTGATGTTAACCTTCGCGGCCCCGCCGCTGGAACTGCCAGTGCCAGTACTGCCGGCAGGCGCAGACGGGGCGGCTTGCGGGGCCTCCCCCGCTACTGGAACGACCACCTTGGCTCCATCGCCAAGCACCTCGGCAAGGTTCAGCCCGCCGAGTTCAGCGTTTGGCGCTGCACCTCCAGCCGCATCAATGGCTTGAAAGACGCGACTACCGAGCGGCAACGAAACGACACCGGGCTTCTGCACAGCTCCCGCTACATGAACAAGCAGGCTCCCTTGAGCCTCCGACCCCGCTGGCCGCGGCGATTCTGACGAATCCGGAACAACGGGGCCAACAGACGTGGACGGATCCAACGGTTCTGATGTTGGCTGGCTCAGGGAAGACTGCCATAAATGCCACGCGATGAGGCCTGCCCCTACCAAGGCCAGGAGTATCGCTACCCGCCACGGGGCCCTCCATCGAAGCCGGGACCCGTGCACGAACTCACCAGGCTCGCCCTCGTCGCCCACTGGATCGGAGGGATAGTTGTCCGGTAACTCCAACAGTGGAGGTGTCCGGGTGTCTCCGGCCAAACGGGAGGTAAAACGCTGCCGTGCTGCCTGCGCTGCGGCGTCTGGGGAGGCATCCCGGTTCCGGCGTGGCATCTTTTGAGCCTATGGCTCCTCCTGAGGGAATGACGCGGCCGAAGTGCTCTATGTGGATAAGAGGACCAATCAGTCCGTTGGCGTGCTGCTCTCCCCCACGATGACCGCAAGAACGCCTAAACCTGCATGTGCTGCCAGCACAGCCGGGAGCGCACTGATTTGGGGTGCCGGACATTCCGGACACTTCTCGTTCAGCCGGGCGGCCAGGGCTTCAGCCTCCATCTGGTTGCCGAAGTGGTGAACTGCCAAACGCTGCTGTCCGACCGGTCGGGAAGCAACATCCGCTGCAACGATCTCCTCCAAGCGAGCCACGGCGCGCACAGCGGAACGGACCTTTTCCAGCGGAACGATCCTGCCGCCGTCGACCGCCAAAATGGGCTTGATGGCCAGGACTGTACCCAACAAGGACGCAGCGGCGCCGATTCGACCTCCACGGCGCAACTGTTCAAGGCTGGGCACGTAAAAGTAGACCTTGGTGCGCTCCATGCGCCGCTCAGCGAAGCCACGGACTTCTGCAGCCTCCTGCCCATCGGCAGCGGCAACCACCGCACTTTGGACCCCCATGCCCTGCGCCATGCCCACCGTGCGGGAATCCACCACCTCCACGGGAATGCTGACGCGGGCTGCAGCCAGCCGGGCGGCATCGGCGGTGCCGGAAAGTTCGGATGAAATATGGATGGACACCACGGATTCGAAGCCACGCCGCTGGGCTGCGAGGTAGGCCTGTTCAAACTGCCCGGGTGATGGTCGTGACGTCTTGACCGAGGCGCCTGAGGCGAGAGCCAAAGACAGGGTTTGGGTGATGTCGTCTTCGCCCTCACCGTAAATTTCGTTGCCGACCATGACCGGCATGGGGACAACCGCAAGCCGTCCGTCGGCGGTGAAGGCCGAGACCCAGTCCGGCGGCAGGGCAGCTGCGGAGTCAGTAACCACGGCGGTCTTTACGACGGCGGCCAGCGGCACGTCAGCTACTGGAACCGGCGCGCTGGGCTGCCTAAGGCGCGCCACTCTTTCCTTCAGCCATATCCATGCGGGTGGTTCTCGCTCAGGCACGCAACCTCCAAAGATGATGGCTGGCCGCCGGCACAGTGCCGGCGGCCGCACTATCCCTGCTAGGCAGGGACGATGTTCACCAGTTTAGGTGCCCGCACGATCACAGTGCGGATGCCGCGGCCGTCCATGGCCCGCTGAACGTTCTCCGAGGCCAATGCAAGCTCACGCAGCTCGTCCTCAGTGATGTTCGGCGAAACTTCCAAGCGGTCGCGAACCTTGCCCTGGACCTGAACCACAGCGGTGACGGTGTCCTGAACCAACAGCGCGTCATCATGCTTGGGCCAGCCTGCATTGGCTACCGAAGCCGGGTGACCGAGGGTGTTCCAGAGGTCTTCGGCCGTGTACGGCGCGAAGAGGCTCAGGATCACTGCCACGGCTTCCACCGCTTCACGAACGGCTGGATCTGCTGCACCTGCGCCCGAGTCGATGGTCTTGCGGGTAGCGTTGACCAACTCCATCAGACGGGCCACCACAACGTTGAACTTGTTGTTGTCCAACAGTTCAGCGGCGTCGGCGATGGTCTTGTGGGTAACCGTCCGCAGGGCGCGGTCACCAGTTGCCGGGTCTAAACCCGGCTCGCTGCTGACGTCCTGGCCCAGCCGCCAGGCCCGGGCCAGGAACTTGGCAGAGCCCGACGGCGATACGTCCGCCCAGTCGACGTCGTCTTCCGGTGGGGAGGCAAAGACCATGGTGAGGCGCACGGCGTCGACGCCGAACTTGTCCAACTGCTCCCCGAGGTCTACACCGTTGCCCAAGGACTTGCTCATGGCCTTGCCGCCGTTGAGCACCTGGCCCTGGTTGAGCAGCGCCGAGAACGGTTCGTTGGCTTCGATCAGTCCAATGTCCTTGATGACCTTGGTGAAGAAGCGCGCATAGAGCAGGTGCAGGATGGCGTGCTCCACGCCGCCTACGTACTGTCCAACCGGCATCCAGTCGTTGATCTTTTCGGGATCAAACGGGCCCTCGGTGTATTCCGGGGACACGAAGCGCAGGAAGTACCAGGACGAGTCCACGAACGTGTCCATGGTGTCGGTATCGCGCTGTGCGGCACGACCACAATTGGGGCACTCAACGTTGACCCACTCGACGGCGGCGGCCAAGGGTGAGGTTCCCTTCGGAGACAACGCTTCACCACGCAAGTTATCGGGCAACCTGACGGGCAGTTGGTCATCGGGGACGGGCACTTCGCCACATTCGCCGCAGTGGATGATGGGGATGGGTGTACCCCAGAAACGCTGGCGGCTCAGCAACCAGTCACGCAGCCGGAAGTTGACGAATTTCTCGCCCGTTCCAAGCTTCTCCAGGATCTGGATCGCGGCCGGAATTGCCTCGGACTTGGACAAGCCATCCAGGTCACCGGAATTCTTTAGCGTGCCTTCGCCCGCAGTGGCTACACCAGTCTCCGAAGGATCCTCGGCACCGGTTTCCAACACTGCCCGGACGGGCAGGTTGAAGGCCTTGGCGAAGTCGAGGTCACGCTGGTCGTGCGCAGGCACGGCCATGATGGCACCCGTGCCGTAGTCGGCCAGCACGTAATCAGCGGCCCATACCGGGAGCTTCTCGCCATTGAGGGGGTTGATGGCGTAACGGCCGGTAAAGACGCCGGTCTTCTCACGTTCAGTGGACTGACGCTCAATTTCAGAGAGAGCCTTGACCTTCTCGCGGTACGCCATGAGTTCGTCGTGCTGTTCCGGGGTGACCAGGTCCAAGGCCAAATGCGCGTCAGCGGCGACCACGAAGAAGGTAGCACCGTAGAGGGTGTCCGGACGGGTGGTGAAGACAGTCACTTCGCGCTCGGCCCGCTCTTGGGTGGCCTCGATGACGAAACGCACGTGGGCGCCTTCGGAGCGGCCGATCCAGTTGCGCTGCATGGCCAGAACGCGCTCAGGCCAGTGACCCTGAAGCTGGTCCATGTCCTCCAGCAAGCGGTCTGCGTAGTCGGTGATCTTGAAGTACCACTGGTTCAACGACTTCTTGGTGACAGGCGTGCCGCAGCGTTCGCAGGCGCCGTTGACAACCTGCTCGTTCGCCAGAACCGTGAGGTCCTTGGGGCACCAGTTGACCGGTGAGTCTTTGCGGTAGGCCAGGCCACGCTCGTAGAAGCGCTTGAACAGCCACTGGGTCCACCGATAGTACTCAGGATCCGAGGTGTGGATGCGGCGGGACCAGTCAGCGGAGATGGCGTACCGCTTGAACGACGCCGCCTGGGTGTCGATGTTCGCGTAGGTCCACTCACTGGGGTGCGCATTGCGCTTGATGGCAGCATTCTCAGCCGGCAGGCCAAAAGAGTCCCAGCCAATGGGATGCAGGACGTCGAAGCCCTTCTGGCGCAAGTAGCGGGCAACCACATCGCCCATCGCAAAGGCTTCAGCGTGGCCCATGTGAAGGTCGCCGGAAGGGTAGGGGAACATGTCCAGCACGTAGCGGCGCTCCCGCGAACCGTCGTCCGCCGGCGTGAAGACTTTGAGGTCTTCCCAGACCTGCGGCCATTTGGCTTCCATCGCAGCGAAGCTGTAGACGCCCTCTTCAGGCGTTTCAGCTGCGGCTGCCTGTGCTGTTCCGGTCTCTGTCTCCGGCTGAACGCTCACTGCTGCCCTCTTCTGTTCTTCGGTGGCGGTTTTGACTCCTGCTATGGGACCGGAAGGTCCCGGACACACAAAAGCCCCTCAACAATGGAGGGGCGGCCGCACGGCTAAATAAAGCCGGGCGGCTAGCTAAGCAGAAGGATCGCACGCATAGATCTATAATAGCGCACGATTATCCATCCACTCACCGGCAAATCATGGTTGGCGGCGCATCGCCAAACGTCGAAAAAGGGGCCGATGACTCCCCGCCATGCTGTGGAGGGCACCGCGAAGCGGGCAGGCGGGAGTTATCGGCCCCTTCTTTGAACTACTTAACGTCCTCGTCGACCCAATCCATGGACTTTGTCACGGCCTTCTTCCAGAGGCGCAGCTGCCGCTCCTGCTCCTCTGCCGGAAGTTGCGGTTCCCAGCGCTTGTCTTCGTTCCAGTTGGCGCTGAGCTCGCCCAGGTCCTTCCAGAACCCGACGGCGAGACCGGCCGCGTATGCAGCGCCGAGGGCCGTGGTTTCCACTACCTTGGGACGGACCACCGGTACGCCCAGGATGTCTGCCTGGAACTGCATGAGGGCCTCGTTGGCGACCATTCCGCCGTCGACCTTCAACTCGGTAAGGGGTACGCCGGAGTCCGCGTTGACAGCGTCCAGGACCTCGCGGGTTTGGAAGGCAGTTGCTTCCAGCGCCGCACGGGCAATGTGTCCCTTG
>NZ_JABMCX010000029.1 GCF_013179505.1 Paenarthrobacter sp. CM16 | reverse complement strand
GGCAAGGTTGTGCTCATGGAAGGTGGCCAGGCCACGTTCCTGGACGTCGACCACGGCACCTACCCGTTCGTCACCTCCTCCAACCCGACCGCCGGCGGCGCGTCGGTTGGCTCGGGCATCGGCCCCACCCGCATTTCCCGCTCCATCGGCATCATCAAGGCCTACACCACGCGAGTCGGTGCCGGCCCGTTCCCCACGGAACTGTTCGATGACATGGGTGTCTACCTCCAGAAGACCGGCGGCGAGTTCGGTGTGAACACCGGCCGTCCGCGCCGCTGCGGTTGGTACGACGCCGTCCTGGCCCGCCACGCTTCCCGCGTCAACGGCTTCACGGACTACTTCGTCACCAAGCTGGACGTCCTGACGGGCATCGAGCAGATCCCGGTCTGTGTTGCCTACGATGTTGACGGCGTTCGCCACGACGAAATGCCCATGACGCAGACCGAGTTCCACCACGCGGTGCCCATCTTCGAGTACTTCGACGGTTGGACCGAGGACATCACCGGAGCCCGCACCCTGGAAGACCTCCCGGAGAATGCGCGCAACTATGTGCTGGCCCTGGAAAAGCTGTCCGGCACGCGCTTCTCGGCCATCGGCGTCGGACCGGACCGCGACCAGACAATCGTCGTTCACGATTTGATCAACGACTGACCACAGCAAGTTCACGACGACGGCGGGTCACCTTGGTTCCTCACGGAACCGAGCGGTGGCCCGCCGTCGTGGTTTCAGGGGTGAGCACGCGACTTGCCGGGCGGGTTGTGCGGCCGGACGCTGCATGGCGGCGACGAATGGCATATTCGGCCACCGCGAGGTTGATCACCCAGGATGCGCCCATGAGAACTGCGCGGGTGGCCTCGTCCGTGGGACCCACCAGCAGGGTCCACGGCAGCAGCACCAGGGCCTGTGTTCCGGCGCCCACCGCTATGGCGTAGGCGCGCGTCATCCATGCTCCGTGCGCAGTGAAGTCACGGCGGCGGATCGCAAGGATGCCCATGATGATGCCCGCAACCATGGCGGAACCAAAAACCACGCGAAGAACCAGAAGGGCTTCGCCGTCGGTTTCCGGGAGGACGTAGAACACGGACATCCACAGGCCGGACAGGCCGGCGAGCAAGCCTGCCGGAATCAGGATGCGGCCGGCTGTTCGGTGCCAGGACCGCTTGCCCCGGCGAAGGTTGGGGGCGAACTGGAAGGCTCCCAGCAGGCTGTAGACGGTGACAGTGACGATGTGGATGACCACCGGAAGGGGCGAGCTGAAGAACCTGGCATTTTGGGGCGTCACGGTAGAGCCGCCGGTCAGCTCGGTGAGCCGCGCCGCGCCGGCTAGCACGGGGATGAGGCTGAGGGCGATCAAACCCATGGGGACTGCCCACGCAGCGCGGCGCTTGGCGCGAGGGGTGATGTTTTTGGATGTCATGGCTCTGCCTTGGCTACGAGGTGTACGGCGTACACCTTTATGGAAAACAGGCTAGGTGTACGCTGTAAACCTGTCAATCCCCATCGTGGAACAACCCGGTTTACTCGGAGGCCCGCCTATGATCCAGCACGCTGAAGCAGTACGACGCGTACCGCTGAACCGGGACCGGGTGCTTCAGGCCGCCGTCGTTCTCGCCGACGAGGTGGGCCTTGATGCGCTGAGCATGCGCCGGCTCGCCCAGGAGCTCAGCGTCGTTCCGATGGCGCTTTACAAGCACGTAGCCAACAAGGAGGAGCTCCTCGACGGCATGGTTGACACCCTTGTGGGGGAGATCGACCCGCCCACCCCCGATGTTCCGTGGAAAACCGCGGTCCGCCTCCGGGTGCTTTCGGCCAGGCGCGTACTTCTTCGTCATCCATGGGCCCGCCCTGTGATCGAGACCCGTACCAACACCACCCCCGCCGTCCTGGGGTACATGGACACCTTTGTGGGAATGTTCCTGGCCGGTGGTTTCTCCGAGGACCTCACGCACCACGTGATGCATGCCATGGGAAGCAGGATGTGGGGCTTTACCCAGGAGGTCTTTGACGACGCAGGGCGGCAGGGCGGGAACCCGAAGCCGAAGGCAGCGCCGGAAGTCCAGGCCGCCATGGCGCAGGTGATGGCAGAGAACTACCCCAACCTTTTTCGGATCGCGGTGTCCGCTGCGCATGACGACGAGTCAGTGGTGGGGAACGGCTGCGACGACCAATTCGAGTTCGAGTTTGCCCTGGACCTGCTCCTTGACGGATTCGAGCGGCTCCATCAACGGAATTGGACATCACACAGGAGTGAGGGCGCATGAGCACAGCGACTGAAGAAGGAGTCGGGTTCCGTTCCCGGCGCGGACCGATCCTGATTGCGCTGATGCTGGCCACAGGCCTCGTGGCGATCGATGCCACCATCGTTGCCACGGCCGTGCCGTCCATCGTGGCGGACATCGGCGGGTTTGCCTCGTTCCCTTGGCTGTTTTCGGCGTATTTGTTGGCACAAGCGGTCTCCGTGCCTGTCTATGCCAAGTTGTCGGATGTAGTTGGGCGCAAGCCGATGATCCTGGGCGGGATTGGCCTGTTCCTGCTCGGTTCCATTCTCTGCGGGCTGGCGTGGAGCATGCCGGCTCTGATCGCGTTCCGGGTGCTCCAAGGGCTCGGCGCCGGCGCGGTCCAGCCTGTGGCGATCACCATTGCCGGTGATATCTACACCCTGGCTGAGCGTGCCAAAGTGCAGGGCTATCTGGCCAGCGTGTGGGCCGTGTCTTCGGTGGTGGGGCCAACTCTGGGAGGGGTCTTCGCCGCATTGGGAATCTGGCGGTGGATCTTCCTCATCAACATTCCGCTGTGCCTGTTGGCCGGCTGGATGCTCCTCCGTACGTTCCACGAGAACGTGGAGCGGACCAAGCATCGGATCGACTACCTGGGAGCAGGGCTGCTGACGGTTTCCTTGAGCCTGCTGATCCTCGGGGCCCTGCAGGGTGGTCAGGCGTGGCCTTGGGACTCCGCGATCAGCATCTCCGTATTTGCCGGCGGAGCCTTGCTGTTCGTCGCGTTCCTCCTGGTGGAAAGGAAAGCCGCTGAGCCGGTCCTGCCGCCATGGGTTGTCTCCCGCAGGCTGCTGGCGACGACTGCCTTGATCTCCTTCGGTGTTGGCGCGGTCATGCTGGGGCTGACTTCCTATGTCCCTACGTTCCTTGAAGGATCCCTCAAGACCTCGCCCCTTTTGGCCGGACTCGCCTTGGCGGCCTTGACCATTGGCTGGCCCATCAGTGCATCACAGGCCGGCCGGTTCTATCTCCGGATCGGGTTCAAGAGAACAGCTGCCATCGGCATCGTGATCACGGTCATTGGCAGCGCAGTTCTTGCCCTCACTGCCCAAGCGCCCAGTGTTCTCCTGGTGGCGGTGGCCTGCTTCATTGTGGGCCTGGGATTGGGCCTGGTGGCAACGCCCAGCCTCATTGCCGCCCAGACCAGCGTGGAATGGAATGAGCGCGGCGTGGTCACCGGTACCAACCTCTTTGCCCGTTCCATCGGCAGCTCCATCGGCGTGGCCGTGTTCGGTGCCATCGCCAACGCGATCTATGCCAAGGGACCCGGTGGCGGCCCCGATCCGGAAACTACGGTTGCAGCCTCCACCGCCGTCTTCATGGCGGTCCTTGTCAGCGCAGTACTAACGGTGGTGGCCGTCCTGGTGATGCCTTCCGATGGAAAGCTCAACACCAAGGAAGCGGCCCGGAAGCCCAGCTCGGAACCTGCCAACGACTAGTCTCAAAACATGGAGAATCTGATCACAGGCACCCTGGAAAAGTTGTTTGAAGGAACAGTGTGGGCCGAGGGCCCCCTGTGGATTCCGGAGTCGCAGACCGTTCGCTGGAGCGACATCCCCAACAACAGGATCCTCGAGTTCTCTCCAGCCACCGGCTCAACGCGCGAGTACGCCACCGGCGTTGAATACACCAACGGGCGAACACTTCACCGGGACGGCAGCGTGGTGCAGTGCAGCCACGGCCGACGGCGGGTGGAGAGGGATCACGACGGCGTGGTGACGCCGATCGTTGAAGCGTTCGGCGGGCATCGGCTTAACTCGCCCAACGATGTTGTGGTGGCCGGCGATGGAACGGTCTGGTTCACCGATCCGCCCTACGGAATCCTCCCCGGGACGGTCGAAGGGCATGAAGGGGAGCAGGAATACGGCGGTTGCTACGTGTTCCGCTTCGATCCTGAAACGCAGGAACTGACTGCGGTGGTCACCGATCTAGTGCACCCCAACGGCCTGGCGTTCTCCCCGGATGAATCGCTTCTCTATGTTTCGGACACTGCAGGAGCTGGCTACGGAGTGCCGTTCCGCATTGCTGCCTATCCGGTTGAGGGCGGCGAATGCGGAGAGGGCAGGACCTTTGTCGAGCTCGAAGACGACGCCGCTTCGGACGGTTTCCGCGTTGACGCCGAGGGTCGGGTGTGGACCTCGGCTGGAGCGTCGGTCCGTGTCTACGACCACGACGGCACGCTGCTGGCTGCCGTCGAGCTTCCTGAAAAGGTCTCCAATCTCTGCTTCGGCGGTCCCGACGGCCAGGATCTCTACCTCACAGCCACCACGTCCTTGTATCGGCTGCGCACATCGACGCGGGATGCCAGGGAGGCTCACCAGCAATCCTGAGCATCGATGAGGCGGATTAGTAAGGTTGCTGTAGGTCTGGGCGCGGTGATTCGATACGCTGGCATGGAGCAACAGCACTGCGATCGAGGGAGTGAACATGTCCGGAAGCAACCCCGACCCGTATGAGGACAAGATCACCGGCTTGGAGCCAGGCGCGGGAGTGCCCCCTGGGGAAACCCCTCCCGGCGAATCGTCAACGGCCGGCCCCCAAGGCCATGACGAGGGCGGACCCAGGAAGGGAACCCAGGCCTTGTGGCTGGCTGCCATCGGTGCCGGAGTCCTGCTCTCCCTGCTGTACTTCATCGGCTACATTGTGGGTTTCTTCGACTAGGCGGCAGGTCGTCGTCGTGCCTGCATGGAATACGCTGCACTAAATGGGAGTTGGCGCTCATATGAAGGCAATGACTTACAGCGAATATGGAAGCCCCGACGTCCTTGAACTGACGGAGCGGCCCATGCCCAAAGTGGGGCCGGGCATGGTCCTGGTCAGGGTTAAGGCATCCTCGGTGAACCCGGTGGACTGGAAAATCATGGGTGGCTACTTGGACTCATTCATGGATCTCCAATTTCCGGCGATCCCCGGCTGGGATGTGGCCGGTGTTGTGGAAACGGTTGGTATTGACGCTCCGCACTTCAAACCCGGCGACGAAGTGATTTCCTACGGCCGGAAGGACTACGTCCACGGCGGCAGTTTTGCCGAATACATTGCCTTGCCGGAACGGCTGCTGGCCCGCAAACCGGCATCATTGGACTGGAATGAGTCGGCGGGGCTGCCTTTGGCCGGTCTCACGGCGTACCAGGTCCTCAACCGCTTGGGCGTTCGGTCAGGTGAGAGCATCCTGATCCACGGTGGATCCGGTGGAGTGGGCTCCCTGGCCATCCAGATCGCCGCAGCGCGTGGCGCGAAAGTGATCGCGACGGCGTCGGAGAAGAACCATGACTTCCTCAGGTCCTTGGGCGCCGAGCCCGTTGCCTATGGCGAAGGGCTCGCCCAGCGGGTGAAGGCGTTGCGCCCGGAAGGGGTGGAGGTGGTGGCCGACTTCGTGGGCGGCAACCTCGAGGCAACACTGGCGGTGCTGGCTGGCAATGGCCGGCACGCCTCCATTGCCGACAGCGACGTGGAGGCCCATGGCGGCACCTGGATGTGGGTGAATCCCGTGGGTGCTGAGCTTCAGGAGCTCGCTGACCTGGTGGACGAACACAACATCCGGGTGGAAGTGGCCACTGCACTTCCCTTGGCCGATGCGGCCGACGCCTTCCGGCTCAACATGGAAGGGCATACACGCGGGAAGATCGTGGTCACTGTTCCATAGGCGTGGCCGCTGTTCCGGCAGGGCTCGACGGCGGGGCTCGACGGCGGGCTGCCGCGGCTAGCGCGCCTCGAGGTCCTCGAGCGTCTTGCCCTTGGTATCCGAGGACATCAGTGTTGCCACGGCCGAGACGAGGCAGATGCCCAGTGTTGTCAGGCCGATGACCATGGGAATGTTTGTGGATCCCGGGGGAGCGATGGCCGTGAAGAGGCTTGGGAAGAACGAGGCAATCATCAGGCCGATGTTCTGCGAGACGGCGAAGCCGGTCACCCTCATCCGCATGGGGAATTGCTCCTGGAAGAACGTGGCGAACGTGGCGTTCCACATCTGGAAGAGGATGCCTTGGACGATCACGACGCAGACGAACACCAAGGGCAGGCTGCGCTGTTCGATCGACCACAGATACCCCACGGTCAGCAAGCCGCCGGCAATGCCACCGGCCACCATTAGTGTCCGCCGGCCGATCTTGTCGGACAGGGCGCCGAACAGCGGGATGGTCAGGACCGCGGCCACGTTGGCAGCCAGGGTAACCCAGAGGAATTCACTGCTGGAGAAGCCGATGCCGTAGCCCTTTTGGGTGGCGAAGGAGACGCCGAAAATGAGCGTGGCCATGCCGATCACGTTGGTGAACGTCATGATGATGCAGCGGACCAGAACCCAGGGGTGGGTGCGCAGGAGGTCCACCAGCGGGAAGCGGCGCTTGGCGGCTACGTCATCGGACTGGGCCAAGTACGCGGGCGGTTCTTCGACGCGGCGGCGGATAACGTATCCGGCAATGATCACCACGGCGCTGAGCAGGAACGGCAATCGCCAGCCCCAGGAGTGGAACTGCTCTTCCGGGAGGAGTGCCGCGAGTGGAATCAGTACGGCGGTGGCGAGGATGGAGCCCACCTGTGTGCCCTGCAGGCTGAAGCTTGCGAAGAACCCGCGCTTTGCGTCCGGGGAGTGCTCCACGATCATCGCGCTGGCGCCACCGAGTTCACCTGCCACCGCAAATCCCTGGATCAGCCGGAGAATCACCAGCAGGACGGGAGCCAGAAGGCCCACCTGTCCGTAAGTGGGCAGGAGCCCGACCGCAAAGGTGGCGAAGCCCATGAGCAGCATCGCGAAGACCAGCACCTTCTTGCGTCCGTGCCGGTCTCCGTAGGCGCCAAGGATTACGGCACCGAGCGGGCGGGAAACGTAGCCCACGGCGTAAGTGGCCAGCGAGGCAATGATGCCTACCGTGGCATTCTCGGTGGGAAAGAAAATGGTGGGAAACAGCAGCGTCGCTGCCAGTGAGTACAGGGCGAAGTCGTAGTACTCCAGCGCACTTCCGATCCAACCGCTCATGGCGGCCTTCTTCGGATCCTTCTGCCCGGTGGTCGGTGCAGGGCTGGTGTTTGGTTCGGGGGAGGTGCTGAGGTCCCTCCGGTGCGTGACTGTCACGTCGCTGTACTCCTCTGGCGTCGTTGGCAAGGAACAAGAACTCTTCCCATCCAGGACTGAACAAAGTGGTCATTCAGCGTGAGGAAGGTTACATCTTGAATCGATTCATAAATCATAGATCGTGATGTGCGCTACGTCAACGCACGACGACGGCAGCTCACCTCCGGTTCCGTGGGGAACCGTAGGTGAGCTGCCGCCGTCGTGGATGTTTTTGCTGGTGAGTGGCTTACTTGGCCAGGAAGCGCAGCAGGACCTCGTTGATTTCGGCGCCATGCGTCCAGAGCATGCCGTGCGGGGCGTCTTCGATCTCCACGTATTCGGCGGAGGGCAGGCGCTTGGTGAATTCGCGGCCGGTGGCATCGATGGGCAGGATGCGGTCATCGGTGCCGTGGACGATCAGGGACGGGACGGTGACCTTCTCGATGTCGGAGCGGAAGTCCGTGAGCCAGGAATCCACCACTGCGAAGGATGCGTACCAGGACGAACCGGCGGCGACGTTCCAGGCATTCTGCAGGGCTTCTTCGCTGAGGCGGTTGCCCAGGAAGTTATCGGTGTTGAAAAAGTCGTTGTAGAAGTTGGTGAACCAGGCGTAGCGGTCCTCGATGGCGGCGCTGCGGATGCCGTCGAAGACTGTGGACGGAACGCCGGTGGGGTTGTCGTCCGTCTGGAGGAGGAAGGGTTCGAGGGATGCCAGGAATGCGGCCTTGGCAATACGGGCTTCGCCGTAGGTGCCGAGGTAGCGTCCAACTTCGCCGGTGCCCATTGAGAATCCGACCAGCACCACGTTCTGCAGGTCCAGGGTTTCCAGCACGGTGTTCAGGTCCGCTGCGAAGGTGTCGTAGTCGTAGCCGGTGGTCGGCTTGCTGGACTTGCCGAATCCGCGGCGATCATAGGTGATGACCCGGTAGCCGGCGTTGAGGAGGGCTGCCGACTGCTTCTCCCAGGAGCCGCCATCCAGCGGGTAGCCGTGGATCAGGACTACGGGCTGGCCCGTTCCGTGGTCTTCGTAGTAGAGCTCGATGTCCGTGGTGTTCTCGGTGCCAACCTTGATGAAACCCATGATGTGTCCCTTTTCTCGAAGTGGAGAACGGTCGTTCTCCCTCTGTGTTCTCCATAGTAGAGAACGTTCGTTCTCAATGCAAGTAGAATAGGTACATGGATATTTCCGAGGTTCGCGAACGCATCGTTGTCACCGCCGACGAGCTCTACAACGCCAAGGGAATCCAGGCCGTCGGCATGGATGAACTCCGCTCTGCGGCCGGGGTTTCCTTGAAGAAGCTCTACGGGGAATTTCCCTCGAAGAGCAGCATCGTCATGGCTGTCCTGGAGCACCGGCACCAGTCCTGGACCGAAGGACTCGACGCAACGGTCCAACAAGCCCGAACACCCCGGGATCGCCTCCTCGCCATCTTCGACTACCTTGCGGGATGGTTCTGCCAGGATTCGTTCCGCGGGTGCGGGTTCATCAACAGCTTCGCTGAACTGGGTGCGGTGAGCCCCGAAGTTGCCGAGTACGCGCGGAAGCACAAGGAATCATTCCAGGAATACGTCGGACGCCTGGCGCTCGAGGCAGGCGCACCGGCCTACCTGGCGCCGCAGCTGGCGATCCTCGCCGAAGGAGCCCAAACCACTGCTGCCATCGCAGGAACGTCCGATGCCGCCGGACAGGCACGTCAAGCAGCCGAAGTCCTGATCGACGCAGCCCTGCCGGCCGACTAGGCTTCTGACACGCGTTCCAACGCTGCAGGAAGAAGACTATTCGTGTTCGAAGCCCCCAGCATCTTGTTCCTTTCGGCCGGCTTTGCGGTGTTGGCCGCAGCGGTCCTGCCGAAATTGCTGCGCAACATGCCCCTCTCCATGCCCATGGTCTTCCTGGGCAGTGGCATGCTGGCGTTCACCCTGCTCCCGGACCTGCCCAGCCCCGATCCTGTGCAGTACGCGGATTTCACCACACACCTGACAGAAGTGTGCGTCATCATCTCGCTCATGGGCGCCGGATTGGCCTTGGACAGGCCCTTCCGTTGGCGCGGCTGGACCACCACCTGGCGGCTCCTGGGAATCGTCATGCCGTTGTGCATCCTGGTGATGACCCTTCTGGGGTTGTGGGTGTTGGGGCTGGGGCTGGCTGCTGCCATCCTCGTCGCGGCAGCGCTTGCCCCCACTGACCCCGTGCTGGCCTCCGAGGTCCAGGTGGGAAAGCCCGCCGACACCGAAGATGACCCGGACGAGGATGAGGTCCGCTTTGCCCTGACCTCCGAGGCAGGCTTGAATGACGGCCTGGCTTTCCCCTTTGTGTACCTGGCCATCCTCATCAGCGTGGTGGGGGCATCACCGGAAGCCTGGCTGGGGGAGTGGCTTGGGGTGGATGTCCTGTGGCGCATTGGGGTGGGAGTGCTGCTCGGTTTCGGAACCGGAAAGCTCCTCAGCCTGATCTTCTTCGCCGCCAAGGGCAAGAGTTTCCGCTTGTCCGAACACTCCGAGGGCTTCGTGGCGCTCGCAGCTACCTTCCTGGCCTACGGCGTTGCGGAGATGCTGGAAGGCTACGGGTTCGTTGCGGTGTTCCTCTGCGCCCTGACCATCCGCTCCGCTGAGCACAATCATTCCTATCACCAGGTGCTGCACAGCTACGTGGAGCAACTGGAACGCCTCATGACCGTGGTGATATTGGTGCTCCTTGGCGGAGCCATAGCCCGGGGATTGTTGGAGGGAATCGGCTGGGCCGAGCTGTTGGTGGCGTTCGCGTTCCTTGTGCTGGTCCGTCCTTTGGCGGGATGGCTCGGACTGATGGGCGGCAAGACCGGACCGCGCGAAAGACTTGCCATCTCCTACTTCGGAATTCGCGGCATAGGGTCGCTCTATTACGTGGCATATGCGCTGACCCATGGAAACTTCGACGCCGAGGCACGCGAGCTGTGGGCCCTGATCGGTTTGGTGGTTGCACTATCCATCGTGGTGCATGGAGCCACCACCGCGCCGCTGATGAACAGGCTGGATCGACTCCGGGCCGCAGAAGCACGCAAGCAGCATGGTGATGAAGGCCGGGCGCCAACAACTGCTGTTTAGCAATGAATCTGCTCCGCAGCCATGGAAGACTGGACGCATGTCTCCCCGTCCCATGAAACCGCGCCCCTCTTCCGACGACGTTGACAATGAAGGTCCCACGCCGCTGAGCAAAGGTCGCCGGCACCTCGCCATGAGGCTCGACGACGCGTGGCTTGGTTTTCAGACCCGTCTTGCGATCCGGCGTGGCCGGGTGGAGACCGTGATCCCTTACACGGGGTACGGCAGCACCTCCTGGGTCCGGGTATTGGCGCGTGTAGTACGCAGTGATCCCCGGGACGCTGCCGGTCACGCCAAACCCCTGCAGGAAAGCATGCGTGGTTGGCGCAACTTCACCAGTGCGCCCGTGGCCCATGCCCGGGTGAACGTGACCATTGCGGGCACCGTCTTTGATGTCAGGGCTGACCGCGGGGGCGTCGTGGATGCTCGTATTCCGGTAGCACTGGATGCCGGCTGGCACACCATCACGCTGCAATCCGGGGAGTCCGAAACCGTGGAGGCTCCCGTGGAGATCGTCGCGGATGATGCCCATTTCGGCGTCGTGTCCGACATTGACGACACCGTCATGGTGACCGCGTTGCCGCGTCCCTTCCTCGCCGCCTGGAACACGTTCGTCCTCAACGAGCATGCCAGGACTCCCACCCCGGGTATGGCTGTGCTGTATGAGCGGATCGCCAGGACGGCACCCAATGCCCCGGTGCTGTACCTGTCCACCGGGGCGTGGAACGTCGCCCCCACCCTGTCCCGCTTCCTGTCCCGGAACTTGTACCCCGCCGGTCCCAAGCTCCTCACCGATTGGGGTCCCACTCCTGACCGCTGGTTCCGCAGCGGCCAGGAGCACAAGCGGACCTCGCTGGAGCGCTTGGCGGAGGAATTCCCCACCATGAAGTGGCTGTTGGTGGGCGATGACGGACAGCACGATGAAGCCATCTATTCCGAATTCGCCCAGCGTCATCCGGACAAGGTGAGGGCAATCGCCATCCGCCAGCTCTCCGTGGGTGAAGCGGTGCTGGCCGGCGGACGGTCAAAGTCCGGCGGCCAACCCACTCCCGGCATTCCTTGGATCTACGCCCCGGACGGCGCAGGCATGTCTGCCCAGCTCGAGGAGCTTGGCATCATTCGGAACGAAGTACTCTCCGCCGATGACCCCGAGGAAGGCGAAGTCCACACCGCATCGGAGTGATGGCTTGGCTGAGTGATGGCTAGGCGACGTCGATGAACACCGGGTTGGCATAGAACCAGGTATCCGTCCACGGGTCAGCGTCGCCGAGGTTGTCTCCATGGCGGATAGGTCCGGCAGGGTCCACGGCCGCGCCGTAATAGCCTGCGCCATGGCGGTTTCCGTCGCTTCCGCGGAGGCGGAAGTAGCAGGAACCCTGTACATCCTTGATGACGTGCTTGATGGTGAAGGTTCCCGTTCGCCCGGAAACATCGATCTGCTTCCATACCGTTGTGCCAGGGGCCCTCAAAGTGTCGCGATCTGCCGCGGCGCCGGTTACGGAGCCACCTATGACGTCTACGTGCGCGAGCTTTGGCGCGATGCCCGCGGAGTTGCGGTAGTCCGTCGTCGTGATGGTGATGGAAATTTCGACGTCGGCACCTCGCCTCGCCTGCAGGCGGGAACCGAGGGTGACGCCGTTGCGTCCGTTGCTGTTGCCGACGCCGTTTCCGCGCACTTCACGCACGCGGACGTCCAGTCCCTGGAGCAGGTGGCCGTGATCCACCCACATGCGACCATTGCGCATCGCTTCCAGGACGCCGGTATAGGAGCGCTGGGTGACGCCGGTGTGGAGGCGGCTGAACTGTCCCGGCCAGTAGTCGCTGCCGCCCTGCTTTTCGCCGGTATCGAATGGATCGGGACGCTTGCCTGCGACCGACCAGCGGTCGAATTCATTGGGCAGGCTGAGGTAGGGCTCCTCGGCAGGGTAGGGGCCGGTCTTCCAGGTGTCCTTGATGGTGAGGTGGTTGTCCGAGTTGGACGTGATCCAAAAGGGCAGACCTTCGGCGAGCATGGAATCCCACACACCGCCTACGGTGGCGGTGGCCCAGTCGAAGCCGCCATAGGGGCGGAAGGCGTCCGCGGGGTAGCCGGGGAAGCTGTACTGGGTGGGGTTGTTGGTGTACTCGCCGCGTTGGTCGCCCGCCCTGGAGAATTGGCTGACTCCGGATCCTTGTGCGCCGGGTGCGCCTTCCATGCCGATCATCACCTCGCGGGCGGCGTCACGCCATGCGCGGAGTTCGTGCGGGGAATCGATGCCCAGCCTCATGGGGTGGTTTGCCAGGGCTACGACGTCGTCGACGTAACCGGAGCGGCGCTGGCCGGCCAACCAGGCGATGGCCTCAACAGCTTTTCTCTCAAAGGTTTCAACTTGTGCAGTTCCGGGGGTTGGCTTCTCCCATTGGTTCAGCTTTCCGTCCCATACAAGTTCGAAGGTCCGCAGGAGGTTCACTTCGTTGGGGCCTGGGGCGACCATCACGGTGGCATGCTCGGCGCCGGGGATGTACCACTCAAGTCCCTGGAAGATCAGCAGCCCGGGACGTGCTGCACGCTGCGCTTGGATCTCTTTGTTGGCGTTGACTGCCCCGCCGTTGTTGGCATGGCCGAAGTTGCTGTGTTCCGTCAGAGCCAGCCAGTCAACGCCGTAGGCCTGGGCGGCATCGAGTTGCTGCTTGATCATGTACTTTGCGTCGTGGCTGTACTGGGTGTGGACGTGGTGGTCTCCGACGAGCCATTTCAGCTGGGGGTCGTTCCCGCCCGGGTTTGCCATTGCGGTGCTGGCCGTCGCTGCCGAGGCTGCAGTGCCGGCGGCCAGGATGCCGGCCGACTGAAGAATGCGTCGGCGGCTCAGCCCCATGGTCTTCAGCTCAGCATCAGCCAGTTCCACACTTCGGCTGTGGGTGGTCTTGTTTTCTTCTGCGGTGCACATGGCATCTTCCCTCTGTTGATTCCGATCCCCCCAGCGGGATCACAGTAGGGAAGCGGCGTGGCGCGGAGGTTAACCGGACCGGAACGGCAGGGGGCCTCAGCCGCCCGCCTGACTGAGCACCTCCGCATCCTTGGGCGCGCCGATGGATCCCCGGCGAATCAGGGTTGCCACCAGTTCCGGAGCGGGCCCCGTGGATTTCCTGCCCTCGATCCGGCGGATCAGTGCTGAAGCCGCCGCAATTCCCATGTCGTAGACGGGCTGCGCAATCACGGTGAGCGGGGGAGTGGTGAGTCGTGTCCAGGCAAAGTCGTCGTACATGAGGAATGAGACGTCGTCCGGGATGGACAGACCCGATTCCTGGATGGCTTCCACAACGCTCAAGGCGATCAGGCCGTCGGAGGCAATAATTGCCGTGGCCGGGTCCGGTCCGCCCAGAAGCTCCCTCGTGATGCGCCTGATGGAATCCGCATCTCCTGCGCTGAGCCGGATGAGGTCCGAGGGGTAGGGAAGCCCGGCGTCGTCGAAAGCCCGGTGGATTCCGTCCAATCGGTCTGAGATTTGCGAGGAGTCCAATTTCATCCCGGCCACATAGGGTGCGTCTGTGCGAACGGTGGATACAAAGGCAATCCGCCGATGCCCCGCTTCGATCAAGTGCGCCGTGGATTCGTAGGAAATGCTTCCCATGTCCACCGCAAAGGTCTCAACGTCAACCCCTGTAGCGGCACGATCCAGCAGCACCAATGGCCGCCCGGACTCGCGGACCTGCTGCAGATGCGAGGTTTCCAAGGATGATGCCGGGGCCACAATAAGCCCGTCCACCCGTTTGTCCAGGAGAACACGGACAGCGTCCACCTCGGCAGCCCGTTCCTCGTCCGTGTTGATGAGGATGACGTTGT
The DNA here is from genome assembly GCF_013179505.1 of Paenarthrobacter sp. CM16. Lineage (GTDB taxonomy): Bacteria > Actinomycetota > Actinomycetes > Actinomycetales > Micrococcaceae > Arthrobacter. Next base: position 11,228 of record NZ_JABMCX010000029.1, on the reverse strand, counting down.
AGCCGCTCTTCTTTGCGGTGTCCGTGATGCCGCGCATGGCGAGGCCGAAGTGGGGGTTTTCGATGTCGCCCACCACCACGCCAATGGTGTTGGATTTGCCGGTGTTCATGCTGCGGGCAAGCTCATTGGGCCGGTACTCAAGCTCCTCTGCCGCGGCCAGGACGCGCTCGCGGACGTCATCGCTCACGGCGCCGTAATTCCCCAGCGCCCGGGCGGCTTGTGCTTTGGACACTTTCGCGGCTTTGGCGACGTCGGCAACCGTTACGTCCCGTCGTCGGGATCCGTCAGTGCTCATGTTCACCTTTCAAGAGGGGTGTTGACGCGGCTTTGTGAGTTCCGCTACATTTCTTATCAATCGATGTGAGTCCGGTCTCAATCCTAAGTGTTGAGACCGGACTCAACAAGACCCCGCATCGAGCAATAACTTTCAGCGGCTCCTGACAGCACCGCTTCCCTCCCACGATTGGACAACGCTGTGATTAAACTGAAATTCCGCCCGGCAGCGCTCGCAGCAGCAGCCCTGGCGGCCATTCTCGCCCTCTCCGGCTGTGGCGGATCTTCCGCAAGCTCCTCGCCGTCGGCAGAGAACCCGTACGGCCTGATCGAGCCCGGCACCATCCGGGTGGCCAGCCTGGGTGACTCCAAGCCCTACACGTTCACGGACGGCTCCGGTAACTTCACCGGCTTTGACGTGGAACTCTTCAAGGATGTGGCCCACCGCGCCGGGGTAGACAATGTTGTCTTCACCGGACAGGACTTTTCCGGCCTGCTGGCAGCGGTCGCCAACGGCCAGTTCGACGTCGGCGTGGCAGCTATCGGTATCACGGACAAGCGCAAGGAAACCGTGGACTTCTCCGAGGGTTACCTCGCCGGATACCTGACGGTCATCACCTCCAAGACTTCGGGGATCAAGGACGTCGAGGGCCTCAACGGCAAGCGCCTCGGCGTGGTGCAAGGCACCCTGCAGGAAGCCTACGCAGTGAAGAACTTCACCTCGGCGCAGCTGGTCCGCTTCCCGGACAACAACACCGCCATCTCGGCAGTGAACAGCGGTTCCGTGGACGCCCACTTCCTGGATTACGAGGCAGCCAAGGAATACCAGGAGCAGTTCGGGTTGGTCAGCGCTGCGGACATTCCCTCCTTTGATGCCCCGGCCGGTTTCGCCATTGCCAAGGACAAGTCCGCCTTCAAGGAAGCCCTGAACAAGGGCCTGGCCGAAGCGATGGAAGACGGGACCTGGAAGAAGCTCTACGAGAAATGGTTCCCGGGTTCGCCGATGCCGGAGCAGTACCTGCCCAAGGCTGAGCAGACCTCCAGCCCTTCTCCCACAGCCAGCAAGTAAGCCACCCCGTACAACTAACGTCTGAGAGCACTCAATGGATTGGCTCAATACCATCAGCCGCACCTTCTTCGACTTTGAAGCCATGGTCGAAGTGCTGCCCCAACTCCTCGGAGTCGGCCTCCTGAACACCCTGATCATCTCCATCGCAGCAACCATCCTCGGCGTAGTGATGGGCATGGTGGTGGCGGTCATGGGCATCTCGCGGTCCAAGTGGCTGCGCATCCCGGCAAGGATCTACACGGACCTCTTCCGCGGCCTGCCCGCCATCCTCACCATCCTGCTGATCGGCCAGGGTTTCGCGCGGTTGAGCCAGTCGGTCTTCGGACCCTCCCCCTACCCGCTGGGAATCATCGCCCTCAGCCTCATCGCCAGCGCTTACATCGGAGAGATCTTCCGGGCCGGCATCCAGAGCGTGGACAAGGGCCAAGGGGAAGCTTGCCGCGCTTTGGGCATGAGCTACTCCAAGTCCATGGCCTTGGTGGTGGTGCCGCAAGGCATCCGCAGGGTCCTCCCGGCCTTGGTGAACCAGTTCATTGCGATCGTCAAAGACTCATCCCTGGTCTACTTCCTGGGACTCCTGGTCAGCGAGCGTGAACTGTTCCGGGTTGGCCAGGACGCCGCAGTACTGTCCGGCAACCTTTCACCGCTGGTCATGGCAGGCATCTTCTACCTGATCATCACGGTGCCCCTGACCCACCTGGTCAACTACTTCGACAACAAGTTCCGCACCGGTCGTCGTCGTCCCACGGCGCCCACCAGTGGTCTGAAGGAAGTCAAGGAACTCGATGCGGCCTCGCCGCTCATCACCGGGAGCAACACGTGAACCTCACAAGCAGCAGCAACGCCACCAGCACCAAGAATTCAGCACAGGATATTGAGAAGTTTCACGGCTCCAGCCTGGAACTGCGAAACCTGACCATGGCGTACGGGGACGTTGAGGTGCTCCGCAACGTCAGCCTCAACGTGGCACCCGGAACCACCACCTGCATCATCGGTCCCTCCGGATCAGGGAAGTCCACGCTCCTGCGCGGCGTCAACCGCCTTCACGAACCCAAGAGCGGCGACGTACTGCTGGCCGGGGAGAGTGCCCTGAAGGTCAAGCCGGATATTCTCCGGGCACGCATCGGCATGGTGTTCCAGCACTTCAACCTCTTCCCGGACCACACCGCCTTGGAGAACGTGGCGCTGGCCCTGTGGAGCGTCAAGGGAATGTCCAAATCCGAGGCCCGCGAACGTGCCCGGCGACGCCTTGCCGAAGTCGGTCTCGCCGAACGGGCCGATCACCGGCCACGGGACCTTTCCGGCGGCCAGCAGCAACGCGTCGCGATTGCCCGGGCACTGGCCATGGAGCCGGAGGTCATGCTCTTCGATGAAGCCACCAGTGCGCTGGATCCCGAGCTGGTCAAGGGCGTCCTCAACCTCATGGCAGGCCTTGGGCGCCGCGGCATGACCATGCTGGTGGTCACCCACGAGATGGGCTTTGCCCGGAAAGTGGCAGACCAGGTGGTGTTCATGGATGAGGGCGAAGTGGTGGAAATCGGAACCCCCACCGAGCTCTTCGACAACCCGCGCAGTGAACGCCTGCAGCGCTTCCTCTCGGAAGTGCTGTGATGGCGGAGGTAACTACGGCACCCATCCGGACCGCCGTCGTCGGGTTCGGCGTCTCCGGCAAGGTCTTCCATGCGCCGCTCATCGAAGCGGACCCAGACTACTCCCTGGACGTTATCGTGACCGCCGATCCGCAGCGCGCGGCGGTAGCGCGGCGGTTTTACCCGCAGGCAAGGATTGTCCCCACACCGGAGGACATGTTCGCCCTGGCCGGGGACCTTGACCTCGTGATCCTTGGGACGCCGCCGCTGACCCACCTCGAGCTCGGTGCAACAGCCATCGCCCATGGGCTCAACGTGGTGGTGGACAAGCCTTTCGTCACCACGGTGTCCCACGGTGAGGAATTGGCTGCCCGCGCGTCCGACGCCGGTGTGCAGCTCACGGTCTTCCAGAACCGCCGGTGGGACGCCGACTTCCTGACGCTGCGGAAGCTGTTGCGGGACGGCGCCCTGGGCGAGGTGCGGACGTTTGAATCGCGTTTTGAATGGTGGCGTCCGGAAGGGTTCGGGAACTGGCGCGATTCCGCCACCTTGGCTGAGGGAGGGGGCATCCTCCACGATCTTGGCGCCCACCTGATCGACCAAGCAATCCAGCTGTTCGGCCCGGTGGAGGACAGCTATGGCGAGACCGCCAACCACGGCCCCCACCCGGAAGCTGCCGACACCGAAGCTTTCGTGTCACTGCGGCACCACTCAGGGGTCCGGACACGGTTGTGGATGAACGGAATGGCCGCCCAAGGAGGCCCGCGCTTCCACGTCCTGGGCTCCAAAGCCGGGTACACCAAGTGGGGACTCGACGGCCAGGAACCTGCCCTCGCGGCCGGCATCACGCCGTCGGACGCTTCTTACGGACGCGAGCCCCAGGAGTTTTGGGGGCTGCTGGGAGTGGACGAAACAGCTACGCCGGTCCCGGCGGAAAAGGGCGACTACCCGCAGTTTTACAGGGAACTAGCGTCCTCGCTCCGCGGCCAAGGGCCCCTTCCCGTCCAGCCGGCCGAAGCGCTGGAAACCCTCAGGATCATCGAAAGCATCCACGCGTTCGCCTAGGCGCGACACAAAGCAACTACCTAAAAGAAAGGGAGAACCATGTCCTCCACCAAGCACGTTGCCGTCATCGGAGGCGGCATCCTGGGCGTTTCCACCGCCGTCCACCTGCTCCGCCAAGGCGCCTCAGTCACCCTGCTGACCGAGCAAGGCCTGGCCAGCGAAGCCACGGGCCGGTCACTGTCCTGGCTCAACTCGGCGGGCGAACGCTCCACGCCGTACCACCAGCTGCGGGTAGCCGGCGTGGACCGATACCGCACGCTTTTCGCCGCCGATCCCAACCGTGAATGGCTGCAGTTCGGGGGTGGCCTCATGTGGAACGCCGCCGGCCAGGGCGAGGTCACCGAAGCCCGCCACGCCTATGAGAAGTCCATCGGCTACGACTCCAAGCTGCTGGCCCCTGAAGAGATCGCCTCCGTAACCCCCGGCATCGATTCCGCAGCAATTCCCGAGAACGCCATTTTCAACCCCGGCGAAGGATGGGTCAGCCTCCCGGACCTGGTGAACTTCCTCATGGAGGAATTCCACGCCCTGGGCGGCCGGTTGGTCCTTAACGCCGGCAAAGCCTCGGTGATGGTCGACGACGGCCGGGCCACCGGCGTCGAAACTGCAGGCGGTGAAACGTACCCCGCTGATGCCGTGCTGGTTGCCTGCGGTGCGGGGACCCCCGCCGTCGTGAAGCCGCTTGGCGTGGAGATCCCCAACGGTTCGCCGGTGTCCATGCTGGTGGTTACCAAACCGGTGGAGCACCAGGTTACTGCGGTGATGAATACTCCGCGGGCTGCTGTGCGCCCGAATCCGGGCAACACCTTCGCCTTGGATCACGACTGGTATGAAGAGCAGATCACTGAGCATGCCGATGGTTCCTTCACCATCCCGGATGACGTTGTCCAGGAGTTGGCGGACGAATCGTCCAAGCTCATTGCGGGCAATCCCGAGCTCAAGCCGGCCTCGTGGAAGATCGGTTACAAACCCATCCCCGGTGACGGCGAACCGGTCTTCGGCGAACTCGGCCAAGTGCCCGGCTGCTTCGTTGCCTTCACCCACTCCGGCGCCACGCTGGGCCTGATCGCCGGTGAATTGCTGTCCGACGAAATCCTGAGCGGGGAAAAGCACCCTATGCTGGCGACGTTCCGCCCGGGGCGTTTCTCCTAAGACCGTCCCTAATAAAGGCCAACGGCCCCGATACGCCATCTGCATCAGCGTGTCGGGGCCGTTGGAGTCTTTTTGGGCTGCTGTGGGCTCAGCAGCTGAGCGTGCCCTTGAGCACCTTGCCGGTCCAGACGTTGCTGGTGCCGGGGACTTTGTAGTAGCCGCGGATTTCGTAGCTCCATGTGCCAATGATCTTCAGCCCGGATGTGTACGAATGGCCGGAGGCCTTGTTGAGGTCTCCCGTGAATTCGAGGTTGCCGTAACGGTCGAAGAGTTTGATGTCGTGGTAATTGGCGTGTTCCACGGCGCTGAAGGAGTTCACTGTGACAGTGGCGCGGATACCGAACGAGCAGGTCATGTGAACGCTGGCAGAGGCGGGAGCTGCGAGGCTCGCCGCGGAGAACTGCGGGCTTGCGTGGTCCGTGTCCGTGAACGCGGCGAATGCTGCGGCCGGTGCCGCAACCAGGCCGAGGAGGACTGCGATGCCGATCGCCAGGGTACGCAGGAAGCTGTTCCGCGTGATCATGGGGATCGTTCTCCTGCCTGTGCTTGTTCTGGCTGACTGGAACTACTCTGCCGCGGCAGGATCAAGAACAAATCCTGCAAACCCGCAACACTTCCTCAGGAAAAACTCAAGACTCCCGCACAAGCACCAACTGAGCAGTTTCGGAGAAGCGTCCTGCCCGCCTGCACCGTAGCTTGGGGTTAACCGCAAGATCGTGCATCACAGCAAAGGACGCATCATGGCTGAGACCGGAACATCTGATAAGACCAAGTCCTACGACGGCTTCACTGAGGAAGAGCGTGCGGCCATGAAGGAGCGCGCGCAGGAACTGAAGAAGGCTCCTCGCAAGAAGGCAGGCAAAGCTGACGGTGAAGCCGACGTCATGGCCAAAATCGCGGAGATGCCGGAGGGGGACAAGGCCATTGCCGAGGCCCTCCACGCGATCGTCAAGGAACACGCGCCCGAGCTCACTCCCAAAATTTGGTACGGAATGCCGGCCTATGCCAGGGACGGAAAGAACATCGTCTTCTTCCAAAGCTCCCACAAGTTCAAGGCCCGGTACGCCACACTCGGGTTCGAGGAAAATGCCAAGCTCGACGACGGCGACATGTGGCCCACCTCGTTTGCCCTCAAGGAAGTCACGCCTGAGGTGGAAGCGAAGATCGTGGAGCTGATCAAGAGGGCGCTGGGTTAGCAGCCGGCTTCCGTAAACCCTAGGTCGGCTGGCTGTTGGCCGGCGGCAGGTCCGGGTTCATGGGTTCAAGATCCGGATCTTCCGCCGTCCACACCTGCACGATGGCCCACGCAACCGCGGCAATGGGAACGGACAGTACGGCTCCGATGATCCCGGCGAGGATGGTGCCTGCCGTCAGGGCCATCAGAATGACCAGCGCGTGCAGCTCCAGGGACTTACCCATGACGACCGGCTGGAGAAGGTCACCTTCGAGCTGGTTGACGGCGATCACGGCGATCACCACGATCAGCGCCACGATGGGACCGTTGGCGACGAGCGCCACCAAAGCTGCGAGGATTCCGGCCACTGTGGCACCCACCAAGGGGATGAACGCGCCGATGAAAACGATGATCGCGAGGGGAACAGCCAGTGGCACTTGGAGGATGAGCAGGACCGCACCGATGGCTACCGTGTCCACCAGGGCGACGATCGCCGTGCCCCTGACGTAGCCGCCCAGGACCTCCATGGTGCGCTTGCCGACGCGGCGAAGCTTGGCCTCCCTGAGCCCTGTGAAGGGTCGCAGGAAGAACTCCCAGATCTTGGCGCCGTCCTTGAGGAAGAAGAACAGGATGACGATCACCAGGCTGGCCCCGGCAAGAAACTCGGTCACCACCGATAACCCGGTTACCGCGCCGGACCGCACCTGACTGCTTTGGGCAAACTCCACCGCGGCTTCACGTGCCTGGTTCAGTTGCTCCCGGTCGATCGGAAAAGGCCCTGTCAGCAGGAAGTTCTCCAACTCATCAAGGCCGGCCGCGGCTTTGCTGATCAGTTCGTCCCACTGGCTGCGCACGGAAAGGACGATCACCGTGATGACCCCGCCGAGCACTATCAGCAGGCCCAGGAAGGCGACGCCCGTTGCGAGACCTCCGCGCCAGCCCCGCCGTCGAAGCATGTTGACGAACGGACCTATGGCCGCCGCGAGAATCAGGGCTATGAGCACCGGGATGACGAGCAGCCGGATCTGCAGCAGCCCGAAGATCGCTACCACCGTCAAGGTCAGGATGAGCAGTATTTGCGCTGCCCGGATGGAGGTCCGGCCCAAGGAGTCTTTCCAGAGCTCGGGTTTGCGTTGCTTTGGGATGGAAACGGGCGCCGTTTCCTTGTGGGCCGTCATGGTGGACTCCTGTTCGTTCGCATCGGTCAACCGACATGATCAAACATAAGCCTACTGACTATTGAGTTTTAGTGCGTCGGATCAGGGTGCGGCGGCACGGGGCCGGGGTCGGGAACCGGCGAAGGGCCAGGAGTTGGGTTTGGGTCCGGGATGGGGCTGGGCGGGAATGGCGTAGTGGGGTCCGGTGGCGGTGGCACCGGCCCCGGGTCCGGGGGAAATGGCTCGGGCTCGTGAGTGGGAGGAAGGGTCATGATCTCTCCTTTGCGTACTCAGGTGTGTTGCTCCGGGCAGATACACGCAGCCTACTCCGGGTTGAATGGCAGCTACAGGGGTTTCGGCATTTCCCGATTCTAGGTCAATTGACCTAGAGTCGGGATTATGAATGATCTTCTCGAATTCGATCCCACCGGACCTGTGCTGATCGTGGGCGGTTACGGCACAGTCGGCACTGCACTCACGCAACTCATCGGGCCCCAGTGGCCGTTGCTCCTCACCGGCAGGAACCCAGGCAAGGGCAGCCACCTGGCAAGTGGAAACGTCTCCGTAGACAGGTGGGACCTCGGCCAGCCGGAACCCTTCGCAGCCAAGGTCAGGGCTGTCATCAGTACGGTGAATGATCCCGACGACAGGGTGCTCCGCGCAGCCGTCGGGGCAGGCATTCCTTATGTCGACCTCACCCGGTGGACCAGCCGTGTCACCAGGGCCATTGCCCAAGCCGCCCTCCTGAGGCCTGCAGCTCCTGTCCTGCTGAGCTCGGGCTGGATGGGCGGCGTGACCAACATCGTGGCCGCGGCCCTGGCCGACGAGGTTCGCGGTGCTGACAGCATCGATGTCGCCATCCGTTACGACATCAACGACCGCGCCGGAGTCGATTCCGTCGACTTCATGGACAGGCTGGGACTGAACTTTGAAGTACGAAAAGGCGGTAAGGCCGCCGTCGTACGTCCTTTGACCGATGCCCGCTGGGTGGACATCGCCGGCCACCGCACCAAAGTGGCGCGGTTCGACACCCCCGAGCAGTTCACCCTGCCGCTCACCCTTGGTGCTGGTTCGGTGGCCACGCGGATCGGTTTCAGTTCAAGGACATCCACGACGGCGTTGCTCGCCGCGAGTGCGGCGGGACTCTTCCGTTGGGGGAGCGGTGAGCGCTGGGCCCCTCTGCGGCGCTCCCTTTTGTACTCGCCCGGTTCCGGCGGAACCGCCCACATCCGCATCGACGTGACAGGGCCGGGCGGGACCCGAACGGCCGTTATCTCAGATCCGCAAGGCCAGGCCCACCTCACCGCAGTGGGCGGATTCCTGGGGCTCCACAACGTCATGTCCAGCCATGCCACGCCGGGCGTTTCCTTCCCGGAATCGGCTCCGGACCATGGTTCTGCGCTCGCAAAGCTTGAATCGCATGGTGTGACAATATTGAGGTCATGACCGAAAGCAAGGGCGCCCTGAGGAAGGCGGCGCTCCTTGATGCTGCCGAAGAAGTTCTGATCACCAAAGGCAACGCGAACGCTGCCATGCGGGATTTCGCCGCTGCCGCAGGAGTGCGGATCGGGCATCTGCAGCACTACTTTCCAACCCGCTCGGACCTCATCCGTGCTGTCCTTGAGCGAAGCTTGGAGCGATCGCTCAGGCGGCTTGAAGATAGTGCAGGGTTCGACCTCCATTCGGAGGCCGCAGGCACGTTGTCCCATGATGATTCCTCCCGTCTGCTCACAGCACTGCTCCGCGAGCACTCGGAAATGGCCGATGTCAGGATGCACCTTGAAATTTGGGCGCTGGCGGCCTCGGATGAACAGGCAGCCGGTGCCCTGCGCTCTTTCTACACTCAGTACGCGGCGCACGTTCAAGGTGTGGTCCGGCGCGGCAGGCCGGAACTGCCGGAGCCCTCTCTCATTGGCCTTGCCGCCGCGATCGTCAGCCTCTTTGAAGGAGCAGCCGTCACACGCTCGGACATCGCGGGCTTGCGAACCGGGTCCGGCGACGACGCCATCATCCGCACGGCACAATGGTTGATCCACGGACAGGAGCCCGCCCAGTGACCTGGCTTGTGCCAACACCTGCCCAGCTCCGCTGGCAGCAACTCGAATTCGGCGTCTTCATCCACTTCGGCATCAACACCTTCGCCGGCAAAGAGTGGAGCGACGGCACCATCCCGGCGTCGGTCTTCAACCTGTCGGAGCTCGACGCCGCAAGTTGGGTGCGTACGGCCAAGGAAGCAGGTGCGAGGTACTTCATCCTCACAGCCAAGCACCACGACGGATTTTGCCTCTGGCCCACCTCGACCACTGACTACTCCGTGGCAACCGCACCGTGGCGCGAGGGCAAAGGTGATGTGGTCCGCGAGGTCGCGGACGCCTGTGCCGATCAAGGGATGGGGCTGGGCCTCTACCTGTCTCCCTGGGACCGGAATGCCGGGTGCTACAGCGATCCCGCAGCGTATGACGACTTCTATGTCCAGCAACTCACTGAACTCTGCACCGGTTACGGGCCCCTCATGGAACTGTGGTTCGACGGAGCGGGGTCCGTGGGCCGGGAATACGACTGGGACCGGATCATCGGGGTGGTTAAGGAACACCAGCCGGACGCGATGATTTTCAACATGGGCCAGCCCACCATCCGCTGGGTGGGTAATGAGAACGGATTGGCGTCGGATCCGGTGAACTACGTGGTGGACCGAACGTCCGATACCCAGTACACCGAGTCCACCTCGGGGCTGCGGGCCGAACACTACCTACCGCCGGAATGCGATGTTTCCCTCCGCCGCGGCTGGTTCTGGCACCCGGACGACCAACCCAAATCCACCGAACACCTGCTCGCCATCTACTACCAATCCGTGGGAATGGGGGCGAACCTCCTGCTGAATCTTCCCCCGGACAGCCGCGGACTCATTCCTGAGCAGGATTCTGCGAGGCTCCGCGAGTGGAAGAGGGAAGTGGACCGTCGCCTTTCCGGGGCTGTTGAGGCAACCGTGGAACATTACGACGGCGGAGCGACCCTGACCTTTCCGGCTGCGGTGACGTTCAACCATGTGGAGCTTGCGGAGGATCTGGGCATGGGGCAGCGGATCACACAGCACTCGGTGCTTGATGGTGAGGGCCTTGATGGTGACGGGGGTGGTGGAGCTGTCCTTGTTGAGGGGAAGACGGTGGGCAACCGACGGATCCACCAACTGCCCGTTGTCACCGCAAAAAGGTTGCACGTGAAACTAAACGGCGGGGGTCGGCTGAAGTCGGCACGGGTCTACACCGGAGCCCTGGATGCTGGAGTTCCCATGATTCCCGAAGGATACGAGGCCCCCACGGACGCGCCGGACTAGTTCCCTTGGGCCTGCTCCGGTTACTGCGGGCCCAGTCCAGTCAGCCGGGCTAATAATGTCAGTGCCTCCTGCGAGAGTTGGGTCATGAAGCAGATCGGGGCAAGGCAAGCACAGGCAGCGGCGTCAGCTGTGCCTGCCGGTTCCTTGTCCCGTGGGATGGCTCAGCCCGGGACCATCAGCGGTGACCTGATTGCTCAGTTGCGGGTGCTGGAGGAAATGAAGTCGGCTATTTCCGGTTTGCAGGCCCAGATTGCCGTGGCCTTTGACTTGGCGCAGCGGGCCGAGCAGGCCGAGGCCGGAGTGCCGGCGGCCGAACGTGGCAAGGGTGTCGGTGCGCAGCTGGCGTTGGCCAGGCGGGAATCACCGAACCGCGGCTCACGGTTGTTGGGCCTTGCCAAAGCGTTGGTCACGGAGA
>NZ_JABMCX010000289.1 GCF_013179505.1 Paenarthrobacter sp. CM16 | reverse complement strand
AACGTTTTGGATCGCGGACGTTGCTCCCGGCGAGGCTCCTGGAGCCGGGAAAACCTCCCGCCGGGACGTGACGAGCTGTGACCTTGGTCCCGCTCGGCAGTGGGCGTCTTTCAGAACTGCGTCGGACAAACTATCCTATTTATTACAGAGATTTAGATCGTCTGGACAAACTGTTTCCTGAGCAGTCGGCCCTGAGATGCCCGCTGAACCTAGAGGGAATTTTGGGAACGATTTTCTTAGTCCGATCGTTGTGGAAACAGACGCACAGAAGGCGTTATGTCCAGACGCTGGCTGACTAAAGGAGGTCGCGATGCCCCTCTCGGAGCACGAACAGAAGCTGCTTGAGCAACTGGAAAAGCAACTTCATGAGGACGATCCGAAGTTTGCCAGCACCATGGGCTCGGATCCCATCCGCAGTTGGTCAACCCGGCATGTGATTATTGGCGTGCTCGGCGCCATTGCCGGCATTCTCCTCCTGCTTGTGGGAGTTTCGATGCAGGCGATACCGGTGGGTGTCCTCGGCTTCGTCGTCATGGGTGCTGGCGTCTACTTCGCCACGCTGCGCGGAGCAGCCTTTGGCAAAGCCGGCAAAGGCAAGCCCGCTAAAGGGAAACCCAAGAGTTCGTTCATGAGCAGCCTCGAGGAGCGCTGGGACGAGCGGCGCCGCGACGACTCCTAAGTCCACCTCTACGCTCCACTACCGGCAAGGCCGGCCCCTGCCTTACGCGCGCCCCTGACGTTCACCAGGGATGACAAAAGACCCGCACACTGCGGGTCTTTTTGCGTTTAAGATGCTGCCTCGGGCAAGAACCGGGACACGCCGCCGTGTGGGGGAAGTTCCTCCACTTTCCACCCCGGCTCCACTTTGCCCCACTGAATACCTTCAGGCGGCATCCGGAGCAATGCTCTTGCCCGGCGTACCTGGCGGAAAGGGGCGCGCCCGGGCTCGGGCGCCGTTTCGCCCTCCACTTCCCACCACGGTGCCGGAATCCGCGCCGTTTCGCTCAACTCAAAACTCAAGGTGGTGGAGAAACGCTCCATTGTGCGTTGACTGTGGGGCTTTGTGGAGTAAAGTGGAGTACATAAGAGGGTAGTGGCAGTGTTGGGAATGAGCGGGCACCTTAACTGAGGGGCGGTGGGGCCAGATGTTTCTGGGCACTCACTCGCCGCGTCTCGATGAAAAGGGCCGGATCATCCTTCCCGCCAAGTTCCGTGAGGAGCTTGCAGAGGGGCTGGTCCTGACCAGGGGCCAAGAGCGCTGCATCTACGTCTTCAGCCAGAAAGAATTCGAACGTATTCACGAATCCATGCGGGAAGCGCCACTGTCTTCCAAGCAGGCCCGTGACTACATTCGCGTTTTTCTGTCCGGAGCCTCTGATGAAGTACCTGACAAGCAGGGGCGCGTGACGATTCCGCCGGCGCTCCGGGCATATGCGGGCCTTGGCAGGGAACTGGCTGTGATCGGCGCCGGTACCCGGGCGGAGATCTGGGATGCAGAAGCTTGGAATGAGTACCTCAACGAGAAGGAAGCAGCTTTCTCGGAAACGGATGACGACAATCTGCCCGGGTTCATTTAGCCGGGCGGAGGAAGCAGCAGTACCGCTTCTTGAATGGGATCTCCAGCCGCCCATCGAACTGTCTTCCTGGCTCACCTTCCCCTGAGCCAGGCCGACGGGACGATAGGCGCGGATGGGGATCCGATTCAAGAAACAGCAGGCCGGCGATTGAAGAAAGAGGAGGCAGCGTGGAAGAGCAGGACGCGGCAAAGCCCACATCGGAGCGCCACGTACCCGTCCTCAAAGACCGCTGCATCAACCTGCTGGCCCCCGGCTTTGAAGCTGCCAGGAAGCGGGGCGCTACCCCTGTCGCCATTGACGCAACCCTGGGCATGGGCGGTCACTCCGAAGCGATGCTGCAGCGTTTTCCGGACCTCCACCTGGTGGGTATCGACCGCGACGAGGAAGCCCTTGCCTTGGCTGGAGCGCGTTTGGAGCCCTACTCCGACCGGACGGACCTTGTTCACGCCGTTTACGACGAAATCGAAGACGTCCTTGCAGACCTGGGAATCCCCGAGGTCCATGGCATCCTCATGGATCTGGGCGTGTCTTCCCTGCAACTGGACGAGCGCGAGCGTGGTTTCGCCTATTCCTACGATGCTCCCCTGGACATGCGGATGGACACCAGCCGTGGCCAGACGGCTGCCGATGTAGTCAATAACTACAGCGAAGACGAACTGGTCCGCATCATCCGCAAATGGGGCGAAGAGAAGTTTGCCGGTCGTATTGCCAACAGGATCGTCAATGCGCGGGCCGATAAACCTTTCGCAACCACGGGCGAACTGGTGGAGCAGATCCGCAGTGTTGTGCCCGCCGCAGCCGCGAAGAGTGGTGGACATCCCGCCAAACGCACTTTCCAGGCGCTGCGGATTGAGGTCAACGAAGAACTGGATGTTCTGGAACGGGCCGTTCCTGCAGCTGTGGCCGCTACTGGCATGGGGGGCCGGATCGTGGTGATGTCCTACCACTCGCTGGAGGACAAGATCGTGAAGTCGGTTTTCCAAACCGGCTCCAAATCCTCTGCCCCGCTTGGTTTCCCTGTGGAACTTGAAGAACACAAACCTGACCTGAAGACCATCACCAAAGGCACGGAAGTGCCCACGGCAGCAGAAATCGCTGAGAACCCCCGCGCGGCGTCCGCCCGACTGAGGGCAGTAGAGCGCATCAAACCGAGGAGAGACGCATGAGCAACGCCGCAGCGAAGACACTGCCCTCCGTGGTGGGCAATACAGCCCGTGCGCTGCCCGCTCCGGCCGGGAAGCCTGACACCGGTCGTAAGGCCCGCACGCCGCTTTCCGTGGTGCGCAGCGCTCCGGGCAGACGTCGGACACCATTTGTGGTCCTCTGCTTCGTGGCCATGGCTGCTGCACTCCTGACCGTCCTTGTCCTGAACATTTCGGTCTCCACGGCCCAGTACCAGTTGGTCCAGCTCAAGGCCGAGGCAGCTACCCTCAACAAGGAAAACCAAGACCTGACACAGAGGAAGCAGAACTTCGAAGCTCCCCAGAATCTGGCTGCCAAGGCGGCAGAATTGGGAATGGTTCCTTCAACTGTCAAGGGGCAGATAGATCTGAATACGATGACCGTCACCGGAAAAGCAACGCCGGCAGTTAAGGGAGATGCTCCTTTGGCCCAGCTTGCTCCTCCGGCCGTAGCGGGCATGCTGGACGTAGTTCCGTCGGTGACCACCAAGGAACCGCTGGAGAACCTCAAGCCGGTGGCTCCGGTAGCGCCGGCCACTCCGGCGGCACCTGCGGCGACTCCAGCGTCTCCGGCAGCTGCACCGCCGGTTGAACTCCATGGGGGATCTGTCCCGGCCCCCCAGCAGAAGGCACCAGGGCAGTAATCCATCAGTCCACTGAAGCTAGGCCAGCAGCAAGGAATCAACGTGGCTCAGAACCCCGGCACATCGAAAAAAACGAAGACGCCGGCGGCAAAAAAGCGGTTGCGCGTTGGTCTTGGCATCATGCTGACCCTGCTGTTGGTAGTGGGTGGCAAGCTCTTTATGGTCCAAGGCCTGGACATGGGCGGAATGGCAGAAGCGGCGCTGGCGAAGCGACTTACTCCCCAGGTCCTGCCGGCAGAACGCGGCCAGATCGTGGACGCGAACGGAACCGTCCTTGCCAGCAGCGTGATCCGCTACAACCTGGTAGTTGACCAGGTCTTGAATACGAACACTGCCACTTTCAAGCGGTACAACGAAAAAACCGATGAAATCGAAACGATCTCCAGGGATCAGGGCATCTCTGAGTTGGCGACCCTCCTGGGTTCCGACGAAGAAAAGATCCGTGAGGCACTGACGGGCGAGAAAAAGTACTTCGTGGTTGCCAAGGACATCAAGCCCGAACTTGAGGACCGGATCTCCAAACTGAACATCCCCGGAGTGGTCCCTGAAGGTGTCAGCAAGCGCGTGTACCCCAACGGCAGCGTTGCCGGTGGCGTGGTGGGTTTCCTCCAGGACGGTGTCACAGGACAGGCCGGCATTGAGCAGACCCAGGATGAGATTCTTCGCGGTGTTGAAGGCAAGCGGGTCTTTGAGATCGGCGCTGACGGCCTGCGGATTCCGGTGGCCACCGATGAACTGACTCCGGCTGTGGATGGCAGCGACGTCAAGCTGACCCTTAACACTGACATCCAGTACTTCGCACAGCAGGCCATCCAAAGCCAAGTCAATAAGATGAACGCCGAGTGGGGGTCCATCATCGTGATGGATATCAAGACCGGAAACCTGGTGGCGTTGGCTGATACCAACGCCCCGGATCCCAACGATCCAGGAAAAGTGGACGCCAAGGACCGGGGCGTGCGCTCCGTGACTGCCGCCTACGAGCCCGGCTCGGTGCAGAAGATGATCACCGCCGCAGCTGTCATCGAGGAAGGCAAATCCTTCCCGTTGGACCATTTCACCATCCCCACGGCATACACCATTGATGGTCAGACGTTTACGGATGCTTTTGAACACGGCACGGAAGAACGTACTCTTGCCGGCATCCTGGGGTGGTCCATGAACACCGGCACCGTCATGGCCGGCAGCAGGTTGACCAAGGAACAGCGCTACGACTGGTTGAAGAAGTTCGGCATCGGCGAGCAAACGGACATCGGGTTGCCGGCTGAAGCCACGGGCATACTGGCCAAGCCTGAGCAGTGGGATGAACGGCAGCAATACACGGTGCTCTTCGGCCAAGGTGTGTCGCAGTCCACGCTGCAGACTGTCCGTGCGTTCCAGAGCATCGCCAACGATGGCGTGATGCTCCAGCCCAGGCTCATTGACAGCTACATCACCCCCGAGGGGGAGGAACAGAAGGTCGCTGCCAAGGATTCGCGCCAGGTGGTGTCCAAGGAGACCGCACAGCAGGTCCGGGACATTCTCGAAAGCGCCGTGACCGAAGGGCAGATCAAGGACGCTGCAATCGACGGCTACCGGGTTGGTGCAAAGACGGGAACGTCCCAGGCCCCCCGTGAGGACGGGTTGCCCGGTTTCGATGGCTACACCGCCTCGATGGTGGGCATGGCCCCGATGGACGACCCGCGTTTCATCGTAGAAGTAGTGCTGCAGCGTCCCAAGGGAAACATCTATGGCGTCACCAACGGGCCGGTGTTCCGATCAGTGATGGCCCAGGTCCTGCGGACCTATAACGTGCCGCCGTCCACAGGCACTCCCGCGCGGCTGCCCCAGTTCGTCAAGTAAGCTTTTTGGGCGTCTGTTCGGCCAAAATTCGATCCACCACTCAACGGCCCGGGCGCCGCTGGCCCCCAGCCGGTCGTTCCACGAGCACCAACGGAGAACCACGTGTCAGAGCACAAAGAGGCAGCCAACAACGTCACGACCCCGGATGCGGGCCGGTCAGGCTTCCGCCCCGGGTCTGTGGCAGCGGTGCCTTTGCACACCGTCGCGGAGGTCCTTGGCGTAGCCGCCCCGGAGGGAATCCGCGACGCGGGGGTAGCGGGGGTAACCGGTATTACGCTCAATTCCAGGGCTGTGGAACCCGGTGACTTGTACATGGCTTTGCCGGGCGCCTCCCGTCATGGTGCGGACTTCGTACCCCAGGCAGTCGAGGCCGGTGCGGTTGCGGTGGTGACGGACGACGCCGGGGCACGCCAGCTTGCGCTGGCCGGCGAACAGCCGGTACCTGTCCTCATCATTGATGAGCCCCGCACGGCGGTGGGACCGTTGGCGGCGCTGATTTACCGCAGCCAGCCGGCTGAGGGTGGCTACCCCACCCTTTTCGGTGTCACCGGAACCAACGGCAAGACCACCACCACCTACTTCATCAACTCCCTCTTGCGGGCTTTGGGAAAGAAGCCCGGACTCATTGGCACCATCGAGATCGTGGCGGGCGGGGAACCCATTCCAAGCCTGCTGACCACCCCGGAGTCCACAGA
>NZ_JABMCX010000288.1 GCF_013179505.1 Paenarthrobacter sp. CM16 | reverse complement strand
CAATCGTCCGTAACCCGCAGGTCTTCCTCATGGATGAGCCGCTTTCCAACCTTGACGCCAAGCTCCGCGTCCAGACCCGTACGCAGATCGCATCCCTGACCCGCCGCCTCGGCGTCACCACGGTTTACGTGACGCACGACCAGGTCGAAGCAATGACCATGGGTGACCGCGTCGCAGTGCTGAAGGACGGTCTGCTCCAGCAGGTCGACACCCCGCGCAACCTCTACGACCGCCCGCAGAACGTCTTCGTTGCAGGCTTCATCGGCTCCCCGGCCATGAACCTGCTGGAACTGCCGGTCGTCGACGGCGGCGTCCAGTTCGGCGGAACGGTTTACCCCGTGCCGCGCGACGTCCTCGAAGAGGCTCACGGCCAGACCGTCACCGTCGGTTCCCGTCCGGAAGACCTCGAGACCGTCGGCAACGGCGAAGGCCTCCAGGTTGAGGTTGACGTGGTCGAAGAACTCGGTGCCGACGCTTACGTCTACGGCCACACCATCCTCGATGGCAAGAGCCACGACATCGTTGCACGCGTCGACGGTCGTCGCCCCCCGATGAAGGGCGAGTCCATCTTCGTTCGTCCGCAGTCCGGCCACGTGCACCTGTTCGACACCAAGACCGGCCTCCGCCTGGGCGACTAGTCCCCACCGGCAGTCCTATAACTCCGCATGACAGCGGCCCGACCCCTCCAGGTCGGGCCGCTCTCACGTTAACCTTTCTCCTGCGAAAGAATGGCATGAATACGACGGACACCCTGATCCCCCGCCCCTCCCACGTCGCACTCCAAGACACCCCTGCCTTCACGCTCGCCCCCACAGCACGGATCAGCGCACCGGCCCCGGCCGTGCCGGTCGCCGAACAGTTGGCATTGTTGCTGCGCGGAGGTACCGGTTTTGAACTGCCCCTCGTCGAGGACACCCGCCCCGGTGACATCTCCCTCGAGTTCGCGGAAGCGTTCGACGGCGGCCCGGAAGCGTACACACTCAGCGTCACCGAGAAGGGCGCCAGGCTCACGGCCGCCACTCCGGCCGGGCTTTTCAACGGTGTGCAGACGCTTCGGCAGCTTTTCCCGGCCGCCGTTGAGAACACCGAGGCAAGCCACGGCGAATGGGTGATTCCCGCCGTCGAAATTGCCGACGCACCGCGGTTCGCCTACCGGGGCCTCATGCTGGACGTTGCCCGCAGCTTCTTCACAGTGGAGGAGGTCAAAGAACAGATTGACCTCATGACCCAGTTCAAGTTGAACGCCCTCCACCTGCACCTCACCGACGACCAAGCCTGGCGTATCGAAATTCACGATCCCGGCACTGAGGGCAACCCTTCCGGGCTGCCGTACGCGAACCTGACCGCCGTGGGAGGACAGGGCGCCGTTGAGGTTTCCACGGCCATGCCGGTGCGGGGCCGGGAAGGGTTCTACACCCAACAGGACTTCCTCGACATCCAGGCCTACGCCGCCACCAAGAACGTCCTGGTGATACCGGAGATTGA
This sequence comes from Paenarthrobacter sp. CM16, assembly GCF_013179505.1. Lineage (GTDB taxonomy): Bacteria > Actinomycetota > Actinomycetes > Actinomycetales > Micrococcaceae > Arthrobacter. The sequence goes on along the minus strand of NZ_JABMCX010000288.1, from coordinate 4,452 downwards.
CCTGCCCGGGCACGTCAACGCCGCCCTCGCAGCGGTTCCGCAGCTTAACGCCGATGGCCTGGCCAAACCCATGAGCACCACGTCGGCTGTTGGCTGGTCAACCTTGGACGGGTCGCTCCCTGCCACCTACGAGTTCGTCCGCGAGGTCCTTGGTCAGCTCGCGGCCATGACGGTGGGCCCTTACATCCATATCGGCGGTGACGAAGCGAAGGTCACCGATCATGACGACTACGTTGCCATGGTTCAGGAATTCGCAAAGATCGCCGCCAACACCGGCAAAACCGTGGTGGGTTGGAACGAGTACGCCGCCGGTGAACTCCCCGAGGGTTCAGTCATCCAGTATTGGTTCGGCGATCTCGCCCCGGTGGTCAAGCAGGCCGAGGCCGCCGGTTCGCCGGTGATCATGTCGCCGGCCGCCAACACCTACCTGGACCAGAAGTACTCCCCGGAGAGTCCTATCGGGCTCGAATGGGTGGAAGGCGGGCCCTTCACCTGGTCCGAGTACTACAACTGGGATCCCGCCCAGGGCGGCCTGAGGGACCAGCACATTCTTGGCGTCGAAGGCCCCCTGTGGACGGAAACGGTGCGGAACAACGCCCAAGCCCAATGGCTCCTCTACCCCAGGGCTGTTTCGTTGGCGGAAGTCGCCTGGTCCGGCCAGGAGCTCCGCAACGCAGGTGACTTCCGACGTCGGCTCGGCGCCTTGGGCGAGCGGCTCGCCAACCAGGGCGTCGCCTTCCAGGCAGCGCCCGACGTCGAGTGGTCGGCAACATCGGCGTGGCCGTTCCCGGACACCGGAACGTCCTCCGCCCCTGAGTACGGAACAATTGAGGCATGAGCGAGCAAAACGGAGCCCAGTGGCACGACGAACCTACCGACTACGGGCAGATCGGCAAGCTCCCCCGCACTGAAGCGGCGAGTGCGCAGGACACCGCACCGCCGGCCAGCGTCATCGGTTCCTTGAACATCACGGCGGCGTCTGCGGACCCGGAGCTGTTGGATCTTCCGTGGCACATCGCGTTGGAGGATTGGCCTGCCGAGAACCTTGCGGCACTCCCCCGCGGTATTTCCCGGCACATCGTACGTTTCGCGCACCTGGGTGGTTCGGTGATCGCCATCAAGGAAACCTCCGAGCATGTGGCCCGCCACGAGTACCACATGCTGCGGAAGCTGGCCCGGTTGGATGTTCCCTGCGTGGAGCCGGTAGCTGTGATCACCGGACGCACCACCGCGGATGGCCGGCCCCTGAACCCTGTTCTGGTGACGCGGCACCTTAAGTTCTCCATGCCGTACCGTGCGCTGTTCTCCCAGATGCTCCGCAAGGACACCTTGACGCGCCTTATTGACGCCCAGGCGCTGTTGCTGGTGCGCTTGCACCTTGTGGGCTTCTACTGGGGCGATGTCTCGCTGTCCAACACCTTGTTCCGCCGCGACGCCGGCGCGTTTGCCGCCTATCTGGTGGATGCCGAGACCGGTGAGCTCTACCCGGACCTGTCCATGGGACAGCGCGAGTACGATCTCGAGATCGCCCGTGTGAACATCGCCGGCGAACTGATGGACCTGCTGGACGGCGGGCTCATCGAGGAAAAGGTGGACCCCGTGGCCACCAGTGAACTGATCATGGACAGCTACCGCAGGCTCTGGACCGAGCTGACGGAGAAAGAGTCGTTTGAACTCGGTGAACGCTGGCGTGTGGCCGCCCGCATCCGCCGCCTCAACGAGCTCGGCTTTGATGTGGAGGAGTACGCCATCAAGACCACGGCGGACGGCTCCACCATCCAGCTCCAACCAAAGGTCGTCGACGCCGGCCACCACCAGCGTCGATTGCTGCGCCTGACCGGATTGGACGCCCAGGAGAACCAGGCCCGCCGGCTCCTGAATGATATGGACCAGTTCCGGGCGGACAACAACCCGGACCTGGACGAGGAAATCAGCGCCCACATCTGGGTCAGCCAGATTTTCGAGCCCATTGTCCGTTCCATCCCCCGCCACTTGGCGGGGAAGCTGGAGCCCGCCGAAGTGGTCCACGAGGTCTTGGAGCACCGCTGGTACATGAGCCAGAAGCAGGACAGGTACGTCCCCCTGGCGGAGACCGTCCAGTCCTACCTGGACACGGTGCTGCAGCACCGCCGGGACGAGGCAGCCATCATGCTGAACCCGGATACGGAGCTGCTGAAGATCCTTGAGGTTGAAGTAGAGGAATCCGGCCGCTACGACGATGAAGACGAGGAAGAGTACCCGGACGCCGACGACTAGCGGAGTTTTTGTACAGATAACACCCGGAAGAGGGCCTCTAAAGGGCGTTATCTGTACAAAAACTCACGGTTCCAGGGTTTCCGCCAAGCCGGCCAGGACCGGCTCGCGGCCCAGCTCAATGTGCGAGTACGCCAGGGAGTACGCCAAATCCGGCTTGCCCTTCAGGATCGCGTTGCATAGTTCCGTATGCTCATCACGCTGGAGCTCGTTGCTGCGGTTGTGTGCCAGTCCGAAAATCCAGCGCATCCGTCCAAACAGGGGCTTCACCGATTCAATCAGGAGCCGGTTCCCGGACAACCGCACAATTTCCGCGTGCAGCTCGGCACTGATGAGGGCGACGTCGTCTGCCCTGTCGTCGTCGATCGCGGCCCTGGACGCTTCCATGAGTTCCACGAGCCGTCCACCGTCGCTGCCCTCGGCAACCCGGGTGGCGGCCATCCTCGCGGCGAAGGTTTCCAAGCACAGGCGAACATCGAAGAGCTCGTTGACATCCGTCAGGGTCAACTGCCGGACCACAGCACCCCGGCGTGGGAACGTCGCCACGAAACCGTCCTGCTCCAGGCGTTGAATGGCTTCCCGGACCGGTATGCGGGAGACGTTGTAGAGCTCGGAGAGTTCACGTTCGCGCAAGCGCATACCCTGCGCATAGGTACCCGTGACAATGCCCTCCAACACCAGTTGGTAGACGTTCTCCGCACGGGCCTCGTCATCACGGCCGTTTCCGTTGTCCGGCATCGCCTCAGCCACTGTCAAACTTCCCTTCATGCCGGCGTCCGCTCCGTGGGCCGGACGGCGCCGGTCAGCGTTCCAACCGAGCATACACGGGCGGAAACAGCTCATTGGCCGGTCGGTTCCGGACATCGCGGGCAGTGTAGGCGCGGCGCATCTTGTCGAAGAGCTCCTGGCCCTTCGCACGCCAGTAGCCCAGGTCCACTCCATCGATCGTGCCGCCCTTCATGATGGTCCTGCCGGCTACCACGGAGAGCACCGCTTGGCGGGCCGTGCCGTTCAGAAGGAGAGTCCGGAGCGGATCATCGTGGACGCCGTCGCGGATGTCTGCCAGCGAGAAGGCCACCATATCTGCTTGGGCACCGGCCTCGAGGCGCCCCAAATCAGGACGACGCAACGCTTGTGCCCCACCCAGCGTGGCGGCGTCGAAGTATCCGGCGACATCACCGGCGTCGTTCCTCCCTGCCAGGATTTTGGCCAGTTGCACGCCCGCGTCCATTCCCCGGATGAGGTCCGGCGGGAACGAGTCGGTTCCCAGCGAGATGTTGACGCCCGCTTCCTTGTAAGCCTGGAAGGAATCCAGCGTGCTGCCGTAACGCATGGACGTCAGTGGACAGTGGATGATGCTGGCACCGCTGTCCGCCAAGCGCTTGAGGTCGCCCCGGTCCTCACCGAACACGGCGGGATTCCGGTCAGTGTAGGTTGCATGCGGGATCAAAAGGCGTTCGTTGAGTAAACCCACTTGGTCCAGGAGCTCCAAAGGCGTCACGCCGTGCCATTCCTGGATCAGCCCGCGTTCAACCAAGCCCTGCAGCGAGTGCAGACGGACCAGGACATCCCGTTCCTCGGAAGCCGCCGCCGTTTCCTTCAGCAACTCGATGTCCAGGGTCTCTATCCGGCATGGGAGGAGGACTCCGCTGACCAATGGGTGGTTGAGTTCCGTTGCATGGTCCAGGAAGCGCAGGGCATCCGCCAGCCCCTCACGGCCGCGATCGTCGTCGAACATCACAGACCGTTCGCCGTTCTCCAGCACAACATTCACGCCTGAGCGGTACGCGGGGCCCAAGTAGCCGCGGAGGCCCAGGCGCCGGCTTGTTTCTGCCATGCCCGTCAGTTCCTCGAAGGGCTCGGCCCATTGCGAGTGAACCTCGGAAGCTATGGGCATGTAGGTGGTGATGCCGTGCAGAACCAGCTGGATCAACGCATATTCCCGGACCTGCCGGCGTTCTTCGGCCGTGAAGACGTCCGCCCGGCGGTTGCGGAAGTAGTCCTCTGACCACTGGTGCCCCTTGGCCTGTTCAGGGCCGGCCCAACTGTCCAGGATGAGGTGGTCGATGTCCGTCAGGGCATCGAGGTCGATCAGTCCGGGCATGAGCAGGGCATCACCTGCGTGGATTTCTTCGTTTACCGGGCCGGTGTAGTCATGGCCAACGTAGTCAATGACGTCTCCGCTGTAGACAACGCACG
>NZ_JABMCX010000287.1 GCF_013179505.1 Paenarthrobacter sp. CM16 | reverse complement strand
GCCTTCCAGTGTTTCGGTTCCGTCCAAAAGGGCTTGGATGCGGTCCAACTGGCCGGCGCTGCGCGCGAGCTGGGTGAAGGATTTGGCAAATTGGAGCTGGGCGTCTGAGCCTGCCTCCACCGAGGAGGCGAGATCCCAGAGCGTGTCAGCTGCTGCGATGGTGGCCTCGGCCTTGTGTTCAGCGGCCACGTAATAGGTCAAGGTGGTGGCGAGCTGGCGAAGCTGGACCAAAATGACCGAGGAGTCTGTTTCGTGGGCAATGTTGGCAAGGACCAGGTCCACGTAGCCGCGTGCCGGGGTTTCGCCGTCCCGCGCCGCATCCCAGGCTGAACCCCACACCAGGGTCCGCGGCAGGCTGGCTGCGAAGTCCTTCAAGTGCGCCTTCGCTGTGGCCAACGAGTGATCGTCCAGGCGGACCTTTGCGTAAGCGAGGTCGTCGTCATTGAGCAAAATCAGGTCCGGCCGTGCCTTGCCAACCAGGGCAGGGACTTCGGTCCGCGGACCATCGACGTCGAGCTCTTCACGGTGGGTGCGTTCGAGCTTCCCGTCACCGGCGAGTGAGTAGAAGCCAACGGCCAGGCGGTGCGGACGGAGGGTGGGCTGTTCCTCGATCGCGGTCTGCAGGATGGCGAATCCGGTAATGGTTCCGTCATTATCAACCCTCAGTTCCGGGGCGAGGGTGTTGACCCCGGCAGTCTCGAGCCAGAGCTTGCCCCACACGTCCAGGTCGCGGCCGCTGGCGGCCTCGAGCTCCACCATGAGGTCCGCGAGCTCCGTGTTTTTCCAGGAGTGCTTGGCGAAGTAGGTGCGGACCCCGGCCATGAACTGCTCAGGGCCAACCCAGGCCACCAACTGCCGGAGCACCGACGCGCCCTTGGCGTAGGTGATGCCGTCGAAGTTAACTTCCACGTCTTCGAGGTTGTTGATCTCGGCAAAGATCGGGTGCGTGGTGGGCAGCTGGTCCTGCTTGTAGGCCCAGGACTTTTCCACGGACGCGAAAGTGGTCCAGGCCCGGTCAAATTCCGTATTCTCCACGGCTGCCAGGTGGGACATGTATTCGGCAAAGGATTCGTTGAGCCAGAGGTCGTTCCACCAGCGCATGGTCACCAAGTCCCCGAACCACATGTGCGCCAGCTCGTGCAGGACTGTGATGGCACGCCGTTCTATCTGGGCACCGGTGACTTTCCCACGGAAGACGTAGCCTTCCAGGATGGTTACGGCTCCGGCGTTTTCCATTGCCCCGGCGTTGAACTCCGGGACAAACAGTTGATCGTACTTCTCGAACGGGTACGGGCAGCCGAACTGGGCTTCGAAGAACTCAAATCCCTGACGGGTCAGGTCGAAGATGTTGTCCGCATCGAGGTATTGCATGAGGGACTTGCGGGCAAAGACTCCCAGCGGGATGACGCGTCCGTCGGAACTTGTGACCTCGGAGCGGACGGACTGGTACGGTCCGGCGATCAATGCGGTGACATAGGAGGACAGGCGGGGAGTGGGCGCGAATTCCCACACAGAGCGGGCGTCGCCGTCTTCCCCGGCGGGTGCCTGAACAGGAACCGGCGTAGGGGAGTTGGAGATGACATCCCAGTGCGAGGGCGCCGTGACCGTAAACGAGAAGCTTGCTTTGAGGTCGGGCTGCTCGAAAACTGCGAACATGCGCCGCGAGTCCGGAACTTCGAACTGCGTGTAGAGATACACCTCGCCGTCCACGGGGTCAACAAAGCGGTGAAGTCCCTCGCCCGTGTTCATGTACGGAGCGTCGGCGACAACCACGAGTTCGTTCCGGGCGGCCAGGTTCGGAAGCTGGATGCGGACGCCATCCGAGACGTCCGCAGGATCCAGTTCAATGCCGTTCAAGGTCACGCTGTGGACCGCCGAGGTAACCGCGTCGATGAAGGTGGACGATCCCGGTGTCGCAGAAAACTTGACTTCGGTGGTTGAACCGAAGGTTTCCGGCCCCCGGGTCAGGTCCAGGGTGACGTTATACGACTCGACGTTGAGCAGTCGGGCGCGGATCGCGGCTTCGTCGCGCGTGAGGTTCAGGCCTGGCAAGTGGTGCCTCCGGAAGTATTCGGGGTGACCGGCCAATCGCGGCCGGACGATGGTGTGAAGTTATTCTTTCACTCCATTGCTGGAAGGCAAGGACGGTACACCACAGTGTCGTCCCACGGAGTAGCGTTGGATTATGGGATCGTTCCGGGACACTCTCGATTTCCGCGCTTTGAGGTTTGCGATTGCCTTTCCGCTGCTCCTCTCGGTGGGTTTTGTGGTGTGCGCCCAAATGCTCCGCAACGACCTCCCCAACCCGGTGGCCGTCATGTGGAACGCCGACGGCGGCAGTTCGTTCGCGCCCTTCGGCGCCTACGTGGCCGGCGGCGCAGCCCTCATCGCCCTCTGCGGGTGGGCGGTCTTCCTCCAAGCGGTGTCGATTACCAGGCCCGTTGTCATGCGGCGCGTCATGATGGGCCTTGGCCTGACAGTGAGCCTCTTCATCACCACCGTGGTGGCTGCCGGGCTGGTGGGCCAATCGGGGCTGGCGGATGCGCGGGAATCCCATGTGGACCCGATCGTGCTGGCCATGGGCAGCGGCGCGGCCGTGGCCCTGGGCGTTGTCATGATGTTCGCCTTTAAACCCGATCCGCGCTGGACCCGTGAGGACGATGTTGCGCTCCAGGAAGAGCTCACCCTTCTCGCTGACCCTGATTTGGCCCGCGATACGCTCCGCCTGTGGGTGCATGCCCGGAGTTCGGTCTTCATCATGATCATTGTTTCTGCTGTGTTCCCGGCAGCCTTGATAGCGGTGGCCGTTCCCTGGCTCGGAGCCCTGGTGGCAGTGGCTGCCCTGGTGGGCGCGGGATTCCTGTTTGCCCGCGTGCGCGCTGACAGGGGAGGCCTGCAGGTCTTCGCCGGTGGCGTCGTGCGTGTCCTGACCGTCCCCGCCGTCGAGATCGCTGCAGCAGCCCCGATGGACGTCAAAGCCGCTGATTATGGCGGGTGGGGCTGGCGTCACCACGATGATGCCACCGCAATGCTGGTCAGCAGCGGCCCCGCCGTCGTCGTGAGGAAACTGAATGGGGGCAAGGTGGCGCTCAGCGCCGGCTCCCAGGCTTCCGCGGACAAACTCGCGGGCATCCTCAACCGGGCCGCCCGCCGTGCCCGTGATGACGGACAGCCCAACCAGTCCCGGTAGCGGTACCCTAGGTAGCGCATCCCTCATCGCCGCGCCCGGCCCGTCGCCGTCCCGCGCTCCAGAAAGAACGGACTTCCTGTGACTACACCCCGCGTCCACATCGCTACTGACCATGCCGGCATGGAACTGAGTGCCCACCTGGTCAGCCACCTCACGGCCAAGGGCTATGAAGTGGTGGATCACGGACCCAAGGAGTACGACGCCCTGGATGACTATCCCTCGTTCTGCATCAATGCAGGCCTGGCCGTTGTGGCGGACCAGAAGGCCGGGGTCCATGCACTGGGGATCGTGCTGGGCGGCTCGGGTAACGGGGAGCAAATCGCTGCGAACAAGGTTAACGGCGTCCGCGCCGCGCTTGCCTGGAACCTGTCCACGGCCAAGCTGGCCCGCGAACACAACGACGCCAACGTCGTGGCAGTGGGCGGTCGCCAGCACTCGGTCGAAGAAGCCACCGAACTGATCGAGGCCTTCTTGCAGGAACCGTTCAGCAATGACGAGCGCCATGTGCGTCGCATCGGAAAAATCGCGGTGTACGAAAACACCGGCGAAATCGTCGAGTAGTGCCAGAGGGGCATTCGGTCCATAGGCTTGCCCGCCAATTCCAGGATGTTTTTGGGGGCAGGCGTCTGGGCGTATCCAGCCCGCAGGGCCGGTTCGCCGCAGGCGCTGAGCTCCTGGACGGGCACACCATGGTTGAGGCAAACGCTCACGGCAAGCAGCTTTTCCTCAAGTTCGACCATGAGCTCTTCCTTCACGTGCACCTGGGTCTTTACGGTGCCTGGAGCTTTGGCGGTGACGGTTCCTTTACGGGCGCCTCCAGCATTGGCGCGCCGCGCCGTATCGGCGAACGGGAGACGGGCCCATCTTCAGACGAGGACGCCTACACCGGTCCGCCGGCTCCTGTGGGTGCAGTCCGTGTCCGTTTGGTCTCGGAGCACGGCTGGGCGGATCTCCGCGGTGCCACGACCTGTGCTGCCATCACGCCGGCAGAAGCAGCAGCGGTCATGGATCGCCTGGGGCCGGACCCGCTGCACAACCGGCCGGGTGACCGCGAAGAGTTCATTCGACGTCTGCGCCGCCGGAAAACGGCGGTGGCGCTTTTGTTGATGGATCAGTCGGTCCTGGCAGGGGTGGGCAACATATATCGCGCGGAGGTGCTGTTCCGGCAGGCAGTGGATCCCTGGACGCCGGGTACCGGTATTGATGCCGAAACCGCGGGTCGCCTCTGGGATGACACCGTCAGTACCATGTCCGACGGCGTCCGCGACGGACGGATTGTTACGACGCCCTCCACGCTGTGGACAGGAGGCGGCCCCGTAGCGCCCGACGCCGATGCCCACTTTGTCTACAAGCGGGACGGGCTGCCCTGCCGGGCCTGCGGGACGCTTGTGGGCACCACGGAAATTGGAGCGCGCAAGCTCTATTGGTGTCCTGGCTGCCAGGTGTAGCAGCAACAAAAAACGCCCCGATCCGAGGATCGGGGCGTTTTCCCTTGGAGGGGACGACGGGAATCGAACCCGCGTAATCAGTTTGGAAGACTGAGGCTTTACCATTAAGCTACGTCCCCAGGACGGATATCCATGTTCAGGACATCTTCCCGGTGGCTGTTCAAGCCGGGTACAACTAAACCTAATTCCGGCGGCGGTGTCAAATGTGCATTCCTGGCCCGCTTGCCCGTAGACTGTCCTGTGCATTCGGGGTGTAGCTCAGCTTGGCTAGAGCGCCTGCTTTGGGAGCAGGAAGTCGCAGGTTCAAATCCTGTCACCCCGACTCTGTGTTTTGTGTCCGCCTCAGGGACGCGACAGAACCCCATACCCACAAAATCAGGAGTACTTAGACTGTGAAGAGCGCTGTCGAGAACCTCACCGCAACGCGGGTCAAGCTCAACGTTGAGGTTCCCTTTGAGGAACTGAAGCCGAGCATCGATGCCGCGTACAAGACCGTTGCTTCGCAGATCCAGGTCCCCGGATTCCGCAAGGGCAAGGTTCCCACCAAGCTGATCGACCAGCGCGTTGGCCGCGGCTACGTCCTGGAGACGGCCATCAACGATGGCCTCAACGGCTGGTACCAGGCTGCAGTTCAGGAAACGGGCGTTCGCCCCCTGAGCCGTCCCGAGGTTGAAATCACCGAGGTCCCGGACCCCACGTCAACCGATGGTGAGCTCAAGTTCCAGGTGGAGATCGATGTCCGCCCCGAGATCGAGCTCCCGGACTACGCCGGCATCAAGGTCGAGGTCGCTGCAGCAGAGTCCTCCGACGCTGACGTTGAGAAGTCCCTCGACGAACTGCGTGGCCGCTTCGGCACGCTGAAGTCCGTTGAGCGTCCCGCCAAGAACGATGACTTCCTTACCATCGACATCACCGCCACCATCGACGGCGAAGAAATCGACTCAGCAGCAGGCCTTTCCTACCAGGTTGGCGCCGGCACCATGCTTGAAGGCCTCGACGAAGCCGTGACAGGCCTCTCCGCGGACGAGGAAGCAATCTTCGACACCACCCTGGTGGGCGGTGACCACGCAGGTGAGTCCGCTCAGGTGAAGGTTGTTGTCAAGGCCGTCAAGGAGCGCGAGCTCCCCGAGGCCAACGATGACTTTGCGCAGCTGGCCTCCGAGTTCGACACCCTTGCTGAGCTCCGTGAGGACCTCGCCAAGCAGGCTGCCGACTCCAAGGTCGTTGAGCAGGGTGTTGAAGCCCGCGACAAGGTCCTGGACAAGCTCGTTGAGCTCGTAGAGGTTCCGGTTCCGGATTCCGT
>NZ_JABMCX010000286.1 GCF_013179505.1 Paenarthrobacter sp. CM16 | reverse complement strand
GAATTGATGGCCGCCTACGAGCAACTCGTCGTCGGACGTCGCGTCAACGACCAGAACTCGGCACTGGTCCGGCAGGGCCGCATGGCCGTCTACCCCTCAAGCCACGGCCAGGAAGCCTGCCAGGTTGCAGCTGCCATGTGCCTCAGCGAGGGTGACTGGCTGTTCCCCACGTACCGCGACGCCGTCGCCGTCATGACCCGCGGGGTGGACCCCGTTGAGGTGATGACTATCTTCCGCGGCGACTGGCACGGCGGGTACGACCCCACAGAGCACAACGTTGGCATCCAATGCACCCCTCTTACGACGCAACTGCTTCACGCGGTCGGTGTGGCCCATGCCGCCAAGCTACGCGGTGAAAACACGGTAGTGATGGCCATGTGTGGCGACGGCGCCACCAGCGAAGGCGACTTCCACGAGGCCCTGAACTTTGCTGCAGTTTTCCACCTGCCTGTCATCTTCTTCGTGCAGAACAACAAGTACGCCATCTCCGTACCGCTCAGCCACCAGTCCGTGGCGCCGTCGCTGGCCCACAAAGCTGTTGGCTACGGCATGGCCGGTGAGCGCGTTGACGGCAACGACCTCGTCGCACTGCTCGCCGTGATGGACCGAGCGGTGAAGCTGGCCCGCGAAGGATCAGGACCGCTCCTGATCGAAGCCCACACCTACCGCATGCAGGCCCACACCAACGCCGACGACGCCACCCGCTACCGTCCGGACAGCGAAGTTGCCGAATGGCAGGCCAAGGATCCGCTGGCGCGCATGAAGTCGTACCTTACGGACAAGGGGCTGCTGGACGACGAGGCCGGTAACAGGATCGCCGTGCACGCAGAAGAAGTCGCCACCCAGCTCCGCGAGGGCCTGGGCGAGGATGTCCCGGTCCAGCCCCTGGACCTCTTCAAGTACGTCTTCGCCAAGCAAACCCCGCAGCTGAAAGAACAGTCCGAACTGCTCGCCAGCGAACTCGCACGAGAGGAGAGCGCAAAATGACCGTGACCACCACCGCTACCGCCAACGTCAGCGCAGCCACCGCCAGCGCCGCCGCGTCCGCCGCGGCCACTGCAGAAGCCACCGGTCCGCAGAGCCTCACCATGGCCAAAGCCCTGAACACTGCCATGGCCGATGCCATGCGCGCCGATTCCTCCGTCCTGGTCTTCGGTGAAGACGTGGGAATGCTCGGCGGCGTCTTCCGCATCACCGATGGCCTCATGGCCGAATTCGGTGAAGAACGCTGCTTCGACACCCCTCTCGCGGAATCCGGCATCGTGGGCATGGCCGTGGGCATGGCCATCAACGGCATGCGGCCCGTCATCGAAATGCAGTTCGACGCGTTCGCCTACCCGGCTTTCGAACAGATCGTCAGCCACGTCGCCAAAATGCACAACCGCACCAAGGGCAAACTCAAAATGCCCATGGTCATCCGTGTTCCCTACGCCGGCGGCATTGGGGGAGTGGAGCACCACTGCGACTCCTCCGAGTCCTACTACGCGCACACCGCCGGCCTGAAGGTCTACACCCCGGCCACCGTGGCCGACGGCTACCGGATGCTCCGCGAAGCCATCGACTCCGATGACCCCGTGATGTTCATGGAACCTAAGAAGCTCTACTGGTCCAAGGACCAGGTGGACTTGGGTGCACTGCGTGCAGAGCACGACGCCGGGACCTCCACCGAGGGCCGCGCGGCTGTTGCCCGTCCCGGCACGGACGCGACGCTCATCGCCTACGGCCCGTCTGTCCCCACAGCGCTCGCCGCTGCAGCTGCCGCTGCCGAAGAGGGCCGCTCGCTCGAAGTCATTGACGTCCGCACCCTCGTCCCCTTCGACGACGAGACCGTCTGCGCGTCCGTGCGCAAGACGGGACGCGCCGTCGTGATCGCCGAAGCCCATGGATTCGCGTCCGTGTCCTCCGAAATTGTGGCCCGCGTCCAGGAACGCGCGTTCCACTACCTCGCCGCGCCGATCCTTCGGGTGACCGGCTTCGATGTCCCGTTCCCGTCTCCCAAGCTGGAGCACTACTACTTGCCGAGCGTCGACCGCATCCTCGACGCCGTCGATGACCTTCAATGGGAGGACTAACCATGAGCTCAGATATGCAGGTCTTCAAACTGCCCGACCTCGGCGAAGGACTCACCGAGGCCGAACTGGTGAACTGGCTCGTTGCCGTGGGTGACGAGATCGTGGTGGACCAGCCCATCGCCGAGGTTGAGACCGCCAAATCCATGGTTGAGGTTCCCTCGCCCTACGCCGGCACGGTTGCCGAGCTGCACGGTGAGGCCGGTCAAACGCTCGACGTCGGCAAGCCGCTGATCTCGATCGCTCGCGCTGGTTCTTCCGCGGGGTCGCCCGCTGCCGCCGCTCCCGCTCCGGCTGGTTCTGTGGACCCTTCGCCGGTGTCTTCCGGCCTCGACGTTTCGCCGGACGTGGAAGCTGCTGCCGAGACCTACCGGACCGAGGAAAAGGCCGGCTCGGGCAATGTGCTGATCGGTTACGGAACGCCCGGGGGAGCGACAGGTGGGCGCACCCGCCCGCGGAAGGCGAGCGTCGGCGTCGTCGATTCTGCCGTTTCTGTTGCTGAGCCTGCTGCTATTACTGAGCCGGTGATGGAGCCTGCTGTGGCCGGGACGCGCATCCCCGGCAAGCTCAGTGCTGTCATCTCTCCGCTCGTGCGGAAGATGGCGCGCGACCACGGTGTTTCTCTCGACGCGATTGAGGGTTCGGGTGCCAGTGGGTTGATCATGCGCCAGGATGTGGAGGCGGCGATTACTGCTCCTGCTGTTCCTGACTCGGCTCGTGTCTCTGCTCCGGCTTCCGTTGCCGCACCCGTTGCCGCTTCTGCTGATGCGGGTGCCGTTGACGGCCGTACCGGTTTGTCCGTATCTGCGCGAACGCCTGTTCGCGGGGTTCGCAAGGCTGTGGCCGCGAACATGACCCGCAGTCGCTCCGAGATTCCCGAGGCCACGGTTTGGGTGGACGTGGACGCAACCGCTCTGCTGGAGATGCGGGCCGAGCTCAAGAAGCGCGCACCGCACGATACTCCGGGCTTGCTGGCCTTCATCGCCCGTTTTGTCACGGCCGGGTTAAAAAAGTACCCCGCACTGAACACCCGCTTTGAAACGGCTGCCGATGGATCGCAAGAGATCGTCGGATTCGAAGGGATCAACCTCGGCTTCGCCGCCCAGACCGACCGCGGACTCGTTGTCCCGTCCGTCCGGAACGCCCATGAGCTGAGTGCCCGCGAGCTGGACGCCGAGATCCGCCGACTCACCGCCGTCGCGCGTGACGGAAAGGCGACTCCAACAGAACTGGGCTCGGGCACTTTCACGCTGAACAACTACGGCGTGTTCGGCGTGGACGGCTCGGCTGCGATCATCAACTACCCCGAGGTTGCGATGCTGGGTGTGGGCCGCATCATCGACAAGCCCTGGGTGGTCAACGGTGAGTTGGCCGTCCGCAAGGTCACCGAACTGACCTTGGCTTTCGACCACCGCGTGTGCGACGGCGAAACTGCTGCAGGCTTCCTCCGGTACGTGGCTGACGCCATCGAGAACCCGGGTGGAGCGCTCGCGGACATGTAAGTGCCGCACCCTCTCGCACATCCCTAGGGTTTGAGCGGATCGCTCTCTCAGGTCCCTAGCGTTTGAGCGGGTCGCTCTATCAGATCCCCAGCGGTTGCCTTTATCTGCCGACCGGCGGGCATCCCATTCCGGGTTGCCCGCTGAATGGTTGGGTGAGGCGTTTGGTGTTCGAAGTAGCCGGCGTTGGTAGCGGTGACCACAGGATCAATGCCGGAGCGCTCGGCAATGACCAGCCGATGGCGCCGACGTCGTGAATCTTTGCTGCGCATTGAATCCCTGTATTTGCCGTGCTTTTACGCGCGCATCGTCAACCCTCTGCGTGAAGAAGGAGGCAGCGATGGGCACAGCAATTCATGCGGGGATTCAGGAATTGTTAATGAACGACGGCGGGAGGTTGGGAACCGCTGCGGGCCACGTGCCGTATCGGTCGTCCAGGTCCTGATTGGCTAGTTCCAGGGAGGACCCGCCCGCGTACTGCTCCGAGTCGATGCCCAAGGACGCAAGAAGTGCCTTGGTGGTTTCGACCGTTTGCCCCGGCGCTTCGAAGCTGAAGCGCACCAGGCGTCCGCGATCCACCTCGTCCTGCGAAGCGAGCTGCGCCAACGAGTAATCGATGAGTGTTGCGGGGTCTCCGGAAAAAGCCTCCGTCGCGGAGAGCGTCGCGAGGACGTAGGCGGTGGTTCCGTCCCATGCGCGGGCCGCCTCCAACTCCGCCCCTGGGACTTGGGCTACTGCTGCTTGGGCCGCTGCCATCGGGCGCGCCGCACGAGTGGCAGTTGGGGAAGTGGCGGCTGGAGGAGTCGTTTCGATGGTGCAGCCGCTCAGCAGCCCGGCCAATGTGGCAGCGACGACGCTCAACCCGGCAGTTCTACTTATCCGCATGACGTCTATCCTCGCTGCTGTCACCCTGGCTGACTCCCTGGTCCTCCCGCAATGAGCGGACCATGCTTTGCAACGCCCTGAACGCAGTGGCTTGTTCGTCCTGCGTCATGCCCCCGAGCATCTTGACCTCCACGCTACGGACCGCAGCGCTTGCCTTCTCAAGACTGCTTCGGCCCAGCGGGGTGAGCTGAGCGGGAAGGATTTTACCTACGCGGGCCTCCTCCGGGCGGGTCACGTATCCGTCGCGTTCCAGGGCTTGGAGCAGCACGTTCATGGACTGTCGGGTGACGAACGCGCCCCGGGCCAGCTCGGAGTTCGACAGGCCCGGGCGCTGTGCAAGGAGTTCCAGGCAGGAGTAATGGGTGATGGTCATTCCAAGCGGCCTCAGCGCTGCTTCCATGGAAGCGCGCAGGGTGCTCGACGCTTCTTTCAGCAGATATCCCAGCGAGGTGGTGAGGTCGATTCCGCGTTGACTCATGTCAGTATTCTGACATAGCTTGTTCGTGTCAGATGGCTGACAATGAAAAACCAAGGAGCAACACCATGCCCGTCACCGGTCCCGATTTCATCTCCCTCCAGGCGCGCGACCTCGACGCTTCACAAGCGTTCTACGAGCAGTACCTCGGCCTGGTGCGGTCGCAAGCAGGGCCGCCTCACGCCGTCGTGTTCGACACAAGCCCGATCCCTTTCGCGCTCCGTACGGTCGTTCCCGGCACTGATCTATCGACAGTTGAACAGCCGGGCATTGGTGCCGCGGTGTGGCTCCACGCCACTGACGTTCAAGCCATTCACGATGCTCTGCACGAAGTTGGGCACAGGATCGTCACCGCTCCTGTCGACGGTCCATTTGGCCGCACTTTCACCTTCGCTGATCCTGACGGCTACCACGTGACGCTTCACGATCGCGCTTAGGCTACGCCAGTCCCGCCCCGGGCGGCGGTCAGCCGGCGAAGGCTCCCGGCGTCGTTCCCAGGACGCGTCTGAAATGCCTGGTGAGGTGGGATTGATCATGGAAGCCCGCCTCGACCGCTGCTTCAGATGCCGGCCGGCCCTCCAGCAGCAGTCGTCGCGCGCGGTCAACACGGCGCCCCGTCACGTACCTGTAAGGGGCAATGCCGTAGGCCTTGGAGAAAGCGCGCACCAGGTGGCTCGGATGCGCGCCGAGCAGTTGGGCGGCTTCGGCGATGGTGAAGGACTCCGAGAGGCGGTCATCCAACATTTCTCGCAGCCGGCGGGCAAGGGGAGCATCCCGCGTCGGGGCCGAGGGTGCCCCGAGGTGGGAGCGGACGGCTTCCCGGAGAGTGAGAACGCCGCTTTCGGCTCCCATGGCATCCCCGGGTGAAGCCAACGCGGCATGGATACCCATCACGGTCGCCACCGTCTGCTGATCCATCAGCAGCGGCTGCGTCACTGCAGCATCTGCAGCTTTCGCGGGCAGCCAGTCCTCGCTGAGGTACAGGACACGCTTGCGGAATGATTCACCCCCGACGGCGGAGCGTCCGTCGTGCGGGACATGCGGT
>NZ_JABMCX010000285.1 GCF_013179505.1 Paenarthrobacter sp. CM16 | reverse complement strand
CCGACCCTCTAGGACACAGATTGAGCACCTCACCTCGAACCAAAACCGCCCCCTCCGCGGTCATCGCCGGACCTATCCCGGAAACAGCACACTCCTCACCAGTTGTTCTTGAGCCCTACGGTGTCGACCGGATATCTACCTATAACTACATCCAAGAGGAGTACTTCGTCTCAGGGACAGCTGCCGGACAGCCCTACCAGACCCGAATCCTCGTCCGCCGCCCTGAAAATATCGACCATTTCAACGGGAAGGCCGTAGCTGAGGTCGCGCACATTTGGGGAGGCACCTCAGTCTGGCGGGTCCTGAACCGCCACCTGATGCGCAATGGGTACATGTGGATCGAGATCGATTCACAGTCACCCAGTGCCTTGGGCCTCATCGCCGGGTCAAACCCGGAGCGCTACCGCTCGATGACGTTCATTGAAGGCCCGCTGGCCTCGGATTTCGCTGCCACCATTCCGTTCGTGGAAGATCCAAACCAGGATGAGCTCGCCAAACAGTACGACGAGTTCAAGGAGAAATGGTGGGAAGCGACACCACAGTCCTTTGAGATCATTGCCCAGGTGGCCCAGGCTCTCCGTTCCGGCCTTCCCGATCTTCAGGGATCGGAAATAACGGGTCTCTACTTCATTGGAATCTCCCAGACGGGGGGAGTCGTTCGCCGATTTGTGGAGCAGTATCATTCCCAGTTCCGCAATGAAGATGGCCGGCCCGTCTTCGATGGATATTTGCCGGCCGCATCGGGGGGACCATCTCTGCCGGACATCGATGTTCCAGTGATTGAGATGCTTGGTGAAGCAGAGTTCCAGTCCGTCCGCTGGGAGTGTGGGGTTTCGGGACAGGTGCGGGGACTAAGCCATCGGCGCCCTGACAGCTCGACGTTCCGTCTTTACGAAGTGCCCGGCATGGCCCATCGGGAAACCCGGTACATGTCCGACAAGGACAAGATCCGTCTGAAAGACTGCCCGCTGCCGGCGGGAGCATATTGGAGTACTTTCCCGAACTCCCATGTTTACAACGCGATATTCGAACAACTGGTCGCCTGGAGCGAAGGAATCAAGGTGCCACCGCCCAGCCAGTACCTCGAAACTGTAGGAACCACCGACACGATTGTGCGCGATGAACATGGAAACGCACTCGGCGGTTGGCGCACCACATACACCGACGTCCCTCATTCGACCCTGGTCGCCGCAACCCCGGTCGGCCGGCCGTCCTGGTACCACGGCAACGAAACACCCTTCGATTCGGCCAAACTCAGCAGCCTGTACGGCAGTCCCGCGGGTTACCGTCATGAGGTCGCAAAGAACCTGCAGGAGCTCATCGAGAACGGTCTTTACCTCGAAGTGGATGCGGAAGACATCCGGCTGCAGGCAGAATCGGTGCAATGGTAGTACAACGAACTAAGGCCTAGCCCATGCCCATTGTCTTGGATCTACATCAACTCCGACCCGAAGCTGTATCCGTGCAGCTATCCCAGATGGCCGAGTTAATGGCCTTCCTCCACGCCGTCGCGGAGCCCGCGCATCACTTGGACCGGAGGCAGGAAATCCAGGGCATGACACGGGCCCTGCCGGACGAAACGAATCGTGCCGTCCGGGCACTGGCACCCTTCTGGGCAAGGTTCAGGGCAAGACACTTGATGCCTTTGACGTTTGGACAAGCAAGCGGATTCGAACACGAGTTGAAAAGAGTGGAAAACCTCAGCCTCGACCTGTTCGCGGCATTTTCCGCCGAGGTCATCTACGGCACACGAATCATGACCTTCCCGGATGTCACCAGAAGTCCAGTCGCGGCGGCCGATTTCGTCGCCCGCGCCGAAGAACGCTCCGAGGCCCGAGGAATCCTCGCTGCGCAGCTCATCCGAAACCCGGAAGAGCTGCGCAGCCAACTCATCACTACCTTGAAGGAGGTGAACGAGAAGTTCTTCTCGGAACGATGGAATGCGGCATTACCCCAATTGCGAGCCGCCCAAACTGAGGTCCAGAACGCTCTCGCCACACAACCATTACCAATGGTCTTCACGTCACTAAACCCCGGCACCCACTACTTTCCCAGCACCCAGCAAATTGCTTTCGACAAACTTCAGAATGCATTTATCTCGTCCTCGGATGACCGAAAATACATACTTCTGCCCTCGTCCTACGGCTCCCCGCACCTGGTCATCAAGTTCGCTCAAGACTACGGACACCAGAGGCTAGATCTTCCGGTAGTGATACAGTTCCCCTTCACGGAGATGGGGGTCCCCACAACCAACACAATGGAAGAGATTCGCCTCCGACTCACAGTCATGGCTGACCCCGCACGGATGGACCTGTGCCGACATCTGGTCAACGAGCAATGCACAACAACCGAGCTGGCCAAGCGAACAGGCATGACAGTGCCCCAGGTGTCCCGGCATCTACGCAGGCTCCGAGAATCCGGCTTACTGGACTCCGTCAAGGACGGACGGATGGTGCGAAACAGACTCAACCTACGAGCCGTCTACTCCCTTGGCTATGACCTGGTCTCGAGCATCGTCCGCTAGCGAAACCCGGGTGTGGCTCCGTATTTGAGACCAACTGAGTGTGTTGGCTCCCGGTTCCGGTCAGACCGCGGCACAATGCTCTGGTCTCCAAGACGGTCGGCGTCAATGATTCCTGACATTTGTGTACAAACCGACTGAAATCAAGTTTGTGCGTTCACGACCTATCTTCCGTCCGCTGGGCGCGGCTATTCGCAACAAGTACCCCGAGGTCCGGGGATGTGCCCAGCGGACGGAACCGCATGAACCTCTTTGTCCCGGCAGGTATCGCGACGAGAGTTTCCCTTTGAAAGCCGCCTTGAGCCAGATTTTATGGCTTCAAATAGTTCGGCATGGTGTCATCAATTTGCCGCGTCAGCTCGTCATGTGCTTGCGCCGGCAGCCCATAGAAGGACACCACATAGGACAGGGCATTGTAGAACGCTATAACACCCACTCCGAGCAACCTCTCAAGGTAGTCCAAGTCCACTTTCAGGACAGTTCCAACGTATTCGCCTCGGTCAACGTACATACGCATCTGTCGGGCTTGGTACAGCGAAGGATGGGTTCCGCTCGACAAAAATGAGTAGATTCCTTCGGATTGCTTCTCGTTCACGCTGCCGTTGGCGTTCGCGTTGAGCAGGCCGAACATCCACGAGACAGCGCTCTCTGGCGACAGTAGAGTTTGACTGCCGATCGTCCTGTTACCGAGGTCCTGCGGCGTAGTCCCGGGGAACGCCGCGATTGCCCGCTCTCGTATTGCCTTCCAACGCTTGTGCGCATGCTGGTGAGGATCGTCCTGTTTGGAACCCATGCGACCTGCGGCCATCTTGGCGAATTCCGAGCTGACAAACTCCTCGAGATAGGCGCGGGCCAACATGTCGTCCGCCGTCCCCGAGCCGTCGCCAACTACCCACATCGCGTGGGCACAATACTCTAATACCGACCGTACGAGCGGCAGCGGCGAAAACATGACCTCACCACTGCGATAAAGAGCAGCCAGGCCCCCTAGATGATTGGCAGCAACCTCCAGATAGCTCACAACGACTTCAGAGACAAGATCAAACCCTGCCAATATGTCGGCGCTGCTGGTTGCAGGGTCCTTGGCGGTAACATCAATCTTCGCGCGGGCTGCCGCCGAATTTTCTGCGGGTTGCCATGCAGATTCAGCTAGGGCAAGAAAGGCAGTCCGACCTGCGTCTGCGAGTTCAGCCAATTCGGCCAGGCGAGCTTGGGGATCGTCTGAGGTAGCTTCCATGGATGCGACACTACGCGAGCGCACCATGTGCCCCAACTATTTCCTAAGCCTGCGCCGTTCGTGGGAGAGGGGCGCGCAGGAAGCTTTGCAGGGAGAAGACCTCGCGTGCCCGCATGCCCTATCGGTGATAATTAGCGAATGAACCCCGGCGTATGATCTAGCCCTTTCCTCGGCCGACATTCGTCTGGAGCCGCCGCTTCCGCACAATGCGCCGATGCAGGATCGCGTGAATCTTACGAGAGCGGCGGAGACGCCGCTGACGTCGTCGGAGCCGTTGGTTCAAAACAAGAATCTTCACCTTGCTGCGAGCAATGATCACACTCGACTTGAGGAGGATAACCGAGCTGAAGAGAACCGCGGCTACCAAGTATTTCCGGCGGATGAAGTACTTCAATGAGTCGAGTACTGGCTCTCCAGTTTCGGGGTTCAAGAGGAGCTTCTGGAACTGCCATTGCCGGCGAAGAGTCATTCTCACCGGATAAATAAAGTCTCCAAGCCCTCGGGACTCAGCATACGTCCGAACGGCAATTTCGCTCTCTCTCGCCTGGACACGCAGCTGGTATGAAAAATTGAAATCAGCACTCCGGAGCTTCTTGTGATGCCATTCCAAAAGGTGGGTCCCAGTTGCCCTTAGCAGGTCGTTAAGGTCAGAGCTGCACGTTTGGCGAGACTCCAAGTTCTCGGATGCGGCCTTCCGCCTCAACATCACACCCACCGCCATCTCGTGCATCCACCAAGCGAGGTACCGCTGACGTCGAGGAAGGCTTAGTTCAATGATTTCCCGGCTGGTTAGCGCGTTGTAGCTGTAGTCCGGCGCGCTGGATAGCTCGCCGAAGTCGTCTACCCACTTCGAGAGTGCCCGAAACCAGTCTTCGATGACCTTTCGCCGACGCTCTCTCTGCGCGGCCGCGGCGTTGAGCCCGTAGCCCAGCCAGAAGACAGCAACTGATACACAGGCAGTTATGGCAACGGACAACAGACTCTGAGGTGACCCGGCAGCCTGTTCAGTAGATGGGATCAGAAGTTGCACTTGTAGATTCAAGCATGGGAATGACCGTCCGGTTCACCAGGTCATACTGTGAAACACGGCACACGCACCTTGGGCTGTACACGGCAGGAGTTCGAAACAATTAGACCGACATCTCATGGCTAGTAGCGACAGGGCTAGCAAAATTGCCGGTTCGAGATCGCCCTTCAGAAGGGCTAATTGGCGGTGCACTCGCCGAGATAGCTGTGCAGCCGGTCCCAACTAAACTTCCGGAGGCGCCGCATTCGTTGAAGTCCAACGCATCATCCTGCCGCGTATCCTTGCCTGAACATCTCTGCGTGCTGGCCCGTATGAATATCGGTGGGTCGCTGACATCTAACGAATACCCCGCCACCGAGAACTACGGGCCGGCCTGCGGACCAACTAGACCACCCTGAAACGATGTCTCCTCGTGCCTGCCGAACTGTGGCCTTTCGCCCTATACTGAAGCTGTTCTTGCATCGACTCGTTCGGTGCCTGTGGCGAAAGCCGCTTACCGGCAGGCACGTGCGCAAGTGCTGGTTAGACCGAGGAACTAATTCAATATCCTTTAGAACAGGCGGAGATATGGCCATATCGAAACCTAGTCTTCAGGAGCCAGAAGCCCGGCAGTAACGAATACCGCTCCAAGTCTGAGGCTGGATCGAACTAATCTGCCGGGCTTTTGAGTGCCCGGCCACAAGGACTAGTCGAAAATGAGCAACCCGTTTTTGTTGCTACTTATCCCAACCTCGTAGCGGCGACCCAGGTCCTCCCAAGCCCGGGGGCTACGGTAATGGTCTAAGCCATGAGGGGTCGCTTCAACGGCAAAGTGAGGTGCCACTAATACGCCGTGGAGAATCGATGGAGCCACACCCTGACGCATCAGATCATTTACCGGCTCCATACGCAGAAGGCCGCAAACGGCAGCAATGATAGTCTCCTCTGAATTCAAGGGTTCACGAAGCTCGCGCTGACGTATAAGGAGGGTCATGATGCCGTTCATCTGGCGCCGTATGAGCACGCGATCCAGACTTGGTTGTTTTGTGGAAAAGAGGATGCTGGCAATGCCGTGAGATTGAACGGGCGCACTATGCGCGGCGACGGACACCCGCAGGTTTAGTCCGTCTTCAGGTCTTGACCGGGGATTTTCTGCGGTGCAATTCCGAATCAGTCGCACTATCGTCGCGTGCCAGGGACTTCGTCGTCCAACAGCATCGAGGG
>NZ_JABMCX010000284.1 GCF_013179505.1 Paenarthrobacter sp. CM16 | reverse complement strand
TAACACCAGGGGTGTGGCGAACGGCGCCCCAGGAGGCGTCCGTCAGGTCCATGCGGACCAGGACGTAACCGGGGATGCGAACGCGGTTGATCACCTTGCGCTGCGCATTCTTGATCTCGACGACCTCTTCCATGGGGACCTGGATTTCGAAGATGTAATCTTCCATGTCCAAGGTCTGGATGCGGGTCTCAAGGTTTGCCTTCACGCGGTTTTCGTAACCTGCGTAGGAGTGGATGACGTACCAGTCACCTTCCTGGCGGCGCAGCTTGGCCTTGAATTCTTCAGCCGGGTCAGCGGGCGCTGCAGCAGCAGCGACTGCGAGGTCGTCGCCGTCGGACTCTTCCGAAGCGTCGTCTTCGTCTGCGACATCGCCGGACGCGTCATCAGACTCGTCGTCCACGTCCGCGTCGAAGTCCTCTTCGGAATCGTCGGCGTCGGCAGATTCGGGCGCAGCAGAATCAACCTCGGACTCTTCCACAGCCTCAGCTGCGGTGTCGTCGGTTGCTTCCAGCTCAGTCTCGTTTACCTCGAGCTCCTGCTCAGACACTTGGTCTCCTGCTTCCTCATTGCCTAACATGCCTATTTAAATGGCTCAATTCCGCAAACCCCGCAAAATTCCTGAACTACCAAGGAATTTCACACAGTTTGCGGACAGATCCGCTTAGCGGTCCGTAGCGCCTGACCCACCGAAGACCCAGCTGACTCCCGTGCCGAAGGCCAGGTCCAGAAGGGTGACGATGAGCATCATGATGGCCACGAACACCAGCACCACGAGCGTGTAATTGATCAGTTCCTTGCGGGTGGGCGCAACGACCTTCTTCAGTTCACCAATAACCTGGCGGACGAAGAGAGCAATACGGGCGAAGAAGCCGCGATCGGCTTTCTTGGCGGGACGGCCCTTCGAGCTGCTGGCAGCTGTTTCGGTCACCTGATCCTCACTCACCTTGCAAAGTCGTTGACCCGACTCTGATCAGAGCCATGGTTGCTGCGCGTGCCCCGGCGTTTCCGCCGGGACAGCTTGCGCAGGGCAGACAGGACTCGAACCTGCAACCTGCGGTTTTGGAGACCGCTGCGCTACCAATTGCGCCACTACCCTATGGATCGAATCCATGTTTCAGGCCGCACTTCAGCCTGTGGTGCTTTTCAACACCGGTGAACCAGTCTACGCAAGAATTTCGCGATAGTCGAACCGGCTCATTTCCGGTCCTCCCGACCCCAAAAACCTGTGACCAGCATTATCAGTCACAAAGTCCGGCAGACACCCGGGAGGTCCGCAGATCAGCATAAGGTAGTTTACGTCGAATCCCATCATCCAGCCCACGAGCTGCCTGCGAAGAACGGTACAAAGATGTCTGCCGGAACAACTACCGCCCGCATTTCACAGCGAATCTCCGCCATCGCCGAGTCCGCCACCCTTGCCGTTGATGCCAAGGCCAAGGCACTGAAGGCCGCGGGCCGCCCCGTGATCGGTTTTGGTGCCGGGGAACCCGATTTCCCCACCCCGGATTACATCGTGCAGGCTGCGATTGAAGCTGCCGGCCAGCCGAAGTACCACCGCTACTCCCCTGCCGGCGGACTCCCTGAGCTGAAGAAGGCCATTGCAGAGAAGACCCTGCGGGACTCGGGCTACCAGGTTGATCCCGCCCAGGTCCTGGTAACCAACGGTGGCAAGCAGGCTGTCTACAACACCTTCGCTACCCTGGTGGATCCGGGCGACGAAGTCATCATCCCCACCCCCTTCTGGACCACGTACCCGGAGGCAATCCGCCTTGCCGGCGGTGTGCCCGTTGAGGTCTTCGCCGGCCCCGAACAGGGATACCTGGTGACCGTCGAGCAGCTTGAAGCCGCTGTAACCGACCGCACCAAGATCCTGCTGTTTGTTTCTCCGTCCAACCCCACCGGCGCCGTGTACAGCCCGGAGCAGGTTGCGGAGATCGGTAAATGGGCCGCTTCCAAGGGCCTCTGGGTTGTCACGGACGAAATCTACGAGCACCTGACCTATGACGGCGTTGAGTTCACCTCCATCGCCACCGCAGCCCCGGAACTGGGCGACAAAGTGGTCATCCTCAACGGTGTGGCCAAGACCTATGCCATGACCGGTTGGCGCGTGGGCTGGATGATTGGCCCGGCTGACGTCATCAAGGCAGCCACCAACCTGCAGTCGCACGCCACCTCCAACGTCTCGAACATCATGCAGGTTGCCGCCGCCGCTGCCCTCACGGGTCCGCTGACCGCCGTCGACGAAATGAAGGTTGCGTTCGACCGTCGCCGCAAAGCGATCGTTGCCGGCCTCAACGCGATTGAAGGCGTTGAATGCCCGACGCCGACCGGCGCCTTCTACGTGTACGCGGACGTCCGCGGACTCTTGGGTAAGGAATTCGAGACCTCCAACGGTCCCGTCCGGCCGCAGACTTCGGCTGAACTTGCCACGCTCATCCTGGACGAGGTTGAAGTTGCCATTGTTCCGGGCGAAGCCTTTGGACCTTCGGGCTATGTCCGGCTGTCCTACGCCCTCGGCGATGAGGACCTCGCCGAAGGTGTCCGCCGCATCCAGGAATTCCTGGGCAAGGCGAAGTAGCAAGCAGCCAGGGCAAACGCTCTTCCACCCCACCAGGTGGAAGAGCGTTTGCATTTAAGGCTCGGGAAGTGGGATAGCGATGGGGAAATCCCCATGGGAAGTGGAAGAGCGTCAGAGGAGGCGGCGCTCGGCGGCCCACTTGGTCAGTTCGTGCCGACTGGAGAGCTGAAGCTTCCGCAAAACGGCCGAGACGTGTGTTTCAACCGTCTTGATGGAGATGAACAGCTCTTTGGCCACTTCCTTGTAGCTGTAACCACGGGCAATGAGCCTCATGACTTCGAGTTCTCGGGCCGAGAGCTTGTCCAGCTCGTCATCGGCGATATCTGCCGGGGCGGTGCCGAACGCATCCAGCACAAAGCCTGCCAGCCGCGGTGAGAACACGGCATCGCCGTCGGCCACCCGGATGACGGCGTCGGAAATCTCCTTGCCGGAGATGGTCTTGGTCACGTAGCCACGGGCACCGGCACGGATCACGGACACCACGTCCTCGGCAGCGTCGGAAACGCTGAGCGCCAGGAAACTGGTGGTTCCCAGCATCGCGGCCGATCCTGCAATGACTTCACGGCCGCCACCGCCCAGACCCCCGGGAAGGTGCACATCCAGGAGCACCACCTCCGGGCGGGTTTCGGCAATGACGGCGATGGCCTGCTCCACCGTTCCGGCCTCTCCTATGACGTCCACGCGGGCATCCAGGTCGGCCTTCAGTCCGGACCGGAAAATGGTGTGGTCATCCACGATCACCACCCGCACTGTACGTTCCGGACCACTCTGGGGGTTGGTGCTCATTGCTTCGCCTCTCCATTCCGGGCTTCGGTGTTCCGGGCTTCAGTGTTCCGGGTTCGTTGTTCCGCTGCGTCGCCGCCAACGTCGCCATTGGCTGACGGCATGGCCAGCCGGACTTCGGTGCCGTCGCTGCTGCTGTTGATGGTGGCCGTGCCACCGTGCCGTTTCATCCGGCCAATGATCGATTCCTTGACGCCCAGCCGATCGTCCGGGACAGCATCAAGATCGAAGCCGGGGCCGCGGTCCTTGATGAAGATCTCAGTGCTGCCCGCGGTGCTCTCCACATAGACGGACACGGTTCCGCCACCGTGCCGCGCGGCGTTAAGCATCGCTTCCCGGGCTGCCTGCACCATGGCTTCGTGCCGCTCCGTCATGTCCGTTTCGCCCACGGCCACCACCTCTACTGCGTGGCCCTGGGAGTCTTCAACCTCCGCTGCGACGGCTTTGATGCGCTCGGCCAGGAGCCCGGACTCTTTGGCGGCATCGCTGAAGAGCCAGGCCCGGAGTTCGCGTTCCTGGGCTCTGGCAAGCCTCACGACGTCCTGTTCCGAGCCCGCCCTGCGTTGGATCAATGCCAAAGTCTGCAGCACGGAATCGTGGAGGTGGGCGGCGATCTCAGCGCGCTCTGTCTCGCGGATGCGGCCTGCCCGTTCTGTTTCCAGGTCCTTCCAAAACTTCAGGCCCCAGGGCAGTAGTACCAGGGCTACGCCGCCCAGGACAGCGACAGATGCCAGCAAGGCCAGCCAGGTCTGTTCCCACGACCCTGAGCCTGAGACCATCACCAGGACGCCCGCCACCACAAGCGCCAGCCCGGCCGCCAGCCGGACCCAGCCGCCTGCTTGATCGGCCTTCGTCTTATCCACCAGGCCGGCCCGGCGGGTTTCGTCAAGCTGCATCCAGGCAATCGCAGCACCACCGAGGATGGCCGCGGCCGGAATGAGGGTTCCCAACGGAACGTCGACGCCGAACTGGCGTGCGATCAGGATGGCGGCCACCAGGAGAAGGGCCGCGCCGAGCAGGATTTCCTTGCCGTACGGGATGCTCCGTGCGGTAAACCAGGACGCCCAGGTACCCTGATCGCCGCTGCTGGACCAATTCCAGGCTGCGGAAGGGCTGCCAAATCCTGGAGGCTCAGCCGTGGAGTCGGGACCACCGCGGGGGATGGAACCCACGCCGGAGGCAGGACGGTCAAGGGTAGGCCCTGCCGACGGCCCGCCGACCGGGACGGAACCACGGACCGTAGGTGCGCCGGCAGCAGCCGGCAAGGGTCCGGCGTCGTCCGTTGTCACTACCCGCGAATTTCCGGTGCCCGGCCTGAATCCTGCAGCAGGCGCGCCTCCACCACCAGGCGCAGGCACGGGCGGCAGGCTCACGGCAGGAGCAATGGGCGACGCCGGACGCCGGGCATTGCGCTTGGCGCTCTCATCCGCGGTAGGGACCATGGTCCACAGCCAGGCATAGAAGGCAACGCCTGCACCGCCGGCCAAACACGCAAGGATCATGCCAAGCCGGACGAACTTGACCGGCCAGCCCAAATGATCGGCCAGTCCACTGCAGACGCCGGCAATCATGCGGTCGCTGCTGCGGACCAGCACAGGGCGTTGTACAGCGGTTGTCATGTACCAATCCAAACACGGATCAGGGCAACCCGGACCGGAAACCGGCGCTGTTCGGGGGTCGCTCAGGGATCATTCAGGGTATCCCCCAGTAGAGGGAAGGACCGGCCGGGCGGCAGGATCGAAGTATGAACGCGAACAGCATGAATCCAGAGGAACCCGGAACGCCAGGCACTGCCGGCACCTCCGGCTCACAGCACGAGCCCGCTGCCGGCGCTTCCGCGGCCACTGGTCCGGAAAACAGCAGCTACCCGCCTGCCGGCGGCGCTCCGGCCACTTCCCAGGAGAACTTCTTCGACTGGATCCGCCACCAAGGCGTCCGCCGCGGACCGGACCGCTGGATTGGCGGCGTCGCAAGCGGTGTGGCCCACCGTTTCGGCATCGACCCTCTGATTGTGAGGGGCATCTTCATTGTGTTGGCGATCTTCGCCGGTGTGGGGGTGCTGCTCTACGGCATCGCCTGGGCGCTGCTGCCGGAGCCTGACGGGCGCATCCACGTCCAGGAAGCCGCCGCGGGCCGCTGGTCCGGAGGCATGACCGGGGCATTGATTACCACCATCATCGGGCTTCCAAGCCTGGGCCGCGGATTCTGGGGCTGGGGCTGGGATGGGCTGCCGGGCCTGTTCTGGACTCTGTTCTGGATGGGTGGTGTCTTCTACCTCATCTACTTCCTGGTCCAACGCAACAAGACGTCGAAGGGAATTCCGCCCGTGGGCCAACAGAACTACTCCACCGCACCCGGCAGGACTGACGCGTACGGAACCCCGACCACCTATGGATCGTCTACGGCCTACGGGGTTCCGACGGCCACCAACACCGGCGTCCCTGTTTACGGCAGCGGCCAATCCGGCACGAAACACCAGGGTCACGGCGCCAGCGCCATGCCGGCATCGGGCCCGTACACGCCGTCAGGGCCTTACACCCCGGGAAGTTCCTACACTCCGGGAGGTCCTTCCGGTCCCCGTCCGCCTCAGGGCCCCACTCCCCCGCACGACTGGCAGCCCAAGCCCGCAGCCCCCAAGCGCAAGGGACCCGGAGCCGCAATCGTGGCTG
>NZ_JABMCX010000283.1 GCF_013179505.1 Paenarthrobacter sp. CM16 | reverse complement strand
AACGCCAAGGGCCGCCAGACCAAGTCCAAGGCCCGTCTGGCCCGCTACGAGGAAATGGCTGCCGAAGCCGAGCGCACGCGCAAGCTGGACTTCGAAGAGATCCAGATTCCCCCGGGACCCCGCTTGGGTTCCTTGGTGATCGAAGCCAAGAACCTGAAGAAGGGCTTCGATGACCGTGTCCTCATTGAGGACTTGTCCTTCTCGCTGCCCCGCAACGGCATCGTAGGTGTCATTGGCCCCAACGGTGTTGGCAAGTCCACGCTCTTCAAGACCATCGTTGGCATGGAGCCGTTGGACGACGGAGAGCTCAAGATCGGCGAGTCCGTAAAGATCTCCTACGTGGATCAGTCCCGTGGTGGCATCGATCCCAACAAGTCCCTTTGGGAAGTTGTTTCCGAAGGCCTGGACTACATCCAGGTGGGCCAGGTGGAGATGCCGTCGCGTGCTTACGTATCGGCCTTCGGCTTCAAGGGCCCGGACCAGCAGAAGAAGGCCGGCGTCCTCTCCGGTGGTGAGCGCAACCGCCTCAACCTCGCGCTGACGCTCAAGCAGGGCGGCAACCTGCTGCTGCTTGACGAACCCACCAACGACCTCGACGTCGAAACCTTGAGCAGCCTCGAGAACGCCCTCCTGGAATTCCCGGGTTGCGCCGTGGTGGTCTCGCACGACCGTTGGTTCCTGGACCGGGTGGCCACCCACATCCTGGCCTACGAAGGTGACGAGGAGAACCCGTCCAAGTGGTACTGGTTCGAGGGCAACTTCGACTCCTACGAAGAAAACAAAGTGGAGCGCCTTGGCCCCGATGCTGCCAAGCCGCACCGCGTGACCCACCGCCGCCTGACCCGCGACTAAAGTTACATCGCCCAGGCATATACGTAGAAAGGCCGGCCCCTGTGGGGCCGGCCTTTCCGGTTTAACGCCTCGGCGTGAACTCCCGGCAGATCGCCGGTGCCTTGAAAGGCTAGGGGATGCGGACCATGCCTTCCTGGGCGACTGTGGCAACATGCAGGCCGTCGCGGTTGAAGATGCGGCCTGTGGCGAGTCCGCGAGCGCCTTGGGCACTGGGTGATTCCTGGACGTAGAGCATCCACTCGTCCACCCGCACAGGGCGGTGCCACCACATGGCGTGGTCGAGGCTGGCGACGCTCATTCCGGGCGTCATCCACGCCAGGCCATGGGCCCGGAGGATGGGCTCCAGCAGGGTGTAGTCACTGGCGTAGGCCAAGGCTGCACGGTGGAGGTTGGGGTCATCGGGCAGGGGGCCCATGGTTTTCATCCACACTGCGTTGCTTGCTACGTGCTCGCTGGGAGGCGACACGTAGAGCGCCGGATCAATGTGGCGGACGTCGAAGGGGCGCTCGGATGACATATGCCGTGCCATGGGGTGGTCGAAATGCGACAGGAGTTCTGCGGTGCTGGGCAGGGACTCAGGGTCCGGAATGCCCTCGGGCATGGTGGCTTGATGGTCCAGTCCGGTGTCTTCAACCTGGAAGGAAGCAATCATGGACAGGATAGGCACGCCGTCCTGGTAGGCATGAACGCGCCGGGCGGAGAATGAGCGCCCGTCCCGCAGCCTCTCTACCCCGAACGTGATCGGTTTGTTGGCATCACCGGGACGCAGGAAGTAGCCGTGCATGGAGTGGGCTACCCTGTCCGGTTCCACCGTCCGCATACCGGCCATCATGGACTGTGCCAGAACCTGGCCGCCAAAAACCCGGTGTCGTGGTTGCTTCTGCGATGGGCCCAGGAAAATGTCCTCATTGGTCCGGGCGCCGTCAAAATCACCAAGGTCCAGCAGGCCGATCAGCACATCCATGGGGTCTTCTGCGGGTGCTTCAACTTCAAGGCCAGCGTTCGTCTCAGTCATGGTTCGACTTTAGACGCCGCCCGGACCCCTCTCAACCGCAGACATGCCGGTAGAGTCGATGATGTGACAGACGTCTTGACCCAGTCCTTCCGCTTCGCCGATCCCCGTGACCTCGCTGACTTGAAAACATATGTGACGCGGGCAAAGAGCATCGACGACGGCGCCATCCGCCTCCAGGCCGCGGGCAGTGTCCTGGCCGCCTATGTATGTGTTTTGCGGCCTCGCATCCTGGGGGAGTCCACCCCCACCATCCTCGGCTTGCGGACCATGGCCCTCGCTGAGGCGGCCCGGGCTGATGTCACGGTGACCCTTGCGTCCGTCATGGACCGATTGGCCCGCTCCGGTGCCGATGACGTGGAGCTGCCAATACCGCCGTCCACCGTGTCCGAGTCCTGGGCCGGCGTTGGCGCGCCGCGTTCCGGCTGGGAAGCGCAAGGATCAATGCTCGACGCCGACCTCAAGTCAGCGGCGGAGGCAGGCATTGCCGAGGTGGCCGGCGTCATTCCTGCTTTGGCAGGTGCGGCCGTGGTCAACAGCGCCAGGGCGGCAGTGTGGGGCCGTGAACTGCAAGGTGCGGGCGGCCTCCCTGCGGGCGCAGCTTTCGCAGCTTTCGCCCTCGGTTTCCTGGGCGACGCCGAGCAGAACGTCTTCCGTAATGGCCGCTGGTTCCGCCTCAGCGGTCCCCGCGGCCATGTGCTGGTTCGCACGGGTGCAGGCCTGGGCCTCGGCTTCCAGTCTTAGGCGCCTGACGAGGGGCTGTTGACCATGGTCAGTGCAGCGCGTTCCATGTAGTCCCACAGGGTCCCCTCATGCAGCGGCGAGAGCTCCAGCGCGTCTACGGCCGTGCGCATGTGGAAAAGCCAGCGATCCTTGGCTTCCGGGGTTACCTGGAACGGCATGTGGCGCATGCGCAGCCTCGGGTGGCCCCGTTCCTCGCCGTAGGTGGTGGGACCGCCCCAGTATTGCTCCAGGAACATCAGGAAGCGGCGCTTTGCCGGAGCAAGGTCCTCTTCGGGATACATGGGCCGAAGCAATGGATCCGTGGCCACGCCGTCGTAGAAGACATCGATCAGCTTGACGAATGTCGGGTGGCCGCCCACGGCAGCGTAAAAACTGTCCGTGTAGGCAGGCTGGCTGAACGGATCGTTTTGCATCAGCTGGCGACGAGGACCCGACTGGGGTGCCGGGGCTTGCCCGTCAGGGGTGCTACTCATTGGATTTCTCCTCGGCTTTGGTGACGCGCGGGGCGCCTGCTGTGACAGGGGCGGCTGATGCGCCGGGTTGATCAGTGGCGTCGGGGGTTTCCAACGGCACGTAGTCACCCTGCGAGCGGTTGCCCACGCGGAGGATCTCGCCGTTCCGCAGGTACCAGATGGCTCCGTCTTCGGCGCGGACCCGGGTGATGCGCAGGCCCACCGATTCAACGGTACCAATGACTTCGCTGGTGACGATGACGTCGCCGATCCCGTATTGGTCTTCAATGGTGATGAAGATTCCCGCAAGGAAATCGCGGATCAATTGCTGGGCGCCAAAGCCGATGGCGACACCCAGGATGCCCACACTGGTCAGCAGCGGCGCCACGTCCACGTTCATGTATTTGAGGACGTAGATAATGACGATCACTACTACCACGACGCTCACCAGGCTGGTCAGCAGCGTGCCGATGGTCTCTGCGCGTTGGGAGCGGCGCTCGTGGTCCAATGCGCGGATGGCTGGTTGCACCCACTTGAAGTGCGCTTTCTTGAAGAAGGAGCTTCCAGCGGACACCCGCCGCGTGATGCGCAGAATAACGAACCGCGCAACGATCCATACGCCCAGGCCGACGCCCAGTGTGATGAGGATGGAAACGAGGTCGATTTTTTCAGGTTCCAAAGTGACAATTTCTGCCAAGGGGATGGAGGTCAAGGGTGAATTTCTCCTTGTGGTCGGCCCGTGTTCGCCGGGCGCGGAACACTCTGTCCACCTACAACCCTAGCGCCGTAGCGTGACGGTATGCGCATCCTGGTCCTTGGCGGTACCGCCTTCCTGTCTGCAGAAATCGCCCGGCAAGCGATTGCTGCCGGACATGATGTCACCTGTTTTGCCCGTGGCACGTCAACAAACCCGCCCGACGACGCCACCTGGGTCAGGGGCGACCGCGCCTTGGGTGCGGCGGCCTACGCGGGGATCGATGGCCGGTGGGACTCTGTGGTGGAGGTGTCCCGGGATCCTGTGCAGGCAGGCCAGGCGTTGGACATGCTGGGCCGGGCTGCCGGTCACTGGACCTTTGTTTCGAGTTGCTCTGTTTACGCGGACCATTCGGTGCCCGGCGCCGATGAAGGCGCGGAGTTGCTGGAGCCGTTGCCCGCCGGACAGTCCGGTACCCCGGAGACTTACGGCCAATCCAAATCCGCTATTGAGCAGATGACTCTGGTTGCGGTGGGGGAGAAGGCGCACATCGTGCGGGCCGGACTCATCAGTGGCCCTGGCGACGAAACCGACAGGTACGGATATTGGCCTGCCCGATTCGCTGCTGGCCCTGGCCCGGTTCTGGTTCCTGACATCCCGGATGCCCCAACTCAGATCATTGACGTCCGCGACCTTGCAGCGTGGATCCTGCAATCCGCCGGGGAAGGATTGACCGGAACGTACAACGCGTTGGGGGACGTGGTCCGGTTTGGCGAATACATCGCCGAGTCACAGGGGGCTGCTGGCAGCGCAGGAGATGATGGCGCAACCCGGGATGTTGTGTTCGCTGACCCAGAGTGGCTCGTGGGGCAGGGCATCGAATACTGGGCCGGCCCGGACTCGCTGCCCTTGTGGCTACCGCCGGGCCACGATGGCTTTCAATCGCGGACCAACAGCGCTGCACAAGAGCGTGGCATGGTCCTGAGGCCCTGGCAGGAGACCCTTGCGGCCACGCTTGAGGATGAGCGGCACAAGGGTCTGGACAGGGACCGCAAAGCCGGCCTTAGCCGCGATACCGAACAACGGCTCGTGGCACTATGGCGGGCCCGGCAGCGCTAGGCGGCGGCCGTCGTCGTGCTTGGCTCGTGCAGCACGGGGAAGTTGACGCTGCGGGCGATGAAGCAGACCTGGTTGGCCTCGTGATGTAACTGGTCCATCACATCGGCGTGCCCGGGATCAGCAATGGTGACGTGTGGTTTGAGCGTCACGCTTTGAAATTGCCCACTGCCATCGCGGTTGAGTTTCATCAGGCCCTCCGCGCTGTCCTCATAAGCGGTAACCACCACACCGTGCTTGACGGCGACGTGCAGGAAAGAAAGCATGTGGCACTGCGAGAGCGCGGCAAGCAGCAATTGCTCGGGGTTGTAACGTGTGCGGTCGCCATGGAAAGTGGGATCTGCGGACCCCTGAAGGGTGGGCAGGCCCGGAATTTCTATGTCATGGTCCCGTGAATAACCGCGATAGCTTGCCGTGCCCTCGCCCAGGTTTCCGGTCCAGCGGACGGTCAGCGCATAGCGGTGTTCATTCAGGCCCATGCGGACAGTCTAGCCAAGGGGCATCAACTGTCCGCAGGGGCATCATGAGGTGGCTGGCCTAGACGTCGGCTGCCCGGGCACGCAATGCGCGCGCCACACCGTCACGGTTTTCCAGCATCATCCTGCGCAGGGCCGCGCTATCCTCTGGAAGCTCCGCCAGGAACGTATCCGTGCGGGCCACCGTGGCCTCGGTGGTCAGTTGTGCGGGGTAAAGTCCCACCACGATCTGCTGTGCCAAAGCATGGGTGCGTTCCTTGACGATCCCGGGAACGGCGTCAAAGTATTTTTCAGCGAAAGGCTCCAGCAGGGCAGTGTCCGGGACGCGCATGAACCCGGCCACCGCCGAAGCCTGGAGCGCGTTGGAGAGTTCACCGGTTTCCACGATCGCTTCCCACGTTGCCGCCTTGGCTTCAGGGGTGGGGATGGCTGCCTTCGCCTGGGCGGCGGCATTCTGGCCGTTGGAGGTGTTGTCCCGGTCGAGCTCGGCGTCGATGCGTTCCTGGCCCTGGCGTCCACCGGCCACCAGTGCGGTCAGCAGTTCCCAGCGCATATCCTGGTCCACCGTGAGGCCTTCCAGTGTTTCGGTTCCGTCCAAAAGGGCTTGGATGCGGTCCAACTGGCCGGCGCTGCGCGCGAGCTGGGTGAAGGATTTGGCAAATTGGAGCTGGGCGTCTGAGCCTGCCTCCACCGAGGAG
>NZ_JABMCX010000282.1 GCF_013179505.1 Paenarthrobacter sp. CM16 | reverse complement strand
CGGCCGGCCTGGCGCATGAACCACACGGGCCTGCGGGATGGCGTGCCGCCGCGGTAGGCCGTGATCAACGGCGAGTCCGAGGTGCGGCCGTCCTTCAGCGGGTGATTGGCGTCAAGGGTTCCCGCCGGGGCGTTGGAGGCCGTACTGTTGGATGCTGCCGCGCTAGAAGTCATGCCTTCGATTGTGCCGAAAATCCGGGGCAAAAGATAACGACAAGCTGTCACGTCGCGCCCCGCCCGGGCCGTTGTGGCCGGGATCACCCGCCTGCGTGTGGATCACCACGGCGCCACATTGTTCTACCGGGCTACGAAAAAGCTATGATTGGGGTGCTGTGGTTCTTTTCTCATTGGTGGCTACACACGCCGACATCGACCTCGAAACTGTCGCTCAGTTGAGCAACGGTTCCTCTGAGCTTGCCTCGACAGCCCTGACGGACTCCCAAGTGGTCTCCGGCGCCGTGGTCCTGGCGACGTGCAACCGATACGAGGTTTACGGCGAAACCGCCAACGGCGGCGACCTTGAAGCAGCCCGATCCGCCCTGGTATCCCGGATCAGTGAACTGAGCGGACTGAATGAGCAACTCGTTTCGCGCTCCTTCGCCACGCATACCGGCCCCGAAGTTACCCGGCACCTCTTTGCCGTCAGCGCCGGACTGGATTCCGCCGTCGTGGGTGAACGCGAGATCGCCGGGCAGGTCCGCCGCGCACTGATCACCGCCCAGCAGGAAGGCACTGCCAGCTCCGGCCTGGTCCGCCTTTTCCAGGCTGCGTCCAAGACCGCCAAGGACGTCGGCGCGCAAACTGCCCTCGGCTCGCGCGGGCTGTCCATTGTCTCCGTTGCCTTGGACCTGGCCACCGATCTTGCCGAGAACGACGATTGGTCCACCAAGAAGGTTGTGGTCTTTGGAACCGGGGCTTACGCCGGGGCTACCATGTCCCTCCTCCGGGACCGCGGCTGCACCGATGTTTCCGTTTATTCTTCCTCCGGCCGTGCCGAGGGTTTTGTGGCCACACGCGGCGGAACAGCGCTCGACGCCGATACCCTCCCCGCGGCTGTTGCCGCAGCGGACGTCATGATCGGCTGCAGCGGATCGGACAACCGGGTGGAAGCAGCAGACCTTGCACGCGTCAGGGCACATGCAGGCAAGCCCTTGATCGCGATTGACCTCGCCCTCACCCATGATTTCGACCCCGCTGTGGGCGAACTGGACGGCGTGGAGCTTTTGACCCTGGAATCCGTGCGGCTTGCTGCACCACAGGAACAAGCCGAGTCGTTGTCCCAAGCCAGTGCGATCGTTACCGGCGCGGCCGCGTCCTTCGAATCCGAGCGCGAAGCCCGCTCCGTGGACACGGCAATTGTGGCCCTCCGCCGCCACACCATGAACGTGCTGGACGCCGAGATGGAAAAGGTCCGTGCCCGTCATGGATGCACAGCTGCCGCCGAAGAGGTGGAGTTTGCCCTCCGCCGCATGGTCAAGCAGCTCCTGCACATTCCCACCGTGCGGGCCCGTGAGCTTGCCGCCAACGGACAGCAGGACGATTACGTCGCAGCGCTCGAGGCTCTTTACGGCATCCAGGTGGAACAGCCCCAGGCGGTGGTTCCGGCCGCTGAATGCCCTGTGGACCACCAGCAGCTTCGCTCAGAGAGCGCCTGAAAAAACCGGAGCACACCACCCCGGCCGCCTGCCAAGGCATCGCCCTTGGTTGAGCTGCCCGGACGAAGGAAGCGCCGGGCAACGTCCTAGTACACGGGCTTCTGCGGTTCCACATCCCGCACCCAGGCGAGAATACCGCCGTCGAGATGGCTGACGCGGGTATAACCGGCCCTTTGCGCCGCTTCCAGGACAGCAGCCGAGCGTGTTCCGGCCTTGCAATGGAAGACGATGTCCTTATCCTGCGGCAGCTCCACCCACGCCTCGCCGGAAAGAATACGGCCCTGCGGAATGAGGACCGAACCGTCAATACTGACAATGCTGTGCTCACCGGACTCACGGACATCCACCAGCTCAAAGTCCCGCTCCCCCAACTCCCGTTCGGCGAGCATCCGGGCAAGGTCCTTGGCCGAAAGGGTGTGGTCCTGGTCCGTTGCCGCTGGCGGCGCCACGCCGCAGAAGGCTTCGTAGTCGGTCAGTTCCGTAATGGGCCCGGCTTCCGGATCCTTGGAAACCTTGATCTCCCGCCAGCTTCCGCCCAAAGCGTCGAAGAGGGCCACCCTGCCCAGCAATGAACGCCCGACGCCGGTAATCAGCTTCACGGCCTCAGTGACCATGAGCGATCCAACAGCTGCGCAGAGCATTCCGAACACTCCGCCCTCACCGCAGGACGGCACGGACCCGGCCGGCGGCGCTTCCGGATAGAGGTCCCGGTACGTGGGGCCGTGTTCGGCCCAGAAAACACTGACCTGGCCGTCGAACCGGAAGATGGACCCCCAAACGTACGGCTTACCGAGGATGGCCGCGGCATCGTTGACCAGGTACCGCGTGGCGAAGTTGTCCGCGCCGTCCAAAATGAGGTCATACTGCGCAAACAACTCAAGAGCGTTGGAGGAGTCCAGTCGGATATTGTGCAGAACGACGTTGACCAGCGGGTTCAGTTCCTTGATGGCATCCCGGGCGGATTCGATCTTGGGGGTGCCAACGTCCTTGACGCCGTGGATGACCTGACGCTGCAGATTGCTGAGGTCCACCACATCGTCATCGACGATTCCGAGGGTGCCAACTCCGGCCGCCGCCAAGTACAACAGGGCCGGAGATCCCAGCCCACCGGCACCTATGACGAGCACTTTGGCATTCTTGAGCCTGCGTTGGCCCAAGGCGCCGATTTCGGGAATGATGAGATGCCGGGAGTATCGCTCCACCTCGGCCGTCGTGAGTTCGGCGGCCGGTTCAACAAGGGGCGGCAGGACAGCGGGCGCAGCAGGGCGGGCAGCAACAATTGAGGCCATACCCCAATGTATGCCTGCCGATGCCGCCCGGTCATATTACCCACCGGTAGAGTGGTCATAACTGCAAAGGAAAGGCGGCAGACTGTGGCTGACGGCACAAGGGCACACGATGGGGCGCAGGCCAAGCAGGAACGGGCCGTGCCAACACGTTCACCAAGGTTGCCGCGCGACGAACGCCGCGCGCAGTTGTTGAATGCGGCGTTGGAAGTCTTCGTCTCCAACGGTTTCCATGGCGCGGCCATGGACGAAATCGCCGAGGCCGCCCATGTGAGCAAACCGGTGCTGTACCAGCACTTTCCGTCCAAACGCGAGCTTTATATGGCGCTCCTGGACAGCCACCTGGCCACCCTGACGGAGCTGATGCTCAGCGCCTTGAACTCCACCACGGACAACAAGGAGCGCGTCAAGGCCGTCATGCGGGCCTATTACCGGTTCATCGCCGATGATGACCAAGCCCACCGCCTGGTCTTCGAATCGGACCTCATCAACGATCCCGACGTCAGCTCCCGTTTGGAGACCTTCAACAAAACGTTCGCTGATGCAGTGGCCCATGTCATTGCCGAGGACACCAAATTGCCACCTTTGGAAGCCCAGCTCCTGGGGCGCGGCCTGGCCGGCATGGCGCAAGTCAGCGCCCGCTATTGGCTCGAAACGGACGGGAACCTTGACCTCGATGTGGCCAGTGATCTGATCTATCGTTTAGCTTGGCGCGGAATCAGTCGATTCCCCAAAGAGTCCTAGGCTACAAATAGAGGACTGACTTACAACTTGATTGGCTTGGAGGCCTTGCTGTGGAAGTAAAGATCGGCATTCAGAACGTTGGCCGTGAAATCGTGCTCGAATCCGCTTTGGATGCAGACGCCGTGGCCAAAATCGTGGCAGAGGCCGTGTCAAAGGGCTCGGAACTGCGCTTGACCGATGAAAAGGGCCGCCAGATCATTGTTCCCGGCAGCGTTCTGGGCTACGTGGAAATCGGTGCCGAGGAAGTTCGTCGCGTCGGTTTCGGCGCCCTCTAAGGCCTGTCCCGCTGACGCAGTCCGCTAAGGAGTCTTCATGCTTTCACTCGTTGTGGTGGTTCTGGCTACCGTAGCCAGCGGTTTCATCGTGTGGGCCAACGACAAAAGACACGGCAAGTACGGCATCGCCTTACCTGCGGGCGTTTCGGTGGCTGTGGGCACCCTGAGCTGGATTGCGTTCATCAGCGCCGGCCTGGGTTATCAGCCCGGGGCAACCTGGATTCCCTGGGTCTTGCCGATCGTTCTGGGAACTGCCGCCGCCGCAGGCGTCGTGGTTTTCCTGGGCCGGATACGCACTCAGCATGATACTGCCGCGCTCACCAAGGCACTGCGGCTCTGAGTCGCCAAGGCCCTGAGGCGCCAAGACTCAAGCAGCTTTTAACCAGCAGTGACCGCCGCCCCTCGGGCGACGGTCACTGCTGTTTAACGAAACTGTTCACGATCCCGGATAACGCTCCGGCTGAGCCATTGCACCGAGCCCTGCTGCCGCTTCACTCACAGAGGTTGCAGCGGCGACATCGCGTGAGGTGACCTGCCCACCTGCATCGTGGGACACATACCGGACGTGGACCCTGTTGTAGCGCCATTCCAGATCGGGATGGTGGTTCTGTTGTTCAGCGATTTCTCCCACCGCGGCAATAAGTGCCAGCGCCTGGGCCGCAGTCGGGGTTTTGTAGACGGTCACCAGGCCGTCCTGGTATTTCCAGTCGGGAAGCCGCAGGAGAGCGGCGTCGATTTCTGCTTGGGTCAGGTGGTCCTTGCTTCCAGCCACGTCCGCTCCTTCGCCCGAAGATCCTGCAAGTCGCTAGAGGAACTCTGCCCGGCCCTCCATGGCCGATGACGCCAAAGCGTGCTCACGCCGCGGAATCCGTCCTGCCTGCCTGGCCAGCCTACCGGCGATCACAGCGTGTTTGAAGGCCTCGCCCATCTGCACCGGATTCTGCGCCCGTGTCACTGCGGTGGCCAGCAGCACTGCGTCGCAGCCCAGTTCCATGGCAAGGGCGGCATCGGAGGCGGTCCCGATTCCTGCGTCGAGCACCACGGGGACTGAGGCCCGGGAGACGATGAGTTCAATGTTGTGCGGGTTCAAGATACCCAGGCCTGTTCCGATCGGCGAGCCAAGGGGCATCACCGCGGCGGCCCCCAGATTTTCCAGGCGCAAAGCCAGAACGGGGTCGTCATTGGTGTAGGCGAAGACTTTGAATCCGCGGTTGACCAGTTGCTCTGTTGCCTCAACCAGTTCCACGGCGTCGGGAAGGAGCGTGTGTTCGTCGGCGATGACTTCCAGCTTCACCCAATCAGTTTCCAAGGCTTCCCGGGCCAGTTCAGCAGTCATCACTGCGTCCTTGGCTGTGAAGCAGCCTGCGGTGTTGGGCAGCACGCGGATGCCATGGTCCACCAGCAGCTGGAAAAGCGATCCCGTTTCCGCCGGTGAGTAGCGGCGCATGGCAACGGTGGTGAGCTCAGTCCCCGAGGCCAGGAGCGCCGCGCCCAGCCCATCCAGGCTGGGGGCTCCCCCGGTGCCCATGATCAACCGGGAGCCGAGGACGACGTCGTCGATCACCAGGGCGTCCGTGCGGACCTCTGTATTTGCTGTTGTCATGATTCAGCCTCCTTGGACTGCTGTTACCAGTTCGAGTTCGTCTCCGTCGGCGAGCGCCGTTGCAGCCCATTGGCTCCGCGGCACCACTTCGGAGTTACGGGCGACGGCGACACCCAGCTTGCCGCCGTCGGCCGCCTGTCCGCGGTGGTCCAGGACCCGGCCCGTGACGGCGGTGACCACGGTGCTGACCGATGCGTCATCGGCCACTGCGTGATCGGATCCGTTGAGTTTGATGTTCATGCTGTTTCCTTGTTCTCGAGATTAGGGCGGCGCGGGTTCATTGATGGCCCATCAATGAACCCGCGCTGCACTGAAACGGTCCGGGCGGAAAGCTGCCCACCGGTGGTCTGACGAGCCGTTGATCAGCTCACCCACGATCCGTGCCGCTGCGGGCGTCAGGAGGACTCCGTGCCGGAAGAACCCCGTGGCGATCACCAGGCCGTCAACATCCCCGGTGGCACCAGCTGCCCGCCCCAGCAACGGAGCGTTGTCCGGT
>NZ_JABMCX010000281.1 GCF_013179505.1 Paenarthrobacter sp. CM16 | reverse complement strand
ATGCGACGATGACTTCCGTGCCCTTGGCCTCGAAGGCAGCCTTGTCCTCCGCGCTGATCCCGGAATCGGTGATGAGGTGCCTGAAGTCGTAGCCCGCCATTGCGGCGAAGGAGCGGCGGCCCACCTTGGAGGAGTCTGCCACGACGTAGGACTCCGTGGCGCGGCGTGCCATCACGGTGTTGACCATGGCTTCACCTTCGTCGGTAATGGTTGGGCCGAGGTCCGGGTCCACGCCGTTGACGCCAATGAACGCAATGTCCAAGGCCACTTTTTGCATGATGACGTCCGTGTAGGGACCCACGAGCTCGTAGGAACGCGGGTTGAGGATGCCGCCGGTGACCATGATCTTGATATTGGGCCGGACCGCCAGCTGCGAGGCGATATTGATGGCATTGGTCACCACCGTCAGAGTCGGCCTGTTGGATGGCGCGTTGAGGTCTTCGCGGGTGGAGAGCAACTGGGCCAGTGCAGTGTTGGTGGTGCCACCGCTGAGTCCGATCACGGCACCTGGCCGGATCAGGGCTGATGCAGCCTGGGCAATGTCCTGCTTTGCCGCAGCGTGGTCGTCACGGTTGTAGCGGCCAGGGAGGTCATAGGCCACCGATCCCGTGGTGGCGCCGCCCCGGGTGCGGCTGAGGAGCCGCTGCTTGGCCAGGCTGTCCAGGTCACGCCGGGCCGTGGCTGGTGACACGCCCAGACGCGTCACGATGTCCTCGACTTCCACATGGCCGGACTCGGCCAGGAGATCGAGGATGGCGGTCAGCCGATCGGTGCGGGTCATGACGGGCCTTTCACGGGGTCGGAGCTATTTCGCTTTAGCGAACAGCGTCAGCATACGTGCGGACTCCAGCACAAGGGCATCACGGCCGGCTTTGATGTACTTCCGGGAATCCACCACTGCAGGGTTGACTTCGAGGTACTCACGGACGGCGCGGGTAAAGAACCCGTTCAAATGTGTGGATACGTTGATTTTAGTCATACCCGCGCCGATAGCGGCTACGAGCATCTCGTCCGCCACACCTGAGGAGCCGTGCAGGACCAGTGGTTTTCCCACGGCGGTCTTCAGCCGGGTGATCAAATGCAGGTCCAACGCGGCGCTCCGCTCCGTCATGGCATGGGAGGAGCCAACGGCCACGGCGAGCGCGTCTACACCGGTTGCTTCAACAAATGCATGGGCTTCAGCGGGGTCGGTCCGGACGCCCGGTGCGTGGGCACCATCCTTACCGCCCACTTTGCCCAATTCGGCTTCGACGTAGACACCGCGTTGATGGGCGTAGGCGGCGACACGCTGGGTAACCTCGACGTTCCAGTCATAGGGCAGGTGCGCGCCGTCGTACATGACCGAACCAAAGCCAAGGTCCACGGCTGCAAGGGCGAGGTCTTCGGATTCTGCATGGTCCAGGTGAAGTGCAACGGGCACTGCGGCGGAACGGGCGATCGCAAGGGCCGCTGAAGCGATCGGTTCGAGTCCACCGTGGTACTTGGCGCAGTTCTCGGAGATCTGCAGGATCAACGGAACACCGGCCGCTTCGGCTCCGGCCACCAGGCCTTCGGCGGTTTCAATATGGATGATGTTGAACGCGCCCTGGCCCGTGCCGGAGGCTGCGGCCCTGTCCATGAGTTCGCGTGTATTGACCAGGGTCACCGGGTCTCCTTCCATGTCACGATCAGTTGGTCTTGAAGTTCCTGGTAGCGCGGTGAAATCTCACCGGCGGCCGGCATGAGCACGGCAGCTGCGGACCAGGCGGTGGCCCGGCGGAGTATTTCGCGCGGTTCGGTGATGCCTTCGGCGAGTGCGACGGCGGCAGCCGCCACACCGGCGTCGCCCGCCCCTGTGGGGTTGCCGCTCAGTGCCTCGGGCAGGCGCGCGCTCCAGTAACCACCTGGAGCGGCGTGGTCGAAGGCGAGCATGCCCTCAGCCCCGGCACTGACCAGAACTGTCCGGGCGCCCATGTCGATCAAGGCGAGCGCTGCCGGTTCAAGGCTGGTTTCTCCGGTCGCTTCGGCAAGCTCATGATGATTTGGTTTGAGGATGTCGGCGCCGGCCTTGGCTGCGGCGATGATTCCGGGACCTGAGGTGTCAATGATTGCCGGGATACCGGCGTCGTGGGCCAGGCGCACCAGCTCCGGATAGAAATCAGCCGGAGCACCCGGTGGCAGGCTTCCCGAACCCACCAGGACGGAGGCCGGCAGGTTCCGGTTTCCGCTGACGGCTTCAACCACGGCAATCCGGAGTGAGCGCCAGTCGTCCGGCAGGAGTGCCTGGCCCTCTTCGTTGAAGATGGACGTTTCTCCGGCGACCGTATCCACCAGCGCGATGCTGCGGCGGGTCTCGGCGGCAACTCCCACCAGCGTGTGGGGAACGCCGCTGGTCCAGAGCTCAGCGGCAAGGGTTTGCCCCGCTGCACCGCCGGTGGGGGCAATGGCCAGAACAGGGTAGCCAAGCTGGTGTGTCACGCGGGCAACGTTGATGCCCTTGCCGCCGGCCCGGCTCAACGGTGTGGGTACACGGTGGCTGGCGCCCTCGGTGATTCCCTGCACCGTGTAGGTCATGTCGATAGCGGGGTTCGCGGTAACTGTGATGATGCGGTTGACGTTGGCTCGCTTCATTGTGCTGCTCCCAGGAGTGCCCGTGCATTCAAGGCCGCACCGAGCAACCCCGCGTTTTGTCCCAGTTGGGCCCTGATCAGCTGGGGGCGTCGCTGGAAATCGAGGATCCGGTCCACTTCC
The DNA here is from genome assembly GCF_013179505.1 of Paenarthrobacter sp. CM16. Taxonomy (GTDB): domain Bacteria; phylum Actinomycetota; class Actinomycetes; order Actinomycetales; family Micrococcaceae; genus Arthrobacter. The sequence continues at coordinate 3,333 of NZ_JABMCX010000281.1, read as the reverse complement.
ACCCGGAGGGGCTCCAGCAGTTCGTCCCCGGCTTCGGCCAGGCCGCCGCCGATCACTACCGCTTCGGTTCCCATGATGTTGACGCACTGGCAGATGGTGAAGGCGAGGGCATCCACGGCATCGGCCCAGATACGGGCGGCTGTTTCATCGCCGTCCCGCGCCCGGAGCAGGACACCACGGGCACCGTTCACGCGGTTCCCGGAGGCCCGGTAGTAGCGTTTGGCGATGGCACCGGCCGATCCCACGGCCTCGAGGATGGTGGAGCCGGCGGGGCCGGGGCCGGCGTCGGGGTCCGGGACTTGGGCATGGCCAAGCTCACCGGCGAAACCGCCTGCGGTCACGGCCTTGCCCCCTGAGAAAACGGCTGCTGCGATGCCGGTCCCCACCACCATCACCACAACGTCCTTGAACTCTTTGGATCCGCCGAAGCTGTGTTCAACGGCCGCAGCGGACCGGACGTCATGATCAAAGGCCACTGGAATCCCAAGTCGCTTTTCTGCCTCGGCAGTGAACGGGAAATTACGCCAGCCAAGATTGGCCGAGTAGACGCCTATGCCGGCAACGGAGTCCACGATGCCCGGGACGATGATGCCGGCCGCCCGGGCGGGGGCGTCCGGGAACTCATCAGCCAATTCCGCTTTAAGCTCCGCCAGCCGGTCCAAGACAGCTTCGCCGGGGCGCGCAGGATCCAATGGTGTAGGTACACGGCGCATGCCCAGGACTGTCCCGCGGGCATCCACCAAGCCGGCCTTGATATCGGTCCCGCCAACGTCGAAGGAGAGGACCGGTGACTCTGCGGCTCCGAGAACCATGACCGGGACCTAGGCGGAGGCGTCGAGAATGACGGAGCGCGTCAGATTGCGGGGCAGATCCGGGTTCAGGCCGCGGACGCGTGCACGCTCCAAGGTGACCTTGTGGACCCGCGCCAATTCAGCCAACGGATGCTTGTCGGTGTGGATGTAGAGGGCACCGGTGACGGCCATGTCGTCGTCCAGGCCTTCGGGCTGGGTACCAAACAGCCAGGTAACGCGGCCCGGGGCGGCGATGGAGATGGGTCCGTGGCGGTACTCCATGGCGGGGTAGGACTCGGTCCAGCCCTGCACTGCCTCGCGCATTTTCAGGCCGGCTTCGTGGGCCAGCCCTACGGTCCAGCCGGTGCCCAGGAAGGTGAACTGCTCGGCATCCAACAGCTCTTGCGGGACCGGGGCGCTGACGGCCTCACGAGCGTCCTCGATGGCCTGCTGCACGTCAATGCCGAGGCTTGTCAGGAGGTAGACCAAGGCAGTGGTGGCGAATCGGGTCTGCACCACCGAGCGTTCATCGGCGTACTGCAGGCCGATCACGGCATCTGCGAGGTCGATGATCGGAGACGTGGTGTCGCCGATGATGGCCACGGTGGGGACGATCCCCTGAAGCTCCGCGAGGATCTCCAGTACCTCCGTGGTGGTCCCTGACCGTGTAATGGCCACAACGGCGTCGTACTGGCGATCGGCACTGTTGTTGTTGAGGAAAGCCTCGGATGCGGCGAAGGCGTCGGTGACGCCCTTCCCTGCGGATTCGCGGGCTGCCGCATAGCTCTGGGCCATAAACCAGGATGTCCCGCAACCGATCACTGCGATGCGCTGGCCGTCGGCCGGAAGCAACTCCTCGGCGCGAGCCTGCTCCACCGCCCGCCGCCAAACCTCGGGCTGGGAAACCAGCTCTTCCTCCATGAAGGCACCCAGTGTGTTCTCGCTCATCGTGTGTTCCGCTCCCAGCTCAGCTTAATGACGTTTTCTGATCTATAGAAACACTAAACGATCATTTTCGATCTCACAAGGATCATCCAAGGGGAAGACTGCTCATAATTCCCGCGCTGCCAAAATGTCCGGATTCATCGGGAAAGCATGCGCCCAAGTGTGCAATTAAGTTAACTGCCTGTTAACTCTTGTCAACTTCTGTTCTGTGCAGCAGTCTTAGACACGTCCGCAAGAACATGATCGTAATCAGTTCGGAAAAATCAAGAAGGAGCATCATGCCCCGCTTGTCATCCCCCAGACGCCTCGTGTCGCTCAGTTTGGCCTGCGTCGTCGCCTCATCCTCGCTCGGACTCCTGGTCCTCCAACCCGCAACTGCGGCAGTCCCGTCTTTCCCGTTCGCCCCCGAGGCAGATACCGTCAGCGCCAACGACACTGCAACCATCACCTCCGGCCAGCTTGCCGTGGACGTTGCCACCGCATTCCCCCATGTCATTGGCTACACAGACACCGCCACCCAAGAACGCCTGGACGGCACCGTAACCCGGCTCAGTACCATCACCCTCAACGGTGTGGAGTACGCAGTGACCGGGACGTCTACTGAATCCGGAGACGACGCCCGGGAGTACGTACTGACCGTTCCGGAATTCGGCAACACCGTCATCAAGGCCCGGCTCTCGGTCAAGAAGAACGTGGTGTCCTTCAATGTCACAGAGATCAAGGAATCGGCTGATCATCAGGTCAAAACCGTGCAGCTACCCCGGATGAACCTGGTGACCGTGGGATCCACCCAACCCGGGGCCCAGGTCTCCACAGCCAACCTGTCCGTGGACCGCAGCGTTACCGGCGATGAATTCACGCCCATCACGGCGTCCACTCCCCTGGACGCCACCGCCAAGAGTTCCGCCTACGCCCTGGCCAACACCGCATCCCTGGGCGCCGCCGTCGAATCCAATGCCCTCTACGACACATCCTCAGGTCCGGGTGCCAAGGACCGCGGGCGCTTCTGGCGGCAAGCAGTCAGCGACGGAGCCGGAGGTGTTTCCATGGGTCTTGCCAGCGGCCAGTGGCTGTACCGGGCAGAAGGCTCCACAACCACCGAGGAACTACCGTGGACCCGCGTTGCCATCACCGCCGACGCAAATGCCGACGGCGGTGTGGACTGGCAGGATGCGGCAATCGCCATGCGATCCATCCAGGTCAACGCCCATAAGGGCGAACAGACGCCGGACAACGTGATTACCCACATTCCCTTCAACTTCGCCTCACAGGCAACCCACCCCTTCCTCCGGACCCTTGATGACGTCAAGCGCATCGCCTTGGCCACCGACGGGCTGGGGCAGGTGGCCATGCTCAAGGGCTACACCAGCGAGGGCCACGACTCCGCCAACACCGATTACGGCAACAACTTCAACACCCGTGCAGGCGGCCTGGAAGACCTCAATACCCTCGTCAAAGAAGGAAAGGAGTGGAATGCCAGCTTCGGCGTCCATATCAACGCCACGGAAATCTACCCGGAAGCCAAGTCATTCAGCGAAGACCTCCTCCGGGCAGACAAGGGCCTGGGCTGGAACTGGCTGGACCAGTCGTACTACAT
>NZ_JABMCX010000280.1 GCF_013179505.1 Paenarthrobacter sp. CM16 | reverse complement strand
TGGAGGCGAAGAGAAAGGTACGGGGTGGTCAGGAGCCCTGGGTCGGCAACGCGACGAAGAGACTCCCGGAGTTGTTCGTCCGGGGTTGAGGCGGGCGAAGGCTCCACCAGCAGGAGGTCGTGCTCTTCGATCTGGTGGAGCACCGCGCGGATCAAACTCGATTTGTCTTCGTAGTAGTAGTTCACAAGCCCCAGTGCGACGCCGGCTTCACGTGCCACGGCCCGCATGTTGATGCCCGAAATGCCGTGGCGGGACAGCAATTCCAGTGCCGCTTCGAGAATGCGCTTCTGCCTGTCAACCTGTTCGCCGGATTTCACGGTGCTTGTACCCATTCGGTCAGACTATTGCCTAACTCTGATCAGCGCATCCCGACCGTTTAGAGGTTCTTTTCTGCGTAAACCCGTAAAGCGTCCCGGACGAAAATCGCCCCCGTTTCCCCGCCGTAATTGGCGGCAAACCTAGGGTCAGCAACGTACATCTCGCCAAGTCCCGTGACGTAACCCTTGATGTCTCCGCCAGGTGCCGCCGTCGGGGTTCCGGGTATGCCGCGAAGCCATTCAACGTGGCGTCGTGCCAAATCCTGGGCTTCGGTACTGTCAGGTGCAACGCCGGACTCTGCTGCTGAGATCCAGTCCGTGCCCAGCTTTTGGACGCGATCCTTCCACTGCTGCTTTTCCTCTGCGCTCATCCGGCGCCACCACGAATCACTGGCGGCGTAGGCGTCCTTGCCCCAGCGCTCCTCCACCTCGTCCTTGTATTGAGTGTGGTCGAAGCCATCAAACATGTTCTGTGCCATGTACTTTCCATCCCCTTTCATTGTGTCGATGGTTTGCCGAACGGAGGCAATCTGCCGGGTCAACCGGTCCTGCTCCTGGGCGAGCCAGTCCAGGTGGCTGCTGAGCGCCTTGACGGTATCGGTCTCGCGATCGAGAACTTCGGCGATGGCCGGCAGGCCAAGCCCCAGTTCCCGGAGCAGGAGGATGCGCTGGAGTTGAACCAAGGCCGGACCGTCATAGTAGCGGTAGCCGTTATGGCCGGTCCGGCTTGGCTTCAGCAGCCCGATGTCGTCGTAGTGACGCAGCGTGCGGCTGGTTGTCCCTGCAATCTTGGCGATTTCCTGAATTGACCAGTCCATACGTCCTCCGTCCTGTGCTTGTTCTTCGACAGTAGGGGTTGACGTTACGTCAAGGTCAAGAGGACTTCAGCAGGCATTAGTCAGCCAAGATCAGGTAGAGGGCGCGGCGGGTCTCGTCGAGCTTTTCAATGGCTGCCTGGCGCTGTTCGTCCGTGGCGGCCGAGCGGAACTGGTGGATCACTCCCATGAGTTTGCCGACGCTTTGGTGGAATGCAGGTCCGGTTGCATCGGCCTCGGTGTTCCAGGCGTTGGCGAGCTCTTCCTCATGCTCGGCAATATAAGCCTTGCCATCGTCCGTGAGGGTGAACTCGGTGCGGCGGCCCTCGCCGACGGCGACGATCAGTCCTTCGTCCACCAGTTGCTGCAAGGTGGGGTAGACCGAGCCGGGGCTGGGACGCCAGGCCCCGGATGTCTTCTCGGCGATGGTCTTGATCAGGCCGTATCCATTGGACGGGGCCTCGGCCAGGAGCGAGAGGATCGCTGCCCGGACGTCACCACGGTTGGCTCGGCGTGCACCGCCGGGACCGAAGCCCCTCGGCCCGAAACCGGGGCCAAACCCGGGACCGAAACCGCCAGGGCCGAAGCCCGGACCGAATCCGCCCCCGCCGTGCCCGCCCGGTCCGCGCCGGCCCTTGCCCCGGTTGAAGCGGCCTCGGCCGTGTCCGTGTTCGGGGTGTCCATGGTCGTGCTCAGGGAATGAGTTGTTGTTTTCGTTGATGCCTTTCATAACAGCATCGTCCTTTCGGTTGTGTGAATCACCGAAGAAGTATCGGCGATAGTTAACGATATATCGGTATCTATCGGGACGTCAAGACCTGGCGCGGGATGTGGGAGAGGGTTGGTGGGAAGGGCGCGGGATGTGGGAGAGGGTTGGTTAAAGCACGACGGCGGGTGCGGACTTCCGTAGGGAAGCCGGCACCCGCCGTCGTGGTTTTGTCAGCGCGGTGGTTTTGAACGCTGTGGTTTGGTCAGAGCGGTAATGCGCTTATTTCCACCAGGTATCGAAGATGGTGACCGGAACGGTGCGCTTGTGGCGCGTCCGGAGGTACTTCTGCTCGATGAGCTCTGCCGCTCCATCAGGCACCCCGCGGCCTTCGAGGTAATCGTCGATCTGGTCGTAGGTGATGCCGAGCTCGTCCTCGTCGGTGCGGCCGGGCTTGTCGTCCAGGAGGTCGGCGGTGGGAACCTTCTGCCACAGGCGGGCGGGAGCGCCCAACTCGGCAAGGAGCGTCCGGTTCTGGCGCTTGTTCAGGCCGAACAACGGAAGGATGTCCGCACCGCCGTCGCCGAATTTGGTGAAGAAGCCCGTGACGGACTCGGCGCCGTGATCGGTGCCGATCACCAGGTAGTTGTGCTCGCCGGCCAGGGCGTACTGCGCGATCATGCGTGCCCGGGCCTTGGTGTTGCCCTTGTGGAAGTCGGAGATTTCAGCGCCGGTGGTCTTCTGGAACTCGTCCTCGAAGCCGTCAACGGCCGCGGAGATGTTGAAGGTCCACTCGGTCTTGGCCTTGATGAAGTCCAGGGCCGCCTGGGCGTCGTCTTCGTCGTGCTGGACGCCGTAGGGGAGCCGGACGGCCACGAAGTTCGCATCAACGCCTTCAGCTTCGAGCTCCTCGACTGCCAGCTGGGCCAAGCGCCCGGCGAGCGTGGAATCGAGCCCTCCGGAAATACCCAGCACAAAGCCCTTGGTGCCTGTTGCTTTGACGTAATCCTTCAGGAAGGCGACCCGCTGACGGATCTCCTCCGCAGGATCGATCCGGGGCTGGACGCCCATTTCTTCAATGATCTTTTCCTGGAGTTCGCGCATGGTCCAACACTAGTCAGCCGCGTCACGAACCCTCAACCATATTGCGGCGGTGATTCGGCTGCGCTGGTGATTCGGCAGGAGGTGACTATGCCCTGCGGCGAATCGCCCTAGGTTGAGGGGACAGGACCTGTTGAACCGCGAACCGTGAGGTGGGTGGGCATGACGGAGCGGTTCCTGTTGCCGCCGCCGGCGAGTGGATTCAACTGGGCCAGCAGCATGGATACCGCCACCCTGCCGGCCTGCTCAATGGGCGAGCTCATGGTGGTCAGCGGCGGATTGCAGAAGTCGGCCCCAAAAATGTCGTCACAGCCCACAATGCTCATGTCCTCCGGCACCCGGAGGCCACGTTCACGGAGCCGTTGCAGCATGCCGATGGCGATCAGGTCATTGAACACGATGCAGGCAGTGACCCCGCTGTGGACGGCGGCGTCGGCTGCGGCAGCGCCGGATTGCGTCTTGGGCGCGAAGGGTCCAAGGCGGCGGACCTCCACACCGCGTTCCTCCGCAGCTGCTGACAGTGCGTCCCATCGCCGGGCGCTGGACTGCGAAACGGCAGGGCCGGACACGTAGGCAACGGACGTGTGGCCCCAGGAAATGAGGTGGTCCAGTGCTTGCGGCATAGCCGAGGGGGTGTCGATGATGACTGCGGGGACGCCGTCGACGTCGCGGTTGACCGTGACCATCGGCATCAGCGCCGCGGCAGCGGCCAGGGAGTCGTCATTGAGGCGGGACGCAGCAACAATCACGCCATCGGCACTCTTGCGTAGCTGCTCCAGCGTGCTTGCCTCTACCTCGTCCGATTCCTCGGTATCGACCAGCAACTGCGTGTAGCCGGCGGCTTTGAGTTGCAACTGGGTGCCGCGGATGAGGTCGAAGTAGAACGGGTTGGTGATATCCGGAACCAGGACGCCCACGGCGCCGGTCTTCCCGGAGCTGAGGGCTTTCGCCTGCGAATTGGGCGTGTAATTGAGCTCGACAGCGGCAGCTTGGATCCGCTCGCGGGTGCGGATGTTGACGCGCTCAGGATTGGCTAGCGCACGCGAAACCGTGGACGCCGCGACGCCGCACAGGGCCGCGATGTCGTGGATGGTGGCAGGCCGGCCTGTTGCCATGGGTTGCGTCGCCATGGGCGTTCCTCTCTGAACAGCAAACATGGGCGTTCCTCCCGGAACGACAAAAAATCATCCGGCTGTGACCACTGCCACACCGTGGGTCAAGAATGCCACACCTTGGCAGTAAATGGCAATCGGTTGTCAAGATAGTGCCACGATGGCTAAACTCGTGAGGACAAGACACTCCTGTGAACTGCATCACTGCGCTCCCGCCGGTGGCATCACGGGGCTACCTAGGAGAATTCGTGACCCATCCCCAAGCCGTGTGGAGCCTGTCCGGTTTCGGCGACGAAGTAGATCCAGATCCCACCGTCCAGGCCGCAGTACTGCTGGCCCTCGGCGCGAGTCACATTGAAGTCCGCAGCGCCTGGGGCACTAACGTCTCCGAGCTCGAGCCCGATGCTGTGCAGCGGCTGAAGGGGATCCTGGATGAAAAGGGCTTGAAGGTTTCCGCCGTTGCCAGCCCCATCGGCAAGGTGGATGTCAGCCTCCCGGTAGAGCACGAGCTCGCACGGCTCCGCCAGATAATCTCCGTGGCGAAGGCCTTGGAGACCAAGTACGTGCGCATCTTCTCCTTCTATCGTGGTGAGGACCAGAGCCAGGAAGAGATCCGGGATGCCGTGATGGAGCGGATGACGGCCTTGGCCTCTGAAGCGGAAGCCGGCGGTGTGGTTCTGCTGCACGAGAATGAGAAGGGTATCTACGGCGACACCCCTGAGCGCGTCCTGGACATCATGGAAACCGTGGCGTCCCCGGCGCTGCGGGTCGCCTGGGACAACGCCAACTTTGTCCAGGTGGGCGTCAAGCCATACACCGACGGCTACGCTTTGCTTCGCCCGTACCTCGAGTACCTCCAGGTGAAGGATGCGATCGCCACCACCGGCGAAGTTGTTCCCTCCGGCGAAGGCGACGGCGAACTGGACGCCACCATTGCTGCCCTCGCCGCCGATGGTTACAGCGGCTTCGCTTCCCTGGAGCCGCATTTGGCCAGCGCCCACGAACTCGGCGGATACTCAGGCCCCGTGGCCTTTGGCATCGCCGCCCGTGCTTTCGCCGGCCTGGCAAGCAAGAACGGCGTGACCCTGGCCTGACAGCCTGGACCCCCAACAATTCAGCATCATCCTTCGAAGGAGCAGGACATGCCTACAGCGGCAGTCATCGGTTGCGGCGACATCTCGACCGTACATTTTGAGGCACTATCTGCGTTGGAGAACGCGGAGTTGGTGGCAGTTTGCGATACCGACCCCGAAAGGTTGGCAGCGGCGGCAGCTGCCCACGGCGTCCCCGGCTACGCAGATTACCTGGACATGCTCCAGGAGGTGCGTCCCGACGTCGTACATGTTTGCACTCCCCACCACCTCCACGCCTCGGTGGCGGCCGACTGCCTTGAGCGCGGCGTCAATGTGATCGTGGAAAAACCGCTGGCGCACACCTTGGAAGAGGGGCAGCGGCTGATCGAGGTGGCGGAGCGGAGTCCGGCAAGGATCGGCGTCTGCTTCCAGAACCGCTACAACGCGACGTCACAAGCCATGCATGAACTGCTCGACGGCGGCACGTTGGGGCAGGTGGTCGGCGCCTCGGCAACCGTCATGTGGCACCGGGACGGAAGCTACTACCGGAACCGTCCATGGCGCGGTACGTGGGCGGAAGGTGGGGGCGGGCTGATGATGAACCAAGCCATCCACACGGTAGACCTGCTGCAGTGGCTGGTGGGTGATGTCGCCAAAGTGGAAGGCCGTGCGTCCACCCGTTCGCTGGGTGGCGTGATCGAGGTGGAAGACACAGCCGAGTTCGTTGCCGAGCACGTCAATGGGGCCCGCAGCGTTTTTTACGCCACCCTGGCCAACGCCGTGAATGCACCCGTGACGCTGGACATCGTTACCGAAAAGGCGACCCTCAGCCTGCGGGGTGATCTCACTGTGAGCTACGCGGACGGAACCGTTGAGGTCATCCAAGAGCGGGTGGCGGAAACCGGCGGGAGATCGTATTGGGGCGTATCCCATCAACTGCTGATCGCCGACTTCTACGCCACCTTAGGGGAGCCGGGCCAGTTTTGGATCAACCCCGCGGAGGCGGCCAAGTC
>NZ_JABMCX010000028.1 GCF_013179505.1 Paenarthrobacter sp. CM16 | reverse complement strand
CCCGCTACTTGATCGCATCCTTCACCGGGGTTCAAATGGTCTCCGAAGTCCTCACCAAGCGGGAGGATGTCATGGCCAGGATTGAAGAGATGTGGGAATTCATGCTGCCGGCCCTGACTACGGCTGCGGCCAAATAGTCACCGGGGACAGCAAAGGGTCCTGCCTTCCATAAGGAAAGCAGGACCCTTGGTGGTGGAGCTGAGGGGACTCGAACCCCTGACCCCCTGCATGCCATGCAGGTGCGCTACCAGCTGCGCCACAGCCCCATATCCTTGCTGCTTCACGTCCGGCCTTTCAGCCATCTGCGCCGAAGCAACTCAAATATCTTAGAACAGCGTTTCCGAAAATTCCAAATCGGGCATATTCGGAAAACGCAGCTTCCTAGTGCTCTGAGTCCTCCGCGGGAACAGCCTTGGCGGAGGCATCGTCACCGAGCTCCAGATCCACCACCGGGCAGTCCTTCCACAGGCGTTCCAGTGCATAGAACACGCGATCTTCGGCGTGCTGGACGTGGATTACGATGTCGGCATAATCCAGCAAAACCCAGCGGCCTTCGGAGCGGCCTTCACGGCGTACCGGACGCAGATCCTGCTTGAGCAGTTCTTCCTCAATGCCATCGACGATCGCGTTGACCTGGCGCTCTGTGGGAGCAGAAGCGATCAGGAAGATGTCAGTGAGCGCCAGCCGCTCGCTGACGTCAAGGGCAACGATGTCTTCGGCGAGCTTATCGGCCGCTGCACGAGCGGCGTGACGAGCGAGGGTGATGGATTGTTCATGTGCAGACACGGGGACTCCTTGTTGTGGCCTGTGGCCTTGGTTTGGCGTATGCCGAGATGAAGCGGAACTAGCCGCTGGTGATCATGATGATGCCGACGATGAGCGCAACCAAGCCCAAAGCCAAAACACCGTACTGCAGCAGCCTGTTGCGCTGCGCCCTGGCCAGACCTGCAGTATTGACGTCCAACGGATCAAGTCCGTAAGCCGTGCTGGCAGAAATTGGTGGTCGCTGCGTCTCTTCGGCCGACTCTGCTGCTGCGACAGGCTTTTTCCTGGCTGACCTGGCAACAGCTTCCGCACGGGCAAGAACGCCCGCGCGGCCCCGGGAAACCGGCTTCTTGACCTGCGAGGCGTCCAATGCGGGACCTGCCGAGGTGATCAACGGAACAAACGTGGTGCTGGGACGCTTCATGACAGGACGCTCAACACCAGGAACCTTCACGAACTCCAATGGAGTCACCATGGCGAGGTTGTTGGCCGTGGAAGGACCCGACGTGGCGGCCGGAGATTTGGCCTGCTCCGCCTTGTTCTGCTCAGCCTTGTTCTGTTCAGCGAGCTTCTGCTTGGCTGCAGCGCGTTTGTTCAATACTGCTGCACGCTCGGCCAAGGCGATCTGCTCCGCCAACACTGCTGGATCCACGGCCAACGGATCCTGCTCGGCAATATGCTCCAGTTTGGACGTCTGATTCTGGACCTGCGCCGCAATCAACTCGCGGACAGCCAGCGCCTGCTCAACGGACATTCCGGTTTCCGCAGCAGCATCAGGAACGATGTTGTTGGACGGGTTGTCCTCAGGGGCGGTCTTGCCGGCCGCGGTCTTGCCGCCCTCCGGCTTACCGCCCGCGGGCTTGGACAAGCCAGGCTTGGAAGCCTCGGGCGTTGCCGGGCCGGGCTTGGATATCCCGGACTTTGCGCTACCGGGCTTTGCTGCATCAGGTTCAACGGCGACGGTCTTGGCGTCGACGGGGGCCAAAGCTTCGGGGGTTTCGACGCCATCCGTTGCAGAACCAGGCTTTGCCGTCACCTGCGTTGAGCCCGCCGCCGGAACGATCGGGTTCATGGAGGTGGCTACCTCGGCCTGGAGTTGCTGAAGTCGAAGCTGGCGCCGCGTGGGGGGCCCACCTCCGGAAAGCTGCTCTTCTTTATCCGCAAGTTCCTTGATAGTCCGTAGAGCCGCGCGGTCCCGCGCCCGGACCTGCGAGGATCGCTCCTGCGCCGCCGTTCCTACAGCATCCACCGGACCATCGGCGGCACGGCGATTACGCGCAAGGGGACGATCCGCACCGCCACCAGCATCAGCTTTAGCGCCAACCGTGACACCCGCATCGGCCTTCGCCGGGACCTTCGGCTGCGCAGTGTCATTAGGCTGCGCAGTGTCATTAGGCTGCGCAGTGTCATTAGGCTGCGCAGTGTCATTAGGCTTCGCAGTGTCGTTCGGCTTCGCAGTGTCATTAGGCTTCGCAGTGTCATCCGGCTGCGCGCCGGCGTTCGACATAGCAGTGCCCTCTGGCTGCGCTGCGGGGTTTGCCTGCGACGTCGTCTCCGACTGCTCTTCCCGGGCGCGACGAAGCTCACGCCTGCTACGGATGGGTCGCTGTTCCTGGCTGCTCATTCAAAACTCATTCAGTACGTGCTTGGTCGTCTGATCCGGACAGTACGGGCGTCAGCTCCCCTGCCACGGGCTGGGGCGCGTACAGTCCATATTTTGCGATGTACTGCACCACGCCGTCCGGCACCAAGTACCAGACGGGGTTGCCTGCACCTACCCGGATCCGGCAATCCGTGGAGGAGATCGCCATAGCGGGAACTTCGAGCAAGCTGACATCGTCAGTCCGTCCGAGGTCGTTCAGTTCATGTCCGGGACGGGTCACCCCGACGAAGTGCGCCAGAGACCACAACTCATCCACATCTTTCCAGGACAGGATCTGGGCCAAGGCATCCGCGCCGGTAATGAAGAACAGGTCTGCGTCAGGACGCTGGGCCCTCAGATCACGCAGGGTATCTATGGTGAACGTGGGTCCGGGACGGTCAACATCCACCCGGCTCACCGTGAACCGGGGGTTGGATGCTGTCGCAATCACTGTCATCAGGTACCGGTGTTCCGGCTCGCTGACAAGTTTGTGCGACTTCTGCCACGGTTGTCCCGTGGGCACGAAAACCACTTCGTCGAGTCCAAACTTGGCTGCTACTTCGCTGGCAGCCACAAGGTGGCCGTGATGGATCGGATCAAATGTTCCACCCATCACGCCCAGCCGAAGCCTGCGCCCCGACTCCCCACGTGGTGTTGCGGCAATAATGTTAGTGGCCCTGCCCGTGGGTGTGCTTGTTCGGGTGCTGGCGGTGCGGGTCGGAGTGCTCTTCAACAGCCTCGTGGCGGTTGCCCAGGTTGGTGTAGGACAGCGTTACGAACAGGAGGACCAGCATGAGGGCGAACATCACGATGCCGAAGACCCACGGCTCTGCCCACAAGGGTGCGAGTTCCTCGTGGCCGCCGCCTTCTGTTTGGGCGGCAATGGACGTGGCGATCTGCTGAAACAGCATCTTCTCCCCTAGTTGGTTCTCAAATGTTTGCACGGCGGGGCTTCCCGACGTTCCGGACTTCTGTTCTATGTTACAGCGTTGCTAGCTGCGGACTTGGCCTTCACCCTGGACGATCCACTTGGTGGTGGTCAGCTCCGTGAGACCCATGGGACCCCGGGCGTGCAGCTTCTGTGTTGAAATACCCACCTCCGCGCCGAGGCCCAGTTCGCCGCCGTCGGTAAAGCGCGTGGAGGCGTTGACGATCACGGCAGCGGAGTCGATCTCTGCAATGAACTTCTCGGCATTGGCCAGGTTGTTGGTGAGGATCGCTTCCGTGTGTCCGGTAGTCCACTTGCGGATGTGGTTGACCGCTTCATCCAGGTTGTCCACCATGGCCACGGCGAGGTCAAGGTCCATGTATTCGGTGGCCCAATCGTCGTCGTCAGCGGGAACGGTTTCAACGTCCCCGCCCAGGGCAGCGGCAATCCTCTCATCCACATGCAGCGTCACCCCTTGTGACCGCAGCGCCTTGGCAACGGCAGGGAGCACTGTTGCCCCGGAGTGCACCAGCAGGGTTTCCACCGTGTTGCAGACGCTGGGACGTTGGGTTTTGGCGTTGAGGAGGATCTCCACTGCCATTTCCTCATTGGCGGACTCGTCGATGAAGATGTGGACGTTGCCTTCGCCGGTCTCAATGACGGGTACGGCGGAGTTGGTCACCACTGTCTGGATGAGGTCCCGTCCACCTCGCGGAATGAGGACGTCCACGCGTCCGCGGGCGCGCATCAGCACGTTGGCACCTTCGCGACCGTACTGATCCACAGTCTGGACAGCATCGGCGGGCAGGCCCACTGAGTCCAGGGCTTCGCGAAGGATCCGCACCAAGGCCTCGTTGGTGTTTGCGGCGGCGGACCCGCCACGCAGGATCACGGCGTTGCCGCTCTTCAGTGCCAATCCTGCGATATCCACGGTGACGTTCGGACGTGCCTCATAAATCGCTGCCACAACACCCATGGGGACGTTGACTTGGCGAAGGCGCAACCCGTTGGGGAGCGTCTGTCCGCGGACAACGTTGCCCACGGGATCGGGCAAGCCTGCCAGGTTCTCCAAGGCGGAAACAAGCCCGTCAATCCGGGCAGGGGTGAGGGTCAACCGGTCCAGGAGTGCTGCAGAAGTGCCACTGGCGCGGCCTGCTGCGATGTCCTTGGCGTTGGCTTCCAAAACATGCTTCCGGTTCTCCACCAGGGCTGTACCGATGGCGCGGAGCGCACGGTCCTTCCAGGCACGGTTCGCCTGGCCCATGCGGCGGGCGGCCTTGCGGGAACGGTCGGCTATGGCATGGACAGCAGCCTGGATATCCTCCGGAGAGAGCGGAGCGCCGCCTGCCACGGGGCTCTCCGGCGTTTGTCCGGCAGTACCGGCAACGTCGGAAATCACGGGGGCATCAGGGGTCAGCGCTTCAGTCATGCTCCAAGTTTAGATGAGCGGGAGGTCCGCAGGAGCACCAGATCGTCAACATGAACAACTTCGCGGTCGTAACCGCGCCCCATCGCCTGGCCGAGCTCCTGGGTAGTGCGGCCGAGCATGCGCGGGAGTTCATCCGAGGAGTAGTTCACCAAACCACGCGCCACGACGGTTCCGTCATGGGAAACCATCTCCACAGGATCGCCGGCTTCGAAATCCCCGCTGACCTCTGAGATCCCCGCCGGCAGGAGCGACCTGTGCCGTTCACGCACGGCTTTCACCGCGCCGTCGTCGAGCATTAAGCGTCCGTGAACTGTCGCCAGATGCGCCAACCACAACAGACGTACCGGCTTGCGGTTGCCGTTGACGGCGAACCAGGTCCCCACGTCCTCCCCCGCCAAGGCGGCAGCAGCGTTGGCGGTGGACGTGACCAGGGCATGGATCCCGGAGCCGGCCGCGATCGACGCCGCCTCAACTTTGGTCGTCATTCCGCCGGTTCCCACGCCTGCCTTACCGGCCTTGCCGATGGTGACATCCTCCAGGTCCCGAGGACCCCGAACCAACGGAATACGCTTGGCACCCTGGGACGGCGGACCGTCGTAGAGGGCGTCGACGTCGGACAACAACACCAGCGCATCGGCGCGGACCAAGTGGGCCACCAAAGCGGCCAGCCGGTCGTTGTCCCCAAAGCGGATCTCGTGCGTTGCCACGGTGTCGTTCTCGTTGACCACAGGCACCACGCCGAGGTTGAGCAAACGGTTCAACGCCCTGAAAGCATTGGTGTGCTGGGTGCGACGCATCAGGTCATCGGCAGTCAGCAGTACCTGGCTGACTGTCACGCCATGGGCACTAAAAGCCTGGGTGTAACGGGCCATCAGCAGCCCTTGGCCCACACTCGCTGCAGCCTGCTGAGTTGCCAGGTCCTTGGGCCTTTTGGCCAGACCCAAGGGAGCCAGTCCGGCAGCGATGGCACCGGAAGAGACGAGGATGATCTCGGTGCCGGCATTGCGCTTCTCTGCCAGCGCATCCACCAACCCGGCAAGGGACTTCTCGGATATGCCGCCCTTGATGCTCGTCAGGGAAGAGGAACCGACCTTGACTACAATGCGCTTGGCGGTGGCGAGGGCCTGGCGCTCAAGGCCCTCGGCCGTGTCAGGAGCGTCGAAGGTCCTAGTCGTCATCACCGGAGTCCAGGGTACTCTCCCTCACGGTCTGTGCCCGGCGGCCGCTGACGGACTCAGTCCAGATGCCGGCCTTGCGTTCGGCTTCAAGTTCGGCGCGGGCGGCAGCCTTGGCTTCGCGGCGCTCAATCTGCTCATCACGCTTCTGCGAACGCGTAGGACGATCGCCAATGTCCGCAACGCGGATATCAGTGCCACGGGGGGTTGCCAGGAGTTCAGCACCGGCCATCATGGTGGGCTCCCAATCGAACACCACTCCATCGTCCTCACCGATAACCACGGTATCGCCGGGCTTGGCACCGACCTTGAAGAGTTCCGTTTCGACCCCCAGCTTGGCCAGGCGGTCGGCGAGGTAGCCGATTGCTTCCTCATTGGTGAAGTCGGTCTGCTTGACCCACCGCACGGGCTTTTCGCCCAGGACGCGGAACAGCGGCTCGAGGTTCTTTTCTTCGCGGCGGATCTTGAAGCCGGATTCGTTGACTGCACGCGGACGGAGCACGGGCGGGGCCACCTTGGGCGGCGCCACAGCCACAGCATCACGAGCGGCTTTGACGATCTCCGCCATGGCAAATCCGAGCTGGCGCAGCCCCTCATGGCTGGTCGCCGATACTTCGAAGACACGGTAGCCCCGTGCTTCCAGGTCCGGACGAACAAACTCAGCCATATCCTTGCCATCCGGAAGGTCAACCTTGTTCAAGACGACAAGCTTGGGGCGCTCATTCAGGGGAACTACTTCGCCGTCAACACCGGCATAGCTCATATCAACCGCGTACTTCTCCAGCTCCGCCTCAATGATGGCGAGGTCGGACAAGGGATCGCGATCCGATTCAAGGGTCCCACAGTCAAGCACGTGAACCAGTGCGGCGCAGCGCTCAACGTGGCGCAGGAAGTTATGCCCAAGCCCCTTGCCCTCGCTGGCGCCCTCGATCAAGCCGGGGACATCGGCAATGGTGAAGCGGACCTCGCCGGCCTGCACCACGCCAAGGTTGGGGATAAGGGTAGTGAAGGGGTAATCGGCGATCTTCGGCCGGGCCGCAGACATGGCAGCGATCAGGCTGGACTTGCCGGCAGACGGGAAGCCAACCAACGCGATGTCCGCGATGGACTTCAGTTCCAGGACAATATCACTGGATTCACCTTCGATGCCGAGCAGCGCGAAACCGGGAGCCCGGCGCTTTTGCGAGGACAGCGAGGCATTGCCCAGGCCGCCTTGGCCACCTGCAGCAGCAATATATTCAGTACCTTCGCCCACGAGGTCAGCCAGGACTTCGCCGTCCTTGGTCTTGACCACGGTGCCATCAGGGACCGGAAGAATCAGGGTCTCGCCGTTCTTGCCGCCTCGCCAGTCACCCATGCCCGGGCCACCATTGGTGGCGTGGCGGTGGGGTGCGTGGTGGTAGTCAAGCAGAGTGGTGGTCTGGGCGGACACGCGAAGGATGACATCGCCACCGTTACCGCCGTTGCCGCCGTCAGGGCCACCGAGCGGCTTGAACTTCTCCCGCTTGACAGAGACACAGCCGTGGCCGCCGGTTCCGCCGGATACGTGCAGTACTACCCGGTCTACAAAGCTCGCCACGTGAATCTCCTCATTTGCTGCCTTACAGCGTTTGTTGCTGTTGCCAGCGTTGTTGCAAAAACCAGTGCGCCCAAAGCGCCCTAGTCGATTGTAATGCGGTTAAAAGAACGGTGGAGCGGGCCATTTTTGGCCCGCTCCACCGGTTCAGAACTTGTTGTTACTCTGCAGCTGCAGCAGCAACGATGTTCACTACGCGACGGCCGCGGCGAGTACCAAACTCAACCGCACCTGCCTGCAGGGCGAACAGGGTGTCGTCGCCACCGCGACCGACGCCTGCACCGGGGTGGAAGTGGGTGCCACGCTGGCGAACGATGATCTCGCCTGCGGAGACTACCTGACCACCGAAGCGCTTGACGCCCAGGTACTGTGCGTTGGAGTCACGACCGTTGCGAGTGGAACTCGCGCCTTTTTTGTGTGCCATGTGAAATGCCTGCCTCTAAATTTCTGGGGAAACTGAAAAACCTGAACAGCGGGTAACGAAAGTTACGCGATGCTGGTGATCTTGATCTTGGTCAGTTCCTGACGGTGACCCTGACGCTTCCGGTAGCCGGTCTTGTTCTTGAACTTCTGGATGACGATCTTCGGACCACGGAGGTCCTCAAGGATCTCAGCCGTAACCTTGACGTTGGCCAGTTCCGCAGCTGCGGAGGTGACCTTCTCGCCGTCAACCAGGAGCAAGGCGGGCAGCTCAAGCGTGCTGCCGGCTCCACCGGGGACGCGGTTAAGCGTTACGTAGTCTCCAACGGAAACTTTTTCTTGGCGGCCGCCTGCGCGGACAATCGCGTACACCACTTGGGTACTCACTTCTCTCGACGTTTATAACTAAATTTGCGTGCGGAACCTGAACCGGAATCGGGCTTGGTTCGCGCTGTGCCTCAACGCCGTGGACTTCTGATCGAAGTCCGCGAGTCATCCCATGAACAATTCCAAGGGGCATAACCCAAGTGTTGGCGTAAGCACCGAAGATCAAGATTACGCTAGTTTGACCTTCAGCTGCAAATGAGGCCGGGTCCGGAGGCTACCACGTGACTTGCGTCACCCGTTGTAACGGACTCTCCCGGCACCGTGCCCATACAGCCTACAGGGTTTGGGCCCAATTAACGCGATTTTGCCCGCGACGCGCTGTGACCGCGCTGATATCCGTCTATCAGTGCCCTCGTCAGGACAGTCCGGCGAAGAGCCTTGGAGCATCGAAGAACGCAGTTTCGTAGCGGCAGGACCACCTAAAAGCCTCCACCATGGCTGCCCGCTCTGCCACCGAAGCTGCAGCGGCAGCGCCATCCGTGAAATTGATCGCATTCCTTGTGGCAGCGGCAAAGTCTTCGTCAGCGTAGGTCCTGAGCCAGTCGGCGTAGGGGTGCCCGGCCGGGGCCCCTGCCTCCAGGAACGCCCCATGAAGCTGTTGGCCGACCTCCGCGTACAGCCAGTAGCACGGCAGGATGGCCGCGAGCAGCACGGCATAACTGCCGGTGGCAGAGGACGCCAGCAAATGGTCCACATAGGACTTCGTGACCGGTCCGGTCACCGATGACGCCTCCCGAGTGCTGAGCCAGTTCCTGTGCAGTTCGGATTCGACTTCGAGGCACTGCTGCGACGCTTTGGCCCAGAACAGCTGCTCCTTCTCGGTGGGAGCAAGGGCTCCAGCACGCGCCAGGACCCTGGAGTATCCATTGAGGTAGATGGCGTCCTGGGCTAAGTAGTAATTGAATGCATCTTCGGGGAGGTCTCCCGTTTTCAGCCCGTCGATGAAGCTGAGCTTGTAGATTGCCTCGAGCTCCGGCGTGGCCTCTTTCCAGAGCGCAGCAGCGAAATCCCCCGGCCTGAGCACCTTTTGGTGGTGGAAGTGGTGAACCGGCCCGCTTCCGCGGCCGACGTCCAGACTGTCCGAATGCAGCAAGGCCTTGAGCAGCCACGGCTTGACCTCACGCAAGGAAGACTCCCAATCGCCGGTGCGGGCCTGGACAGTAGCTAGGGCCGAGGACAACGAACACCCTGTTCCGTGGCTGTTCTTCGTCTCCACGCGGGGTCCAAAGACCTCAATAACGTCCTGACGCAGGAGTCCACTGGTGTTGACCAATGCATCCGGGCATTCTGCCCCCGCCAAGTGCCCGCCCTTGACCAGGACCGTGTTGCCGCACTCAGCAGCGAGGCGTTTGCCCTGGTTCAGGGCCGAAGCCCAGTCAACTGCCTCGGGCTCCCCCAACAGCATGGCGAGTTCGGGCAGGTTGGGGGTGATCAGGTCGGCCAAGGGAAGGAGGGCACGCAGGGCCGTCTCGGCGGAGGCGCGCAGGAGCCGGTCGCCACTGGTGGCCACCATCACCGGGTCCAGGACCACGACGGCGGGACGAACCTCCTCGAGCCAGCTGCGGACCTCGTCAATAACCGCTGCGTCGCCGAGCATCCCGATCTTGACGGCATCGATGGCGATGTCCGTACTGATGGCTTCCAATTGCCTGCGCAGGAAATCCACCGGGGGAACATGGACAGCACTGACGCCCAGGGTGTTCTGGGCGGTCAGTGCGGTGATGGCCGCCATGCCGTAGCCGCCGTGGGCAGCGATACTTTTCAGGTCAGCCTGGATACCGGCACCACCGGAGGGGTCGGAGCCCGCGATGCTCAGTACACGGGGCGTCTCCGGGCCGGAAACAGCCAGCGGATACACAGGAGGATACGACGATACCGTCATGGGGACATCCCTTCGCCGGTGCTAACCGGACAGGTTCAACGGGTCTGGATCTCAGCCTGGCCCAATGCCCGGCACCCCGTGTCAGTCCACCAGCGTAGCCGGGAAGCAGCCTGGCCCGGCAACTGCGCCACGCTGAAGACCGGATATGACCGGTCGGAGTACACAGCAAAGGGCCCCGCAATACCCGCCTGTGACGGTTACTGCAGGGCCCTCGCGGATCAGGTGCTAGAGCTCCGAAGCTGGTACGCCGACGCCCAGGATGATGGGCTCCGCGGACGGAGCCTTCTTGGCCGGCTCGGAAGGTGCTTTGGCCTCGTGTGCCGTTCCACTCGCTGCCGAAGCAGTGACCTCGTGGTGTTCAACGCTGGTTTCATTGGCCGCACCCTGGGCCCGGCTCGCACTGCGGTTACGACGTCCTCGGCGGGACTTTGAGGCCGCAGCAGCTTCCGGATCCACTTCGGCAGGCTTCGACGCGCCGGTTTGCGGAGCTTCGGCCGCCTTGGGAGCGAGGACCTCTTCGGGGTTCCCGGCAGGAGCCGCACCGAGGTGGGAAAAGGCTTCGGCCAGAAGGTCCAGGCTCATCACCGGTTTGGCTGCCGCTGGTTCCTCATGGTGTTCCCCGAACGGCAACGCAACCTCTTCGCCACCAAAACGCAGGACCGGCGTGGACCGTGAATCGCGGCCGGCGTCCTGGTCTGCTTCGCGGGCGCCCTGCCCGCCGGACTCGCTCCGGGCTGCAGAATCAGCCGGTGCCTGGTGCTGACCGGCCTCCCGTGCCTGCTCTTCGGCGCGGTGAACTTCGTCGTCATGCAGGTGGGCGGCATGGGCGGCAGCGGCAATCGTAGCCAGTGCAGCCCGGGTTGCCTCAGCCTTGGCCTGCCGGGCCGGATCCTGCGGTTCGGTGGAGGCAGGAGGCGCGGCCGGTGCGGACTGCGCGGTGTGGACCGGAGCCGGGGCTTCCGTGATGGCCTGTCCCCCGCCCTTTCCACGGCGGCGCTTGCGCTCAGTCCGGGCTGTGGGCTGCTGCGCCTCAGTATGGGGACGGTGGTGCTCGGCGGCCACGACGTTGGCCCGGCGGTGCTCCACGGGTTCGTCGTGGGTCACCACGCCGCGGCCGGCGCAGTGCTCGCACTGCTCCCCGAAGACCTCCAGGAGGCCGGTACCCATGCGCTTACGGGTCATCTGAACCAGGCCCAAGGAGGTCACTTCGGCCACCTGGTGCTTGGTACGGTCACGACCCAGGCACTCAACCATGCGGCGGAGGACGAGGTCGCGGTTGGATTCAAGGACCATGTCAATGAAGTCGATGACAATGATGCCGCCGATGTCACGCAGGCGGAGCTGGCGAACAACTTCCTCGGCAGCTTCAAGGTTGTTCTTGGTGACGGTTTCCTCGAGGTTTCCGCCGCTGCCGGTGAATTTGCCGGTGTTGACGTCCACCACGGTCATGGCTTCGGTGCGGTCAATGACCAGCGAACCGCCGGACGGGAGGAACACCTTGCGTTCCAGCGCCTTGTGGATCTGCTCGTCAATGCGCCAGGCAGCGAAGATGTCCTGGTCCTTGGTCCACTTCTCGAGCCGGCCCACCAGGTCAGGGGCAACGTACGTTACGTAGGCCTCAATGGTGTCCCAGGCGTCGTCGCCGGAAACGATCAGTTTGGAGAAGTCCTCATTGAAGACGTCACGGACCACCTTGATGGTCAGGTCCGGTTCGCCGTAGAGAAGTTCAGGAGCCAGGACCTTGGTGGAAGACGCTTGCCCTTCGATGCCTTCCCACTGTGCACGCAGACGGTTGATGTCATGGGTCAGTTCTTCTTCGGACGCACCCTCGGCAGCAGTGCGGACAATGACACCGGCGTTTTCGGGCAAGCGGTCCTTCAGGATGCGCTTGAGACGGTTGCGTTCGACGTCGGGAAGCTTGCGGGAGATGCCGGTCATGGAACCACCGGGAACGTACACCAGGTACCGGCCGGGGAGGGAGATCTGGCTGGTGAGGCGGGCACCCTTGTGGCCCACGGGATCCTTGGTGACCTGGACCAGCACAGAGTCGCCGGACTTCAAGGCGTTCTCGATACGGCGCGGCTGGCCTTCGAGGTTGACGGCATCCCAGTTGACTTCACCGGCGTACAAGACGGCGTTGCGGCCGCGTCCGATGTCCACAAAGGCAGCTTCCATGGACGGCAGGACATTCTGGACCTTGCCCAAGTATACGTTGCCGATCAGGGAATCCTGCTGGGTCTTGGAAACGAAGTGCTCAGCAAGCACACCGTCTTCCAGGACACCGATCTGAATTCTGTCGTCGCGCTGGCGGACAATCATCTGGCGGTCCACCGACTCGCGGCGGGCCAGGAACTCGGCCTCGGTGATGACCTGGCGGCGGCGTCCGGTCTCGCGGGATTCGCGGCGGCGCTGCTTCTTGGCTTCAAGCCTGGTGGAGCCTTTGACGCTGGTAACGCGGTTGGAAGGGGCAGTTTCCGTGATCGGGCGGGGCGCACGGACACGGGTCACCGTGTTGGGCGGATCGTCGTCCGATCCGCCGGTCAGTTCGAGATCCTGGTCGCCACGGCGGCGGCGACGGCGGCGACGCGAGGTCACACCTTCTTCGGAAGATTCAGCAGCGGGGGCTTCCTCGTCCTCAGGCTCGGCGTGGTCCCCGGCTTCATTCTCTTCGCGTTCGGTTCCCCGGCGGCCGCGGCGGCCACGGCTGCGACGGCGACGACGACTCCCGGCATCTTCCAGCTCATCCTCGGCGCCGGACTCAGCCTCTTCCCCGGGCTCCTCTTCCTTCTCCTCCACCGCGGCAACGCGGGGAACAGTGGTGAGGTCCGGAGCCTGGAAGATCATGGACGTGATGGAGACAGGCTCCATGAACAGGGAGGTGGACGCAGCCGGAGCAGCTTCTTCGGCAGGCTCTTCCGTGGCGGCTTCAGCTGCGGGTTCTTCAGCTGCTACCTCGGCGGCCGGCGCCTCTGGCTGGGAGTTGTGCTCCGGCGTCGTGTTTTCGCCGACGACTTCCTCAACAGCCGGCTCCTCAACTGCCTCAACTTTGGGCTTGGCAGTACGACGACGGCGGACCGGCTTTTCGGGGGCGGGTTCCGCAGCGGCTTCGGGCTGGGTCTCTACTGCAGCTTCCGCGCTGGCAGCGGCGTCGTCACCCAAGCCGGGCAGGGGCTCGGCGGGCTCTGCCTTCTTGCGTGTGCGGGTGCGGCGTACCGGTGCAACGGGGGCTTCGATGGCTTCCGGCGCTTCCGCCGCTTCAACGACAACCGCTTCGGCCGCCTGTGCCTCTACCTCGGCAGTAACTTTGGGCGCAGCCTTGCGCCGGGTCCGGGTGGTTTTCTTGGGCGCTTCCGCAGTTTCCGCGGGAGCTGCCTCGTCATTAACGGCTACAACCTGGTCATTATCCATATGTGGCAACACTCCTGCCCCAGCGACACCGCCACATCCGGCGCCCAGTGGGGCAAATATTGTCAAAACCCGCAGGCGTTGACAGAAGTCGGCAGTATGCCTTCCGGTTCGCACCATCATTGGGGTGCGGCAGCCCTGGAAGGCCGGCGCCAATGTTCTGAAACCCGTTGTTCTGCTGCCACAACCAGGTGCCGTCCATTGTCATGGCGGGCCTACCATGGATCACGTGATCCAGGCATGCCCAGCTCATACTGGCGGTCTTGGGAACAAAGTCACCGGACCGGATTCCGAATGTGGATCGGGTTCCGGCCATGTTTATTCTCTCACACCCATACACTTTCCCACCGCAGGCTGTTGTGTCGTCGGCTCCAAGGAGCGGGCGCCAGCCGGAAGCTGGGGGCACTGTCCAGCCTCCGGAGTTACAATCCTCCCAAGAGCCCATACCGGCGAGGCCGGACCGTACGTTGAAAAGGACCAGATCCGCGATGCCGAGCACTGCCAGGGGAAACCTGGCCAACCAGTCCAGTCCTACCGTTGAGGATTTATCCGCGCAGGCAGGCCCGCAGCAGGATGCGCTTCCCCGTTCTGTCCGTGACAAGCCCTTTGCCTGGCTGCTGCTGATCACCGGAGTGATCGGATGGGTAGCCTCGGGGGCCTTGGTCCTGGAGAAGCTGGAAGTGCTCAAGGACCCCAACCACGTGACCGTTTGCGATGTGAATCCCTGGGTTTCCTGTGGCGCCGTCATGCAGACACCGCAGAGCTCGGTGTTCGGGTTCCCCAATATGTTTATTGGCATCGTTGCCTTTGCCGTCATCATCACCACTGCCATGGGCATGCTCGCCGGAGCCAGGTTCTCACGCGGCTACTGGCTGGGCCTTCAGGCGGGGGTAACCCTTGGCTTTGCCTTCGTTGTCTGGCTGTGGTCCCAGGCCCTTTACGCCATCCACGTGCTCTGCCCGTTCTGCATGGTGGTGTGGGCGGCCATGATTCCGTTGTTCGTGTGGGTGACCATCCGCAATGTCAGCCACGGTGTCATCAAAGCGCCACCTGCCATGACAAAGCTGCTGGGCGAGTCCGGCTGGATCATCGTCGCGCTGCTCTACGTTGCCGTCGCCGCCACCATCTTCTTCTCCTTCATCCACATCTTCGTGGGGTCCTCCGCTTAGGTAACACCCTTGCGAAGTGACAGATAAGGCCAATGTTCACGAAGAACATTGGCCTTATCTGTAGTCTCGGTGCGGCGTTATCAGCCTTGGAACCAGATCTTGATCTCGCGTTCTGCAGAATCGACCGAGTCCGAGCCGTGAACGAGGTTCTGCTGGACTGCCAGCCCCCAGTCGCGGCCGAAGTCGCCACGGATGGTGCCCGGGGCTGCGGTGGTGGGATCCGTGGTTCCAGCCAGGGAGCGGAAGCCCTCGATCACGCGGTGGCCCTCGAAGACCGCCGCGATAACCGGTCCACTCAGCATGAACTCAACCAGTGGCTCGTAGAACGGCTTGCCCACGTGCTCCTCGTAGTGCTGCTCCAGCAGCTCGCGGGTGGCGTTGACCTTCTTCAGCTCCGCAAGGGTGTAGCCCTTGGCTTCGATCCGGGCGAGGATGGTTCCGCCCAGGTTGCGGGCGACGCCGTCGGGCTTGACCAGGACAAGGGTCCGTTCAATGCTCACAGTTGCTCCAATGTGATTGTTCAGTGGCTTATGTTCGGTGGTTTTCCCAGCCAGTTTACGGGGTTTGCGGGTCTGCTTTGTCACCGTGGGCGGCATCCCATTCCGCCTGCTCACGGTCCCGCTGGGCTACCTCACGGTCTATCCTCATGCCGGCCCTGATCCCGTACCACCAGCAAATGGCAAACAAGATGCCCACAATGAACATCATGGGTTCGGCAATGCCCGTCAGGATGAGCACCACTTGCAGTGCCCAACCCACGGCGATTCCCCAAGGCTTGGACAGCACTGCACAGGCGAGCACCAGGATCACGCTCAAGGCGATTCCCACACCCAGGATGATGCCGGGAGCCACTTCCCCCCGCCTCAACCCAAAGACCGCCAGCGTACCGAAGAACGCGACGAAGGCTTCGAGAAGCAGCACGGTGGATGCGAACATCACCTTGGTGGAGCGGCGCTTCTTGGGCATGCCGGGCCGCCATTCACGCTGCGCCTTGGTCATTTTTGCCATGCTCAGGCACCGGCCTTTCCGAGCAGGATCCGGGCTTCGGCCACCACCGTGATGGAGCCGGTCACCAGGACGCCGCCTGCGAGGTCATCGTTGGATTCCGCGCGCTCCACGGCCCATTCGAGGGCGTCGTCGAGCTTCTCGGCGATGTGGACGTTGTCCTCGCCAAAACCGAGGTCGACGGCGAGTTCGGCCAGTTCCGCCGCCGGAACGGCACGCGCAGAGTTGGACTGGGTGAAGCAAAATTCGCCAGCCAGGCCGCCCAGGGATTCCTTGAGTGTCTTCAGGATTTCCTCGGCGTCCTTCTCGCGGAGCACGCCAACCACCACCACCAGCTTGCTGAAGCTGAACGCCTCCTGGATCGCTTCGGAGGAGACACGAATCCCGTCCGGGTTGTGCGCAGCATCCACCACAACAGTGGGCGCTGTACGGACAACTTCGAGCCGGCCCGGTGAGGTTACTGTGCCAAAGGCTTCCTTGAGGACGTCGGCGTCGAGTTCCTTCTCTCCCCCACCGAAGAACGCTTCCAAGGCAGCCACTGCGACGGCCGCATTTTCGGCTTGGTGGGCACCGTGCAACGGCAGCAACAGGTCCTCGTAACGTCCGGCGAGCCCTTGAATGGTCAGGACCTGCCCGCCCACAGCAACGCTGCGGGACTCCACACCGAACTCCACGCCTTCGAAGCGGAACGGCACGTCCACTTCCCGGGCCTTCTCCAACAGGACCTGGGCTGCATCCACTGGTTGGGCCGCGCTGACCAGGAAACCGCCCGGCTTGATGATGCCGGACTTTTCGTAGGCGATGTCCTCTGTGGTGTCGCCCAGGAGGTCCGTGTGGTCCAGGGAAATCGGCGTGATGACAGAGACTTGGCCGTCGCCGACGTTGGTGGCATCAGTGATGCCCCCCAGGCCAACTTCCATGACTGCTACATCAACAGGCTGATCGGCGAACACCGCGAAGCCAAGAATGGTCAGGCATTCGAAGTAGGTCAGCCGCGGCTGGTTGTCGGCCACGAGCTCACTGTCCACGATTTCCAGGTACGGGCGGATCTCATCCCAGATACGCACGAACGTTGCGTCCGGCACCGGCTCGCCGTCAATGCTGATTCGCTCGGTGACCTTGGACAGATGCGGGCTGGTGTAGCGGCCTGTGCTCAGCCCGTGGGCACGCAGCCCGGCCTCGATCATGCGGGCAGTGGACGTCTTGCCGTTGGTACCGGTGATGTGGATGATCGGGTAGGCCTTGTTCGGCTCCCCCAGCACGTCCATGGCACGGAACAACGGAGCCAGGCGCGGCTCCATCTTGTTTTCCGGCGCCCGGCCCAGAAGTTCGGCGTAGACGCTTTCAACCGAGAATTCGTCAGTCATGGATCAGGCTCCTGCCTTCACGACGGTGACCTGCGGCTCGTCGACACTGGCCAACAGAACCTCCAGTTCCAACGTCAGCGTTTCGGTCTTGACCAGCTCCGCGTTGGCTTCCAGGGCAGCCACCACCTCCTGGGACGCCTCCACGGACGTGCGGATGCGGTCGCTCACGTTGAGTCCGGCGTCCTTGCGTGCCTGCTGGATGGCACGGACCATGTCGCGCGCCAATCCTTCTGCCGCAAGCTCCGGGGTGACCTCGGTATTCAAGACCACGAAGCCGCCGCCCGGCAGCACAGCGACAGCAGCGCTGCCGCCGTCGGCCGCTTCTGCCACGACAGTCTCAAGCGTGTATTCCTGCGGCTCGAGCTCAAGGCCACCGGCCACCACCACACCTGCCTCATTGACAGACCAATCGCCGGACTTGGATCCCTTGATGGCCTGCTGGACGTTCTTGCCCAGGCGCGGACCAGCTGCCCGAGCGTTCACCACGAGTTTCTGCTCGATGCCGAATTCCTCGGCCGAGGCAGTCGCAGCGTCCAGCAGGCGGACCGAACGCAGGTTCAATTCATCAGCGACGACGGCGGCAAAGCCTTCCAGCGCATCTGCACCGGGTGCCACCACAGTCAGCTCCTGCAAGGGCAAGCGGACGCGCAGGTTCGCGGCCTTACGCAGGCTGGAGCCGGTGGAGCAGATCTGCTGGACACGGTCCATCGCTTCAACCAAAGCCGGGTTGGACGGGAACAGCGAAGCGTCGGGCCAGTCAGCGAGGTGCACTGAACGGCCGCCGGTCAGGCCCCGCCAGATCTCCTCGGAAACCAACGGCAGCAAGGAGGCCGAGACCCGGCAGACTGCCTCCAAGGCGGTGTAGAGCGCGTCAAAGGCATCGACGTTTTCGTCGAAGAAGCGCTGGCGGCTGCGGCGGACGTACCAGTTGGTGAGCATGTCCAGGTAGTTGCGCAGTTCATCGCAGGCTCCGGAGATGTCATAGCTGTCCAAGCTGGCCGTGATGTTCCGGACCAGGTCCCCGGTGTTGGCCAGGAGGTACTGGTCCAGAGTGTCGGCGTAGCCGTCGTAGCGCAGCTTAGCTTCGTAACCGGACGCTTTCCCATCCACTACGTTCGAAGCATTCGTGTACAGAGTGAAGAAGCTGTAGACATTCCACAATGGCAGGATGACCTGGCGCACGCCGTCGCGGATGCCCTGCTCAGTGACAACGAGGTTGCCACCACGGAGGATGGGGCTGGACATGAGGAACCAGCGCATGGCGTCGGAGCCGTCGCGGTCCAGGACCTCAGAGACATCAGGGTAGTTGCGCAGGCTCTTGGACATCTTCTGGCCATCTGAGCCCAGCACGATGCCGTGGCTGATCACGTTGCGGAACGCCGGCCGGTCAAACAAAGCCGTGGACAGGATGTGCAGCATATAGAACCAGCCGCGGGTCTGTCCGATGTACTCCACGATGAAGTCGGCAGGGTTGTGGGTGTCGAACCATTCCTCGTTCTGGAACGGGTAGTGCACCTGGCCATACGGCATGGAACCGGAGTCGAACCAGACGTCCAGGACATCTTCCACCCGGCGCATGGTGGACTTGCCCGTGGGATCGTCCGGATTTGGACGGGTCAACTCATCGATGAACGGCCTGTGCAGGTCAACCTGGCCCTCATTATTCATGGGGAGGCGGCCGAAGTCGGCTTCAAGATCGGCCAAGGATCCGTAGACGTCCGTGCGCGGGTACTCGGGATCATCGGACTGCCAAACGGGGATGGGCGAGCCCCAGTAGCGGTTGCGGCTGATGGACCAATCGCGGGCGTTGTCCAGCCACTTGCCGAACTGTCCGTCCTTGACGTTGCCCGGGATCCAGTTGATTTCCTGGTTCAACTCGGACATGCGGTCCTTGAACTTGGTCACTTCCACGTACCAGGAGGATACGGCACGGTAGATCAGCGGGTTCCGGCAACGCCAGCAGTGCGGGTAGCTGTGCTCGTAGCTGGCCTGGCGGACCAGGCGTCCGTCGGCGCGGAGCACCTGGGTGATGGGCTTGTTGGCGTCGAAGACCTGGAGGCCGACGATCGAGGCAAGCTCACCATGCGCAAACAGGGGCAGGAACTTGGCGCCCTCGTCAACTGACAGGACCACGGGGATACCCGCTTCTTCACAGACCTTCTGGTCATCCTCACCGTAGGCCGGGGCCTGGTGGACGATGCCCGTACCGTCCGTGGTGGTGACGTACTCTGCCACCAGGAAGCGCCAGGCGTTCTGCGTGCCGTACTTCTCGGTGTCGGCAAAGTCGTTCCACAGGGGCTCATACTCAAGGCCTGCCAACTCGGTGCCCGTGTGGGTGGAGACGACGGCGGCAGTCGCGGCAGCAGCGTCGTCGTACCCCAGGTCCTTGGCATAGGAGCCCAGCAGGTCAGAGGCGAGCAGGAAGCTGCCGGTGACTGGAGCCTCGGCCGATGCCGCCTTCACACCGTTGGGCCCTGCGGGCAGGACCGCATAGGAGATACCAGGCCCGACGGCGAGCGCCAGGTTGGTGGGCAACGTCCAGGGCGTGGTGGTCCAGGCGAGCGCCTGAACACCTTCAAGTGCCTTGGAGAACTCGGAGTCCCCGGCTTTGATGGGGAACGTGACCGTGACGGTCTGGTCCTGGCGGTTCTTGTAGACGTCATCGTCCATGCGGAGTTCGTGGTTGGACAGCGGCGTCTCGTCCTTCCAGCAGTACGGCAGGACACGGTAGCCGTTGTACGTCAGGCCCTTCTCATGCAGCTGCTTGAAGGCCCAGAGCACGGACTCCATGTACTCGACGTTGAGGGTCTTGTAGTCGTTCTCGAAGTCCACCCAGCGGGCCTGGCGGGTAACGTAGGCCTTCCACTCGTTGGCGTACTTCATCACCGAGGCGCGGCAGGCGTCGTTGAATTTGTCGATGCCCATGGCTTCGATCTGGGTTTTGTCGGTCATGCCCAGTTGCTTCATGGCCTCGAGCTCTGCGGGCAGGCCGTGGGTGTCCCAGCCGAAGCGGCGCTCCACGCGCTTGCCGCGCTGGGTCTGGTAGCGGCCTACCAGGTCCTTGGCGTAACCGGTCAGGAGGTGGCCGTAGTGAGGGAGGCCGTTGGCGAAGGGAGGGCCGTCGTAGAAGACGAATTCGTTGCTTCCGTCTTTGCCGGCGTCGCGCTGGTCGATGCTGGCTTGGAAGGTGCCATCTTCTTCCCAGTATTTGAGGATGCGTTCTTCGATCTCCGGGAACTTCACGGAAGCGGACACGCCGTGCGTGCCGGACGAAGACGCTGAGGCCTTGGGGTAGTGGGTCATCTCATATCCTGTGATAGCTGGTTGACTGTCAGGATGCGAGGACGGCTTCTGTGCTGCCTGTCGGCTGCGCAGGTACCGCGGTACCACCTCACTTACCGAAATACTGGATTCCGGCCTCTCATTACTGCTGTGACGGGCTTACCCGTCCGGCTCTACTGGGCGCTGTCCACGGGTAAAGGCGATCAGTGCTGTTCTTCCGGAAGCTCACCGGTGATGGCCGGGTCAAAGCTGGTCTCCCAAGTCTAGCGTCAGCGCACCGTCTTGCTCTACCCGGGAGTTCATCCCGTGGCGGAGTCCGGCACTACGGCGGTTACATAGACTCGACCCCATGACGCTTCCCGCTCCTGCCCTTCCGGCAAGCCGGCCACCCCGGCGGCCGGCATCCACTGCCTGGTCGGTCCTGGCCATCGTGGTCTCGCTGCCCGTGGCTGCCGTGTCGATATTCCGGGCAGTGCCGATTGAGTGGCCTCTCCTGGTGGTCCAACTGCTGTCCTTTACCCCGTGGGTGGTACTGCCTGCGGCGCTTGCCTTGGTGCTTGCCGTGGTGGGACGTCGCCTGTGGGTGATCATCACGACGACGGCCTTGCTGGCTCTGCAATTGCTGTGGCTGTTTCCGCCGGACGCGGGTAACGCGGAAACGTTGCATGAGGGAACAGCTACGGTTTCGCTGAAAGTCATGAGCCTCAATTCCGAGTACGGGGAAGCGGACGCGGGAACCATAGTGCAGTTGGTCCGCGATCACGGTATCCAATTGCTGACACTTCAGGAGCATACGCAGCGGCTCGAAGACGCACTCAGTGCCGCAGGCATGGATGATGTGCTGCCGAACCGCCTCAGCCACCCCAACGATGACGCGTCCGGTGGTGCGGTGTATTCGGTGTTCCCCCTTGAGGCCGTGGGCCTTCTGCCGGACACTCCGTTCCGGATGGACGTAACCCGGGTTCTGGTGCCCGGTTCCGGCGCAGCAGCTACGTTGAACCTGACCAATGTCCATGCCCTTCCACCTGTTGATGACAGGATCGGGCAGTGGCGCAGTGATCTGGAAAAGGTGGCCCGGCAGGCATCCAGGCCGGGCCACCACCTGCTGGTGGGCGACTTCAACGCCACCTTCGATCACCATGAGTTCAGGGCAGTGCTCGATACCGCCCCGGCGGGCCAGGACGGCACAAAACTCGTCGACGTCGGCATAGCCTCAGGTGGGCGGCTCTCCCCCACGTGGCCAATGGAGGGGCTGCCTCTCCCGGGCATTGTCATCGACCACATGGTCACGACGCCCCGGATCAACAGCAGCGGTTACGCAGTCCACAAGGTTCCTGGCACCGACCATGCCGCCATCATGGCCACACTGGTCATCCCGGCAGGCTAGCTTTCCTTGCGGATCAACTTGTGGTTTGCGGCCTGTGCCACGGGCCGGATCACTATCTGATCGAGGTTGATGTGGTGGGGCAACGACACTGAATACGCCACCACGCCCGCCACGTCCTCGGCAGTCAGGGGCTTCTCCACTCCTGCATAAACCTTGGCAGCGGCGTCTTTGTCGCCCAGCCGGTTCAGTGCGAATTCCTCCGTGTGCACCAGCCCTGGAGCGATCTCGATGACCCGGACGTTGTTGCCCACCTCTTCCAACCGGAGGGCGTTGGTCATGGCGTGCTGGGCGAACTTGGCGGCGTTGTACCCGGCCCCGCCCTCATAGGCAGAGAGCCCGGCTGTCGACGTCAGGTTCAGGACCGTCCCCTCACCGTTCTCCCGCAGCATGGGCAGGAAGGCCCTGGTGATCTTCATGGTGCCCAGGACGTTGACCCGGTACATCCAGTCCCAATCCCCGGTGTCGGCGTTGGCGATGGTGTCCGCGCCCCGAGCCCCGCCGGCGATGTTGATGAGCGTGCCGGCACCCCCGGCGTCGGTGACGGCCGCGAGCAAGGCGGCGACGTCGTCGTCCTCGGTGATGTCAGCCGGGAAGGGCACGGCACCGGTCCCGGCAGCCAGGGCTTGGAGCCTGTCGGCCCGGCGGGCCACGGCAAAAACCGTCCAGCCGGCGGCAACCAGCGCCTTCACCGTGGCCTCACCGATGCCAGTGCTGGCACCAGTGACGACCGCCGTCTTGTTGTTTTCGGGATTCTGTCCTGAAGGAGTGCTCTGCGCTGCCAAAGTCATGGCACCACCTTATCCGGGGCGCCCGGCCCATCCGCGGCGGGCGGTAACGCCAGGCCATGAAACAATTGATCCATGGCTGAATCAACGCAGGGTACAGACACGCCCGCCACCGCCCCCATCAACGTTCCCGACAAGCCGGCCCTTGAAGGCCTCGAGGCTGCCCTCACGCAGCGCTGGCTTAGCGAAGGAACCTATAAGTTCAACCCGGACACCACCCGGGAGCAGGTCTACTCGATCGACACTCCCCCGCCCACGGCATCGGGCTCGCTGCACGTGGGCCACATGTTCTCCTTCACCCAGACTGACGTCCAGGCCCGCTACATGCGCATGACCGGGAAGAACGTCTTCTACCCCATGGGTTGGGATGACAACGGCCTGCCCACCGAGCGCCGGGTCCAGAACTACTACGGTGTGCGCTGCGATCCCGCCATCCCTTACCAGGCCGACTACACACCCCCGGCACAGCCTGCCAAGAACCAGCGCGATTTCGACGTCGTTTCGCGCCAGAACTTCATCGAACTGTGTGAAGAACTCGCCGTTGAGGACGAGAAAGTCTTCGAGAACCTGTTCCAGACCCTTGGCTTGTCCGTGGACTGGGACCTGACCTACCGCACCATCGATGACACCTCCCGGGCCGTGTCCCAGCGCGCCTTCCTGGCGAACCTCTCCGCCGGTGACGCCTACATGGCCGAAGCTCCGACGCTCTGGGACGTGACGTTCCGCACGGCTGTTGCGCAGGCTGAACTCGAAGACCGCGAAGTTGCCGGCGCCTACTACCGCTACCCCTTCTTCACTGAAGACGGCGAGAAGATCTACATCGAGACCACCCGCCCGGAACTGCTGGCTGCCTGCGCGGCCTTGGTGGCCAACCCCGACGACGAACGGTACCAGCCGCTGTTCGGCAAAACCGTGAAGTCCCCGCTGTTCGACGTGGAGCTCGAAGTCAAGGCACATCCCCTCGCCAAGGCGGATAAGGGCTCCGGCATTGCCATGGTGTGTACCTTCGGTGACCTGACCGACGTCACTTGGTGGCGCGAATTGCAGCTGCCAACCCGGGCCATCATGGGCCGCGACGGCCGCATCATTGCTGAGACGCCTGAGTGGATCACCAGCGATGCCGGCAAGGAAGCCTACGCCGCGATCGCGGGCAAGACCGCGTTCTCCGCCAAGGAAGCCGTTGTTGAGTTGCTCATGGCAGCAGACTTGCTGGACGGAGAACCGAAGAAGATCACCCACCCGGTGAACTTCTTCGAGAAGGGTGACAAGCCCCTTGAGGTTGTTACCTCCCGTCAGTGGTACATCCGTAACGGTGGCCGCGACGAGGAACGCCGCGAACGACTCATCGGCCGTGGACAGGAAATCACCTTCCACCCGGCCTTCATGCGCTCGCGTTACGAGAACTGGATTGCCGGCCTGAACGGTGACTGGCTCGTATCCCGCCAGCGCTTCTTCGGCGTGCCCATCCCTGTCTGGTACCCGCTGGATTCCCAGGGCAACCCTGACTACGACCACCCCATCCTGCCGTCGGACGGGATGCTGCCCGTGGACC
Source organism: Paenarthrobacter sp. CM16 (assembly GCF_013179505.1). GTDB lineage: Bacteria > Actinomycetota > Actinomycetes > Actinomycetales > Micrococcaceae > Arthrobacter. Next base: position 1,486 of record NZ_JABMCX010000028.1, on the reverse strand, counting down.
CCGCCGCGGACGCTGCTCCCGGGTTCGAAGAAGCGCAGCGTGACCAGCCCAACGGCTTCACCGGTGACGCCGACGTCCTGGACACTTGGGCCACGTCCTCGCTCACGCCGCAGATTGTGGGCGGCTGGAGCCGCGACGAGGACCTGTTCGCCAAGGTCTACCCCTTCGACCTCCGTCCGCAGGGTCACGACATCATCCGCACCTGGCTGTTCTCCTCTGCCGTCCGGGCTGATGCCCTGCAGAAGAACGCCCCGTGGAAGCACGCGGCCATCTCCGGCTGGATCCTGGACCCCGACCGGAAAAAGATGTCCAAGTCCAAGGGCAATGTTGTGGTGCCCACGGATGTGCTGAAGGAGTTCGGTTCAGACGCCGTCCGCTACTGGGCAGCGTCAGCCAAGCTTGGTGCGGACACTGCCTACGAGATCGCGCAGATGAAGATCGGCCGCCGCTTGGCCATCAAGCTTCTGAACGCCTCAAAGTTTGTGCTGAACCTCGGTGCCACGGAGAATTCCGTGGTGTCCGGTGACCTCTCCGTGCTCACCAACCCGCTGGACCGTGCACTGCTGGCGCAGCTCTCCGACGTCGTTGCCCAGTCCACCAAGGCGTTCGAAAACTACGATTACGCCCGGGCACTCCAGATCACGGAGTCCTTCTTCTGGCAGTTCACGGACGATTACGTCGAGCTCATCAAGGACCGCGCCTACGGTGCCGCCGGTGAGAGCGAGCAGGCTTCTGTGCTGGCAGCACTGGCGACAACCCTGGACTCGCTCCTGCGCCTCTTTGCTCCCTTCCTGCCTTTCGCCACCGAAGAAGTCTGGGGCTGGTGGCGCACAGGATCGGTCCACCGTGCCGAGTGGCCCGCCGCCCTTGAAATCACCGACGGCGACACCACCATGCTGGGTACTGTGGGCATCGCGCTCAGCGGCATCCGGAAGGCGAAGTCCGAGGCCAAGGTCAAGCAACGCACCGAGGTCCTCTCGGCATCCATCACCGCTTCCGAAATCCTGGTAGCGCAGTTGAAGGCCGGCCTCGGTGACCTGAAGGCGGCAGCCAACGCACAGGAGATCACACTGCAGTCCGGCGAGGGCGATCTAACCGTCACCGACGTCGTCCTGGCGCAGGCCGAAGAGACATCCGCGTCCTAACGATCAGCAGCCGCCCGTTTTTGGGCAAAGGGGAAGCCCCATCAGCGTTTTGCCGTTGGTGGGGCTTCGACTTTTCGGCTGTCTGGTGATGTCTTGACAGTCTGGCGGAATCCTTGGAATTTCAGGTCTTCCTACCTCATCACTGGTAGCCTGCTTCCAACTTTGCCAAAGGCTGCGTTGGTTGCAATCACTGAATCTTTGGTTTCCGTGTCCCTCTTCTTTCGAAGTGGGTAAGAACTATTGTTGTCCCGCTGAGAGCAATGCACAAGAGCCCTGGAAGAACTACAAACCTGTAGTTTTCCTGCACGTTAAGGGCTACCTGTGGCAGAGTATTGACCATG
>NZ_JABMCX010000279.1 GCF_013179505.1 Paenarthrobacter sp. CM16 | reverse complement strand
ATACGAGGTCACCCTTGGCTTTACCCTGGCCGGCTTCACCGTAGGCCAGGTCCTGAGGGATGACCAGCAGGACGCGCGAGCCAACAGTCTTGCCTTCCAGGCCCTGGGTCCAGCCCTTGATGACTCCGGTAAGGGGGAAACTGGTGGGCTCTCCCCCGTCAAAGCTGGAGTCGAACTTGGTGCCGTCCGAAAGGTTAACACCCACGTAGTTGACCGTCAGGGTGTCGGTTGCCTTGACGGCGGCTCCGGAGCCCTTGATGAGGTCCTGGGCAATGAGTTCCTTCGGTGCAGCGACACCCTCCACGGAAATCTGGGGAATGCCCTTGTCACCTTCCGTTACGGCCGGCAGGCCGGCAGGAGGAGTTACTGCTTCACCTTCGGGCTTCTCCAGAACCGGTGCGGCGTCCTTGGCGGAGACGATCTTGAAGACCACCAGCTGCGTGGCCGCGGGGGTGTCGCCCGAGGCATTGCCGGGCGCGGCAATGGCGACGTGGCTGCCGACCTTGGCGCCGATGATGGCGTTGTAGATCAATTCGTTGCTGGACTTGATCCGGTCCGTCAGGTCGATCGGCTGAGGGCCGTTCGCGTATCCGTCTTCCAGGGTCTTGCCATCGTTGCCGTCCACGGCAACGTAGGCCAGTTCGGCTGTTTGCCCTGCCTTAACGCGGGCTCCATCACCTTCACTGACCACATCTACGGTGGGTTCAGCCACGGTGAGGGGCTTGGAGAATTCAATTCCCGGCGCTTTGTCATTGCCGTTGTCCGTCACCTTCACGGAGTCGAGCTTGGAAACGTCGCCAACAGACTTGCTGGTGGGCTCGGCGGCCGGGGTGCTCTCGCCGCCGCAGGCGGTGATGAGCAGCAGGGCGGGCAGGAGGATTGCTAGGAGTCGGCGCACAAAAAAGACACTTTCGTCGGGGCAAGGGACGCTCGGAAAGGCGTATGACGCCACCGAGCACGTTGGGTCCCGGGAAGAGACCACTATCCAGAATAGCCCGTGAAGCTGGGAGTGAGCTTATAAGGCCCCTCAGCCCATCGACTCCAGAAGCGCATCGACCCTTTCGTCGACGCTCCGGAACGGATCCTTGCAGAGAATTGTCTGGTGTGCCCGGTCGTTGAGCTTCAGGTGGACCCAGTCCACGGTGTAATCCCTGCCTAGTTCCTGGGCCCGGCGGACAAAGTCTCCACGCAGTTTTGCCCGCGTAGTTTGCGGCGGTGCATCCACGGCATCCTTGACATCGGTTTCGGTGACCAGCCGACGTGCCGCACCGCGCGCCTGCAGCAGGAAGAAAATGCCCCGTTGCCGTGAAATGTCGTGATAGGTGAGGTCCAGCTGCGCGATTCGGGGAGAATCAAGGCTGAGGTCATGCCGGCGCATGTACCCATCCATCAGCTTCTTCTTGATGGCCCAGTCCACCTCGGTGTCAATGGTGGAGGTATCGCCGCTTTCTATCGCGTCCAGAGTGCGCTTCCATAGGTCCAGGATGAGCGGCACATGGGCATTGTGGGCCCCGTTGGTGGCGATGAATTCGGTGACCTTGGTGAGGTACTCGCGCTGGATATCGAGGGCGGTGAGCTGCCTGCCGTTAGCCAGTCTCACCAACGCCCGACCTGTGAGATCGTGCGAAATCTCGCGGATGCTGCGGATGGGGTTTTCCATCCGCATGTCCCGCATGATCACGCCCGACTCGATCATGCGGAGGATCAGGTCCACGGTTCCCACTTTGAGCAGGGCCGTGGTTTCGGACATATTGCTGTCCCCCACGATCACATGGAGCCGGCGGTAGAACTCGGCATCGGCATGCGGCTCATCGCGGGTATTGATGATGGGCCGTGACCGGGTGGTCGCGGAGGATACGCCTTCCCAGATGTGGTCGGCGCGCTGGGAGAAAGCGAAAGTGGCGCCATGCGGCGTCTTGAGAACCTTGCCCGCCCCAGCAATCAGCTGGCGGGTGACCAGAAAAGGGATAAGAATCTCAGCCAGACGGGAAAACTCCCCGCGCCGCGGGATCAGGTAATTCTCATGGCTGCCGTAGGAGTTTCCCGCGGAGTCGGTGTTGTTCTTGAACAGGTACACAGTGCCGTTGAAGCCCTCAGCTGCCAGCCTTGCCTGTGCCTCGTCCACGAGGTCGTCAAGGATGAGCTCGCCGGCCCTGTCGTGGGCAATCAGCTGGGCGAGGTCGTCGCACTCAGCCGTGGCATATTCCGGATGGGAGCCCACATCCAGGTAGAGCCGCGATCCGTTGGTCAGGAATACGTTGGACGACCGGCCCCAACTGACCACTTTCCGGAACAGGTAGCGGGCTACTTCCTCTGGAGCCAGGGGCCGGGAATCCGGACTCGAATAGGAGATCCCGAATTCCGTCTCGATGCCGAATATTCTTTTATCCATCTCAAGCCTCCTCTGTGAGCAACCGGGACATGTCCTCCGGCAAAAGCCTCCGGAACGCCCTGCGGGAACCGCGGTGGCTTTCGGATGCGCGATAAAGGACTGCAGCTTCGACGGCGGTGGCCGGCAAAGCATCGGCGTCCTTGTCCGTGGACAGGGCGCGCAGGGCCAAACGCATGGCGCCTGCCAAGGTGAGCTCAGGCTCCCACGCCCCGCTGACGACGTCGGAAATTTGATCGGCGAGACCGCCCATGACCACGAAGCCGTTCTCATCGGCGATAGAGCCATCAAAAGTGAGCCGGTAGAGGTGGTCCTGCTCCTGTGCCAAACCAACTTCGGCAACGGCGAGTTCCACTTCAAAGGGTTTCTGTTCTGCGGTAAAGACTGCGCCGAGGCTCTGTGCATACACGCTGGCCAAGCCGCGTGCTGTGACGTCTTCACGATCATAGGAGTAGCCGCGGACATCGGCGTAGCGCACGCCGGCTTGCCGGAGGCTTTCGAACTCGTTGTACTTACCCACCGCCGCAAACGCGATTTTGTCGTAGATTTCGCCGATCTTGTGCAGTGACGGCGAGGGGTTCTCTGCAATGAGCGCAATGCCGTCAGCGCAACTTATCACCACTACAGAGCGGCCTCGTGCGATGCCTTTCCGTGCGAAATCCGCACGGTCTTTCATGAGTTGCTCAGGGGAAACGTAGAACTGCTGGGTCATCTCAGGCCTCCCGTCCGGCAATGGCGCGGGATTCGACGATGTCGCCCGCTATGGCCGCCAGGTCCCGTTCCGGAACGCGCCGGTTCCCGGCCCGGTTGACGGTGTAGACCACAGGCCACAGCTGGCGGACAGGATCCGGCCCGCCCGTGGCGGAGTCGTCGTCGGCGGCGTCGTACAGGGCTTCAACAGCCACGGATACTGCCGCTTCTTCGGAGAGGTTCGGCTTCCACAACTTCTTCAGCGCTCCGCGGGCAAATACCGAACCTGAACCCACGGAATGGTGTTCCTGTTCCTCGTATCGGCCACCCGTGACGTCATAGGAGAACAGCCTGCCGACGCCGGAAACGTGGTCAAAGCCTGCAAACAGTGGGATGACCGCCATGCCTTGCATGGCCATGGGCAGGTTCCCCCGGATCATGGCACCGAGGCGGTTGGCCTTGCCCACGAGGCTGAGCAGCGTGCCCTCGATTTTCTCGTAGTGTTCCAGTTCAACCTGGAACAGGCGGGTGATGTCGATTGCCAGTCCTGCTGTTCCGGCAATTCCCAGCACCGAGAACTCGTCCGCAGGGAACACCTTCTCGATGTGCCTGCTGGCGATGATGTTGCCCATGGTGGCGCGACGATCCCCCGCCATCAGCACGCCACCGGCATACGTCAAAGCCACAATCGTGGTGGCGTGCGGTGAGGCCGGAACCGTGCCGGCTGGTAAGCATTGATTGAACGGCAGGAGTTCGGGGCGCGAGCGTTGGAGATGCTCCGTGAAAGAAGATGTTGCCTGGTTGGCCAGGGGGCCAGCTGACGGGTCCTGCATTGCTGCACTCCTTCGACTCTGCGTTCCGATGCCCGGCGGCCTCACGCCTGCCGGGCAGTACATCCTGTAGCGGGTCCGGTTACTGGCCGCCCTTTTGGACAAACGCCCTGACGAATTCTTCAGCGTTGGACTCCAGAACGCCGTCGATCTCGTCGAGGAGGTCATCCACGCCCTGCGTCGCATCCGATGCCTGGGCCGCAGGTGCTGCGGGCGGGGCCTCGGGGACATCCACCTCAGTTTCGGTGTCCCGTGACTGTGGTTGCTGCTGCTCCTGTGCTGCCATTTTCTTTCTCCCTACTGTCAGTCTCCTGATGATGGAGACTTCCTACTGCCATATTGCCACGCTGCGGGCTGCTGCGTATGGCTTTGACCAGGCCTTGGTGTTCCCGTGGCGGACTTGGTCAGCTCTTCGCCGGCGGTGGATTCCGTCCCATCAATTCGGAGAGGAATTCGCCGGCATCGTGGTGCCGCTCAAACAGTGCACCGGTCAATGCCTTGGTGCCTCGCAGCGGTTCCCTGGTGGGGACCCTTTGCAGTTTCCCCAGCCCCGGAACATCGAAGATGACCGAGTCCCAACTTGCCCCGACCACATCCTTGGCGAACTTGGAAACACACCGGCCGCGGAAGTAGGCGCGCGTGTCCGACGGCGGTTCGGTCACCGCGCGGGCGATGTCGGCGTCGTCGACGATCCGCAGCATGCGGTCCTTGGACAGCAGCCTGTAGTACAGTCCTTTTTCCGGTCTGATATCGGACCACTGGAGATCCACCAGGCCGAGCCGGGCGTCATTCCACTCCAGTCCGTCGCGGTTCCGGTAACCCTCCAGCAGCGATTTCTTGGCCACCCATTCCACGGAAGAAGCGGCCGCACCAAGGTCACTGCCGAGCGTTGTCAACGTCGATTCCCACCGGGACAACACCTGGTGGGTGTGGCCGTCACCAGTGACGGAATCAGCGACGCCCGTCTCTTGGGAAAGCTTGGCCGCAGCCTCGTAATACATCCATTGGATGTCCAAGGCGGTCACCCTCCGGCCATCGAGCAACCTCACCGTGGCCGTCAGCGTTGTGTCGTGGCTGATGGCCTGAAGTGCCTGGACGGGTTCGTGGACCTCTATCCTGGGTGCCTGGCCGGCCTCAATAAGGCTCAGGACCATCGCCGTGGTGCCGAACTTGAGATAATTCGAGGCTTGGCTGAGGTTGGCGTCGCCAATGATGACATGGAGGCGGCGGTATTTGTCAGCCGTTGCGTGAGGCTCGTCGCGGGTGTTGATGATGGGACGGCGGATGGTGGTCTCCAGCCCCACCTCCGCCTCGAAGAAATCGGCCCGCTGGCTGATCTGGTAACCAGGAGTGGAGCTGTCCTGTCCCAACCCCACGCGTCCGGCCCCGCAGACCACTTGGCGGGAGACAAAGAACGGCGTCAGGCCGCGAATGATGTCACCGAAGGGGACCGATCGCGGCATGAGGTAGTTCTCGTGGGAGCCGTAGGACACTGACTTGTTGTCCGTGTTGTTCTTGTAGAGGTTGATGGGAGGCAGCCCCGCGTCAGCGGCCACCTTCCGGACAGTGGCCAAAGCAACCAGGTCACCCGCGGCATCCCAGGTCACGGCATCCCGGGGATTGGTGACTTCCGGGCTTGAATACTCCGGGTGGGCGTGGTCCACATAAAGGCGTGCGCCGTTACCCAGGACCATGTTCATCAGCAGTGAACCGGACTCGTCCGTACCATCGAGTTCCAATTCCTGGCGCCCATAGGCCAAGGCCACTGCCTCGGCGTCGAGCACTGGCGGCTGGTCCGTGAGCTGGCTGGGGTCCGCTGCCGCCCGGTCCAGGGTCCACCCACGGGCATCGTGGAGCGGTTCTTCGTCCGTGTAGTCCCATCGTGTTTCAGCTCCCCCGGCCGCCCGCTGCCGGGTGACCGTGGCATACGCCTGAATGATCCTGGCGGACATCATGGTGGCGTTCGCCCCGGGGGCGGACGGTGCATGGATGCCGTATTCAGTTTCCGAGCCCATGACGCGCATGGCACCGCCGACAGGCAACTTCTCAGTGGGCGTACCTTCAGGTCTTGCTGTCACAGGTACTGGCCCGTGTTGGCGGTGGTTTCAATGGACTTGCCCGGTTCCTGCCCTGCCTTGCCCTGGACGATGGTGCGGATGTAAGTGATCCGCTCGCCCTTCTTGCCGGAGATCCGTGCCCAGTCGTCAGGGTTGGTGGTGTTGGGCATGTCCTCGTGCTCGCGGAATTCATCCACCACGGCCC
>NZ_JABMCX010000278.1 GCF_013179505.1 Paenarthrobacter sp. CM16 | reverse complement strand
CCGGGGATCAGACGGGCCAGGGAATCGGCTACATGGGACTTGCGGGCACGCTGATGGTCCCGGGCCGCAAAGTTCTCAGCGTCACTGAGTTCGCGCCGCAGTCTTGCATACTCCGTGAAGTCGCCCAGGTGGCACTGCATGGATTTCGCGTAGCCTGCCAACGACTCTTCGCGTCCCCGAACCTGCCGGGCCAGACCCACCACGGACCTGTCCGCCTGGAACTGCGCGAAGGAGGACTCCAGGATTTCGCGCGCCCGCACGCGACCGAACTGGGCAATGAGGTTGATGCTCATGTTGTAGGTGGGGCGGAAGCTGGAATTCAAGGGATACGTGCGCCGTGAGGCGAGTCCGGCTACAGCAGCGGGGTCTGTTCCCGGCTGCCACAGCACCACGGCATGGCCTTCGACGTCGATGCCCCGGCGTCCGGCCCTACCGGTCAGCTGGGTGTACTCCCCCGCCGTGATGTTGACGTGGGCTTCACCGTTGAATTTCTCCAGTTTCTCCAGCACCACGCAACGGGCGGGCATGTTCACGCCCAGTGCCAGGGTTTCAGTAGCGAAGACGGCCTTCACCAAGCCATCGGCGAAGAGTTTTTCCACCACTTCCTTGAACGTGGGCAACATGCCTGCGTGGTGGGCGGCAAAGCCCCTGACAAGGCCATCGCGCCATCCCCAGAATCCGAGGACATCGAGATCGTCCGCGGGAATTTCATGGCTGGCTTCGTCCACACGCTGGGCGATGATCTGCTGTTCATGTTCGGTGGTCAGCCACAGCCCGGAGGCTGCGCATTGGGCAACGGCTGCGTCACAGCCTGCCCGGGAGAAGATGAAGGTGATGGCGGGCAGGAGATCCTGGCGCCTGAGGCTCTCGATGACCTGTGGCCGGCTCGCCTTCCGAACCGGGCTGCGCTGCTCGGACTGCTGACGTTCGTCACGGTAGCGGTCCTGACGACGGCGGCTGCGTCCTCCGTGGCCAAAGCGGCCATTCATGTTCATGCGGCTCTCGGAACGGGCCATGGCCAGGAGATCGGGATTGACCTCGAATTCCGGTCCGGTGACTGCCTGATGGACCCTAGCCTCGGATGTACGCTTCGCATGGACCTTTCGGCGCTCTGCCGAGGCGGGCTCGGTGTCTACCTCGGCGGCCTCGGAGATATCCGGTACTTCTGTCTCCGGTGCACCGGGTGCCTGTGGAGCGATCTCATCAAAAGTGGTGTCGCCGGCAAAAAGATCAACTATTTCCCGGCCCACCATGACGTGCTGCCACAACGGGACCGGCCTGTGCTCGGAGACGATGACGTCGGTATCGCCCCGGACGGTGTCCAGCCAGGCGCCGAATTCTTCAGCATTGGAGACCGTGGCGCTCAAGGAGGCCACTTGTACTTCGCTGGGCAAGTGGATGATGACTTCTTCCCACACGGCGCCGCGGAAGCGGTCGGCCAGGTAATGAACCTCGTCCATCACCACGAAACCCAGGTCGCCCAAGGTTTCCGAATCCGCATAAAGCATGTTTCGCAGGACTTCGGTGGTCATGACCACCACCGGGGCATCGCCGTTGATGGTGGTGTCACCTGTCAACAAGCCCACGTTCCCGGCACCGTATTTCGAGGCCAGTTCCGAGAATTTTTGGTTGCTCAGCGCTTTGATGGGGGTGGTGTAGAACGCCTTGAGGCCGCGCTCCAGCGCGAGGTAGATGGCAAACTCACCCACGATCGTCTTGCCAGCGCCGGTGGGTGCTGCCACCAGGACGCCCCGTCCTTCCTGGAGTGATCGGCATGCCTCGCGTTGGAAGTCATCCAAGTCAAAATCCAGTGAACGGGCGAAGGCGCCCAGATAGGTTTTGGACTCAGCAGCCCGCTGCGCAGCAGCCTGGTAGCTCTCTGATGGTGACGGAGACCCGGAAATAGAGGACATGCATCAAGCCTAGTGGGCCACCGTCTAGAGATTCTCCAGATCCGTTGCCGGGGTTGCGATGTCTGCCGTGGCTTCAGTCTCAGCTGCCCGCTTGATGGCACGGCGCTCACGGCGTCGATCATTGAGTACGCAGACGCCGATCGCTGCAAAGAACAGGAGCAGCATAGGTGCTGCCAGGTAGAACATGCTCATGGCATCGGCGCCGGGTGCGGCCATCGCAGCGAACAAGCAGACCAGGAAGATGGTGATGCGCCAGCTCTTGATAAGTTGCTTGCCTTTGACGATCCCGGCCAGGTTGAGCCCAACAAGCACCACGGGCACCAGGAAGGCGATGCCGAAAGCCAGCAGGAGCCTCAGGACAAACGCGAGGTACACCTGGGCGGTGATGAAGTTCGAGGCACCCGAAGGGGTGAAATCGGTGAGGACGCGAACAGCGTTGGGCAGCACCAGCCAGGCAAGGAGCACACCTCCGATGAAGAGGGGTACGGCCGCTGCCACGAAAGCCAGCGCCAATCGCCGTTCCTTCTTGTGGAGCCCGGGCACAATGAAGGCCCAAAGTTGGTAGATCCATACCGGGCAGGCGAGGAGCACGCCGAGGAAGACCGAGACCTGGACCATGAGGTCGAACGAGCTGGCCACTCCATCAAAGTTCAGGGTGGCGGCGCGCCCTTCCTTCTCGTTGAGGTCCTTGATCGGTTTGATCAGGGCCTCCAGGAGTGGCTGGTAGACGATGAAGCCCACCACGGTGCCCAGGATGATGCCGATTGCAGCCTTGAAGAGCCGGTTCTTCAGCTCCTTGAGGTGGTCAAGGAGCGCCATCCGGGCTTCGGGGTTGGCCTTGCGCCCCTTCGTTTCTACCACTTCTCTTTAGACGCGGTTTGCGGGCGGAACGTCAGTCTCGCCGTTGTTCTTGGCCTTGGCGTCCGGGTGGCCTACTACCTTGCCCTCAACGGCGTCGGAAGCGTCTTGGGAATCCTTCGTTTCGGAAGAACCGTCCTTCTTCATTTCCCGGACTTCAGACTTGAAAATACGCATCGACTGTCCAATGCTGCGCGCCATGGACGGCAGCTTCGGCGCTGCGAAGAGCACCAGAGCCAGGACGATGATGATGATGAGATGCCAGCCTTCGAGCCTCATGTGGGGAGGTCCTTTCCTTTTGGATACATCCTACGTCTATCTGAATTCAATGTCGTGCAGGGATTGGGGTTGGCCCCGCTCTGCTTTGCGCTTGACGCGCTTCTGGCGACGAACTTCCTGGCGGAAGGCTTTGGCCGTCAGGTAATCATGACGCATCTGATCCGGTGAGGCAAAAATTGCGGACCCCGGCGCGGGGCGGTCTTCAGGCGTTTCAAGATCGGAGGTTTCGGCGCCGGGAGAAAGGTTGCTGAAACGTTTACCCGCGTCTGACAGTTCATGAACAGTTGACATGAATTTTCTGAACAGGCGATACCCCAGCGTCAGGTGCAACAGCAACGACAGGGCTATGAGTGCGATCCATAACAGGATCCAGAACCACCAAGGCATCTGAGTAGTCTAGCCAGCCGCGGCGTCGGACGAAGAGTCATACTGCTTCACGGCCGAGTCAAGCCATGCGCGGGTTGCGTCGCGGAGGGCCCCAGGATCAAGAATCCGTACCGCACCGCCGTGCTGGGAAACGAACATTGGCAGCCACTCCGCGGTGCCGAACCGCACCTCGGCGAGCAGTCCGCCGTCGGGCAGTCGGGCCGTTCGTTCGGCATAGTAGTCGTCCGCCAGCCCGGCGCCTTGCCTGGTCAGGTGCAACACCACCAGGACGTCGTCATCGCTGGGCGTAAACAAGCGGGCGGGGAAGTCCTGGTCCGCCGTGGCCACGCCCGAGGCAGGGCGCCCGTTCGGTTCGACGATTTCCACCCTGTCCAGGCGGAAGTTCCTGATCCCGGCCTTGCTGTGGCAATACGCCTCGAAGTACCAGGTGTTATCCAGCGAATAGAGCCTCAGCGGGTCTACGTCCCGTTCCGTCAGCTCATCCCTCTGCCGGGAAAGATACTTCAGGTGCAGCTGCCGGCCGTCCCTGATCGCCTGGGTGATGACGGCGAACGCCTGTGATTGTTCGGGCTCAACGGATTGCCCGGCTACTGCTCCGGCCAAACGCCCGGCTTTGCCTGCGGCACCGGTCAGTTTGATGGTGACGGACTCCAGCGCACTCCCGGGCTGGTCCTCGGACACGCCCGCCAGTGCCGGAAGGTCGCCCAGCATGGCTAAACCGGTCAGCAAGGCGGCGGCTTCATCCTCGCTGAAGCGCACCGGGCGGTTCAGGTCCAGGTGCTCGGAGATGTACACATGATCGTTTTCCCATTGAATATCCAAAAGGTCATCCGGGTATCCCTCGGGAAGGCCCGAGCAGATGAGGATCTTCAAATCATCAATAAGCGCTTTGCGGCTAATGCCGAAATGGTCTGCCACTTCCTGGATATGGAGACCCTGGTGATGGACCAGGAACGGAACCAGCTGCAGCATCCTGGCCAGTTGGTCCTCCGAGGTGCGCTTCCGGGCACGCTGCGCCCGTCCAGCCTCCGGGAACGCAACAGGGATGGCCGGCTTGGCGTCGAAGTCCAGCGCGCCTTGGAGGCGGCGGACGACGGCGGTACGCAGCTCAGCCGGGCCGTCCACCTTGACGTGGGGACCGTATGAGGCCAGTTCTTCGGCAAGCACCTCGGGATCGCGGAACTCCACCACGACGCGGTCACGGTCGGTACCCTCCGGGGCTGTCTCGACGGCTCTTTTTCGCAAGGCCAAAAGGCGGTCCTTGTCGACGGCGAGCGTGGCCCGCTGTACGGGCAGTTCATGGAGGGCGTCCAGCTCTGCCCGGGCGTTGAAACCGGAAGGGGGGTCGAAGCTGCACCCGGGCACCACGCTGACCGCAGTGGTCATCCGTGAAAGGCGGAACAGTCTTTTGGCTCCCCTCCCCCGGTCAAAGCCGACGAGGTACCACTGGCCAAAGCGGCTGCCCAGGCCCCATGGCTCAACCTCGCGGACTTCTTCACGCCCGGTGCTGACAGCGAGGTAGCCGAAACGGACCGGATGGTTTCCGTGCATGGCCGCCACGACGTCGTCGAAGGCTTGTCCTGCCGGCTTGATCCGGGGCTGGACGCCTGCGGGCAGGTCCACATCCGTCAAGCCTCCTGCAGCCTGCAGCTTACGCACGGCATTGGCTGCCGCAGTGCCAAGCGCGGCCCGTTCCCACAGCTGCGCGGCAAGCAGCAACACGGTGCACTCTGCAGGGGTGAGGGTGACATCAGGAAGCCGGTTGGAGTCCTTGCCAATCCGGTAGCGCGTTGAAGCAGGGTCATCGACGCCGAAATGGCGGGGGTCCGTGAGGGTCTCGATGTCAAAGCCGAATTGCTTCAAATCCACTTTGTCACGCTCGAACATACGCCCGAAGGCGACGTCATTCTCTGCGGAGTCATGGTAGACCTTCTCGCGCAGGACGGAGCGCGGGAGGCCCACCCGGGTATTGAGCAAAGCCAGGAGAAGGTTCAGGAGTCGTTCAGTGCGGGATGCGGACACGGTTGCTACGTTACTAAAGACCGGCGGGAAAGCAGCAAGGCGCGTCACCGACCGGGTAAACCCGGAAGGAAACGCGCCTTGCCTGGAGCGAGGGTCCTAGCGTACAGCCACGAGGTCCACAACGAAGATCAGGGCCTCGTTGGGCTTAATGGCTCCGCCGGCGCCACGTGAGCCGTAAGCGAGTTCGGAGGGAATTTCCAGGCGACGGCGGCCGCCGACCTTCATGCCCAGCAGGCCCTGGTCCCAGCCCTGGATGACCTGGCCGACGCCAACGCGGAAGTCCAACGGGGCGCCCCGGCCCCAGGATGCGTCGAATTCTTCACCCGTGGACCAAGCGACGCCAACATAGTGCGTGGAGACGGTGTCTCCGGCTTTTGCTTCGGTGCCGGTGCCCTCGATGAGGTCCGTGATGACGAGGTCCGTGGGGACGTCGCCCTCCGGGAAGTCGATTTCGGGCTTGGTGCGGTCAAAGTCACGCTGACCAAATGACATGGTTGCTCCTTGGTGTGATGGACGGTTTGGTGTCAGGAACCAGCCTAAGCCAGTGCCTGCAGGTGTTGTCGACGTTTGTTGGTTACTTGACGCCGAGGATGTCGACGACGAATACGAGGTCACCCTTGGCTTTACCCTGGCCGGCTTCACCGTAGGCCAGGTCCTGAGGGATGACCAGCAGGACGCGCGAGCCAACAGTCTTGCCTTCCAGGCCCTGGGTCCAGCCCTTGATGACTCC
>NZ_JABMCX010000277.1 GCF_013179505.1 Paenarthrobacter sp. CM16 | reverse complement strand
TGAAGAACTTCTAGTGGAAGAAGTGGCGTGCACCCGTGAAGTACATCGTGATGCCGGCAGCGTTGGCTGCGGCGATGACTTCCTCGTCACGGACGGAACCGCCGGGCTGGACGACCGCGCGGACACCGGCGTCGATCAGGATCTGCAGCCCATCGGCGAACGGGAAGAACGCGTCGGAAGATGCAACGGCACCGCGGGCGCGCTCAGGTGCGTTGGCACCGCTGGTGTTGGATGCGCCGCCCGCACCTTCGACGTCGGACTCCACCGTCACGCCCAGCGTGTTGGCGCGCTCGACGGCCAGGCGGCAGGAGTCCAGGCGGTTGACCTGGCCCATGCCGATGCCCACGGCTGCACCGTGGTTGGCGATCAGGATGGCGTTGGACTTGGCGGCGCGGCAAGCAGTCCAGGCGAAGGCGAGGTCTGCGAGCGTTGCTTCGTCTGCGGCTTCACCGGCTGCGAGGGTCCAGTTGGCGGGGTTGTCGCCGTCGGCGTCTACCTTGTCAGACATCTGGACCAGGACGCCACCGGAAACCTGGCGCATCTCCGAAGGGTAGCGGCCGTAACCTTCGGGCAGGGCAAGGAGGCGGATGTTCTTCTTCTTGGAGAGGATCTCCACGGCTTCGGGCTCGAAGTCCGGGGCGATGACAACCTCGGTGAAGATGTCGGCCACCGTGCGGGCCATGCCTGCGGTGACGGTGCGGTTGGCCGCGATGACGCCACCGAAAGCGGAGACGGGATCGCAAGCGTGGGCCTTGGCGTGGGCATCGGCGATCGGGTCTGCGGCATCCGCGGAACCAACAGCCACACCGCACGGGTTGGCGTGCTTAATGATCGCGACGGCAGGCTCGGCGAAGTCGAACGCAGCGCGCAGGGCGGCATCGGCGTCGACGAAGTTGTTGTAGCTCATGGCCTTGCCGTGCAGCTGGTCGGCTTGGGCGATGCCTGCCGGAGCAGCCTTGTCCACGTAGAGCGCGGCCTGCTGGTGCGGGTTTTCGCCATAACGGAGGACCTCGGAGCGCTCAAGGGACAGGCCGGCATACGCGGGCCAGTCGATGATGCCGTCGCCGTCTTCGTCCAGGAACTGGCTGGCGGTCCAGGAGGCAACAGCGTTGTCATAGCTGGCCGTGTGCGCGAAGGCCTTGGCGGCCAGGCGGCGACGGGTGTTGAGGTCGAACCCGCCCTGTGCTGCGGCTTCAACCACTGCGCCGTAGAAGTTCGGGTCAGTGACAATGGCGACGGCGGCGTGGTTCTTCGCGGCCGAACGCACCATGGCGGGGCCTCCGATGTCGATCTGCTCCACCACATCGTCCTGCGCTGCGCCGGACTTCACGGTCTCGACGAACGGGTACAGGTTCACCACCACGAGGTCGAAAGTCTCGATCTCCATGCCGGCCAGGGTGTCCATGTGAGCCGGGACGCGACGATCAGCCAGGATGCCGCCATGCACGCGCGGGTGCAGGGTCTTGACGCGGCCGTCCAGCATTTCCGGGGAGCCGGTGACTTCTTCGACTTCCTTGACCGGGATGCCTGCGGCGGCGATCTTCTTGGCGGTGGAGCCGGTGGAAACAATGGCGACGCCGGCTGCGTGCAGGCCCTTCGCGAGCTCCTCCAGTCCCGTCTTGTCGTAAACCGAGATCAGTGCACGGCGGATGGGAACACGGTCAAGCTGCGTCAAGCTCACAAAAGTCTCCGTCTTAGTTCGCGTAGAAGTCGCGGGTAGTCTCGCGGGTGGTGGGATACGGAGAGTTTATCGCGTTTCGAGGTTGGGCCCGTTTTGCGTCCTTGCCCTCCCCTGCGTTGCGGGGCCCACTCTGCGTTCCAGGCTTGGCCCAAACCCCGCATACCAGGCCTCACAACCTCACCCCCCTTGCGTTGCGAGGCCAAGACAAACTACGACGCCGGACCTCGCCACCCGCGCGACACCAACGCGTCGCGCACCTTACGTTCCGCGTTGGCCCATCCACTTTTCATCTGGACGTCGGAGAACTTGAGCACGATCCAGCCCATAGCTCGAAGCCGGTCGTCACGTTCGATGTCTTTGCCCCACTGCACGGGGTCGGAGCGATGATGGTCACCCTCATACTCCATGGCAATTTTGTACTCCTTGTACTGGAGGTCCGGCGTCGAAATGTACCTACCGTGTTCATCGAAGACCGGTTGGGTGACAGCAGGCTCCGGGAGGCCGGCGTCGACGATTTTTAACCGCAGCCGGGATTCCTGGGGCGAGTCGACCCCAACGCGCAGCAACGGCAGTATCTCCCTGGCCATCCTGATTCCCTTGACTTTGGGTCGCCGGTCAATGACTTCCTGGATCGCCTCGATCGAGGACAACGGATTCTCCCGCGCCAGCAGAAAATCCCCGGCTGCAACAAGCGAAGACCGTCCCATATGCCGGGCCAAATCAACCCACGTCCATTCGGGTGACGTCAACTGGACTCCGTTTAACACACGTACATCCCGGGCCAAGAGCGGCGCCCGATGCCCGACTACCCCGCGACGTTTGACCCTGCCGATCTCTTGCCGACGCGTAACATGAATCTGACCGCTGGCCCCCTCCTCCTCAAGATATAGAGGAAGCGGCATCGACCACAGCAACGCTGCCGTGACATGACTGACCGCCCACCGCGGAGTGACAGCTGTGTACAGCCGGCCGAGCAGTTCGAGGTCGCGTTCGTTTGCCCTGGCGATACGAATGCCACGACTCGGCGTCTCCAATTCACTTACCTGAAGTCGCCATCGCGGTACACCGGCAGCGTAGGCATCGGCGACGAGGAAGCCTTGAGGATCGACGTCCGTTGGCAAAGGAGTGGGTTTCCGCATGGGACCATGCTTGCGGGAAATGATGGCTCGCATCCGGTTATCCACAGAAATCGCAGTCAGGACGCTTCTGGCTATTCCTCCACAGGCGTTGCGAGGCCCACTCTGCGTTCCATCCCCGGCGCGAGGCCCGCAGAACAGGCCCCACAACGCGGGGCCCACCCGTTGCGAGGCCCACTCTGCGTTCCATCCCCGGCGCAAGGCACGCAGAACAGGCCCCACAACATAGGGTTGATCCATGGAAGCCACCGAGGTTGTTCTTGTTGCCGATGTTGGGAAGAGCCGCTGCCGCGTTGAGTTGCGCAGCGGTTCGGAGTTGCTGGGCGCGGCCGATCAGCACGGCTTCCCCGGGGTGCACGTAGACAACGGGCCCACCCTCGCGTTCGAACTCCTTCTCGAAACGGTCAGCCTGCTCCCCTCGGGGCTTCCCGTTGGCAGCATTACCAGCGTTGGCGCCGCCGTGGCCGGCGTTGAGGCGTCCGCGGAGAAGTCGCAGGAACTCGCCACCATGTTGGCCCGGAGATTCAGTGTCCCCGCCGCCGTCCTTTCCGACGCCACATCAGCCCAGCTCGGCGCTCTCCAGGGCGCCCCGGGAACCACGCTCATTGTGGGCACCGGCGCCGTGGCCTTCCGTTTCGATGAAGCCGGAGTCCTGCACCGTGCCGACGGCTGGGGCCCCTATCTTGGCGATCGCGGCAGCGGGCGTTGGATCGGCCAGCAGGGTCTGCAGGCTGTTCTTGAAGCGCACGACGGCGGCCCGGCCACGTCATTGTCCGCCGCAGCCGGCGCCCTGGTGGAGTCGCCCGAAATGCTCCCGGGCTGGCTTGCCGCCAGCGAGAACCCCTACCGTGCGATGGCCCGGTTCGCGCCGCTGGTGCTGCACGCTGCGGAGGCGGGTGACGGCGTCGCGAATGACATCATCGGCGAGGCATGCCGCATCCTGACCAACACCGTGAAGCTTGCCAGCGGCAGTGACTCGGGTTCGTCGCGTGTGGCGCTCCTGGGAGGAGTGGTGGGATCGGACTTCTTCGCGTCGCTCTTGCGCAAGTCCCTCGCTTCGGCTGGGATTGAGGTGGTTGCACCGCTCGGCGATGGCTTGGACGGTGCTGCCCTCGCTGCGACGCGCCGCGGGCTCATCCAGGAAAGGTACATCCACCGTGACGGAACAAACTGGCCCGACTAGCGCCGACAAACTTGCGGGCCTGCGCACGGAACTCGCCGGCCTGGCCACCGAGGCCACGGCCGAGGGCCTGGACAACCTGGACATCCTTGGCACTGAAGAACTCGTCGCCGCGATGCTTGCCCACAGTGCAGGAGTACACGCTGCTGTTGAGGCTGCGAGTCCCGCAATTGTTCAAACGGTCGACGCCGTTGCGGAGCGGCTCCAGCGCGGTGGCCGCCTTTTGTATGTGGGAGCCGGTACGGCCGGGCGTCTCGGTGTGCTGGATGCGAGCGAGTGCCCGCCAACGTTCGGCACCCCGCCGGGACTCGTCGTCGGACTCATCGCGGGCGGTACCAAAGCTATCCAGCACCCCGTGGAGTACGCCGAGGACAACGCAACTGCCGGTGCCCGGGACCTGCACGATATCAACGTCACTGAAGCGGACGCCGTCGTGGGTATTACCGCCTCCGGCAGGACGCCGTACGTGATCGGCGCGCTGGAGGAGGCCCGGAAGAGGGGGGCGTTCACGGCATCGCTGGCGTGCAACAAAGGCTCGGCCGTAAGTCACGTCGCGGACGCCGCAATTGAGGTTGTAGTGGGTCCGGAGTTCATTGCGGGCTCCACGCGGCTGAACTCGGGGACGGCCCAGAAACTTGTCCTCAACATGATCAGCACGTTGGTGATGGTGAAGCTCGGCAAGACGTACGGGAACCTCATGGTGGACCTGCGCGCCACGAATGAGAAGCTGCAGGCCCGTTCGCAACGCACGGTCCAACACGCCACCGGGGTCTCCGCCGAGGAAGCTGCCGCGGCGTTGGACTCCGTGGGTGGTTCGGTAAAGGCGGCCATTTTGGTGCTCCTGACAGGTATCGAGGCTGGTCAGGCCAAGGGTGCTTTGGAAGAGGCCGGTGGTTTCCTGCGGCGGGCCATCGAGAACCAGAAGTAACGCGGACTTCCGCTCCGTGCACAGCGCATAAAGTTGCATGCAGGAGGCCCAATGAATACATACACAGCCGTGCCCAGCGGCGAGCAAGTTGTGCAGGAACTGCCGTGGCGGTGGAAGGTCCAGGGACGGATTTTCGTGATCGGCGGGCTCGGATTCATGTTCGATGCCTGGGATGTCACGCTCAACGGCATCCTGATTCCGCTGCTGTCCAAGCACTGGTCGCTGCAAGCTGCTGATGCGGCGTGGATCGGCACGGCCAACCTTATTGGCATGGCCGTGGGCGCGTTCGCTTGGGGCACGATTGCGGACACCATCGGCCGCAAAAAGGCGTTCACTGCCACCCTCCTGATTTTCAGCATCTTCACAGTCCTGGGCGCGTTCGCCCCGGACATTGTGTGGTTCTGCATCTTCCGTTTCATGGCCGGCTTCGGCTTGGGCGGCTGCATCCCCGTGGATTACGCGCTGGTGGGCGAGTTCACTCCGCGGAAGCAACGTGGCAAGGTGCTCACGGCCATGGATGGGTGGTGGCCGATCGGTGCTGCGCTCTGTGGTTTCGTCTCCGCCGGCCTGGTTGCTGCCTTCGGTGATTGGCGGCTCACGATGCTGATCATGGTGCTGCCGGCTCTGCTCGTTTTCTGGGTGCGCCGTTCGGTTCCCGAGTCGCCGCTGTTCCTTATTCGTGCGGGCCGCCGTGCCGAGGCTGCGGCGGTCATTGATGGTTTGGTGGAGGCCACTGGCGCCACGCCGCGGGCCTACAGCCTGCCCGAACCGCAGGCCGCGCCGCGCCTCTCCCCCGGCAGCGCGTGGGCGCAGCTGCGAGGGATCTGGCAGTTCAACTGGAAGATCACCACCGCAGCCTGGGCCCTGTTCTTCAGCATCCTGTTGGTCTATTACTTGTCGCTGACGTGGATGCCGCGCATTCTCATCGGCGCCGGGTTCGAGGAGTACAAGGCGTTCGTCACGACGGCGAGCATGGCCGCCGTCGGACTTCTGGGCGTAGTGGTTGCCGCGCTGCTGGTGGAGCGCGTGGGCCGCAAATGGATCCTCGCCATTACCGGCCCGTTGTCCGCGTTGACGCTGGTGATTGTGGCGTTCGTGGTGGATGTGCCCTCGGCTGCTGTGTTCTGGCTGCTTGCCTTCGGGTTCGTGGTCCAGGTGGCCATCCCGGTCCTGTATGCGTACGTGTCCGAGCTGTACCCCACGGAGCTTCGCGGCTCGGGCTTCGGCTGGGCTTCGACGTTCTCCCGCATCGGGGCAGGCTTTGGCCCCTTGGTGTTTGCCTCGTTCTTCTGGCCCGAGTTTGGGTTGGCGCA
>NZ_JABMCX010000276.1 GCF_013179505.1 Paenarthrobacter sp. CM16 | reverse complement strand
TCAACGTCAACGGTCACGTCGTCGTCGGGACCCCCAGATGCATGAAGCCCGGACTGTGGTTTATCCGGAATTTCTGGACCAGGCTGTTGAGGCTGCTTGCAACGGCAAGAAACGTGGGGCAGGCCTCTGGGGGGAATGGCTTCTACCACTTCGCCCAGGCAACTCCGTCAGCGGGTGGTTCGGCTACGCCGTAAAGCGGGCTCAGGCGAACGACAAGAATTTTCCTCGCGTCACTCCCCACTACCTCCGCCACACCGCTGCGTCCCTTGCAATTAGCGTAGGCGCGAACGTCAATGCTCTACATCACATGCTCGGTAATGCGTCCGCAGCGATGACGCCGGACCGATACGCGGACCTGTTCGAGGACGACCTTGATGCAGTATCTGCTGCCCTTTACAAGGCCAGGACAAAACACACCTAGCGGTAACTCAGCAGTAACGGAATCTCTTTAAGAGGGTGTTTGAAGGTGTGAGCGGATGTGTCCGGTACCGCGTATTCTCGGGGATTACGAGGATATCCCCTTAGTTCCGAGGGTGTCCATATGGGTTCAAATCCCACCTCACCGCCAATGAGAAAGGCCCTTGTTCCCTTTGTTTATGAGGGAGGCAGGGCCCTTCTCATTGCCCAAATCAGGCTGGAAGCACATTTCGGGCACACCCGCCAGAGATACGGTGTGATCTAGAGCGTCTGAAACTGAGTCCAAGTCCCCGTCAAAGAGATCCGCGTAGACGTCCAACGTCATTGCGGCCGAGCTGTGGCCAAGCATTTTTGGACGGCCTTCACGCTGGCGCCGGCCGACACGGCTAAGCTGACAGCGGAGTGCCGGAGATCGCGCGGAGCGATCCTGAGGATCCCGGAACGCTTCACAGCGCCAGCAACCAGCTCATGTTGTCCTCGTGCACTCGTGGCAGCCGCATATGGTTACCGTCCTTGCCCGGGAACACCAGGTCATGGCGGCCTTCCCCTTCACACCGAGCCGCCAGCTGGTCGCTGAGGAATCGCGGGAAAGGGACAGTACGCTTCTTGTGATTCTTCGGGCCCGTCAGCGAGGGTCGAAGCGCCGACCTTCCGCCTTGGACGGCATAAGCGCCAGAATCAAAACAGCCAGTCCGCCGACCATCGGAACAAGCCCAACGAACGCAAGCGGACCCGCAAGATTTGCATCATGCAAACGCCGCCAAAGCAACGACAGCTGCGGCACCACAATGGCCAGCCCCAGAACAACGACGAGAATGAAACCTACCACCATGAGGCTTCCAGTCGGGGCATTCACAATACCAGGAGCGGCCTCATAGAACACTTCTTTACCGGTGGCCGGATCGAAACCCATGGATTGCACCTTAGGGTTCTGTTGAGCCCAGGCAGTACTGGCCACGAACCCGACAGTCATCACGAGGTATGGGACCACCATCACCAGGAAAACGAAAAGCTGACTCCACCAGAACTCACTCCGCGAGGCGCGACCCGCGAACTTCGCATATTTGGCAAAGAACCGCTTTACCGACTTACCAAACGACGCACCATAGAGAGGACCAGCCAGCGCGCCCGAACCTTTAACCTCCGCAACGCCTCCGCCTGCAGGATCAACAATCTTCATATCCATCTGTCTTCATGTCCTTCCCAGAAATATCTATAGAAACCAACAAACAACCATCTTCCGAACGCAGACGTTCTGCGCCCGATAATCTCTTCCGTAGAAGATAACTTGAATGAGCAGAACGAATAACCACTGATCAGAAGTGGAAACCTCACGCATCTCCGGAACTGCCCAGGTGCACCCGTTAGGCACGCTGTGACTCGAGCTATCCCAGCATCGCGTCAGTCGCCAAGGCAAGCCTTTCGACCCTCAAAACTGATGAGCGGCAGAGTGCTACTCACCTAAAATATCCACTCTCATCCAGCACGATCACGGCTAGAAATGCCTGGAAGGAAATACACACCAGAATGGTAGCTGGGCCCGAAATAAAAACCAGCGCACGCGCCTGGCCACGAGTTGGATGGGTCCCCAATAACCGTTCAGAAATCCAGAACAGGAGTATCCCCAGTGCGGACAGGAGTAGAAGTAGCACTGCAGGAATCGATCCGCCGTGATAGGCTACTTCGGCACTCAACGGAGCATTAAAACGAATATGGTAATGCCAAGGCTAACCAAGATGCCAAGCAGACACATGACGTCCAGGTAGTTACTTGTCTTTTTCTCCAATCGAATGCTTCCTTCCATTAGACCTCCTCGCCGACCCTCCTTTTTGGCGGCTCAAGCCATCTGGGGCCCTGAACCCAAATACCGTCACCAATTGAGCATTAACGCTCTTCTCCGGCGGTCAGTGTCAGTCCAACCAATAGACCGAGAGGACAGCCCGTCCACAGCGCACCACCCGTCAAGCCGATCACCGGGATAACATTAGAAAGAGCAGCGAAGGCTAAGCTGCCTAAGATGATGGTGGCACCAAAGGACAGCGTGGCGGCGAAGTTGGATTTCCAATACGTTACAAATCCAATGCCAAGGGCGCTAGCAATAAGGACAATAATGTTAGCAATCCACACGGATATTCCAAACTCTTCAGTCCTATTTACGCACAGAACCAGCATGAGAACTCCCGATATAACGACCCCGGTCCAGTAATACCATTCCGGAGCGACTCGTTTGCTGGGGATTGCCTTTTTGTCGCTTTCATTCTTCATTTACTTCGTCCACATTTCATCGGTGTAAAAATTTGCACCGCTTCCTATCAGTGCATTAGCAACCAGAACAACGGAACCTATCCACTGCCGAGGTAAGCCAAACCGATGAAACAAAGAACCAGCAGCCAGACTGGCAAGTAATGAACCAGCTCCAGCAACACTGTGTCATTCGGCACAAACACAATCGCTGAGAGCGTAGCCAATAAAACCACCCCACAGAAGATCAGGGAGTTCCCTCAAGAATTTCGCCGCTCTTTAGTCATGACAGCTTCGCTGCTTGCTGTGCTATTTAATTTACATTGTCAACCACATCGAAGCCCACACTTATCGCTGTTCACCAGCAGTTAGGGTCAGTCCAATCATGAACCCGAGACCACAGCCCGCCCATAGCGATCCGTACGATGTCGCAATGACCGGAAGTATGTTGGACAGAGCCGCTATGGCTAGACTGCCTAGGACAATTGTGCCAACCAAAGTATTTATGGAGGCAAAATTTGAACTGACATATGTGACAAACCCTATGCCGGCAATACAAATAAACAAGACAATAAAGTTTGTTAACCAAGCGGATAAGCCGAACTCGTCAAATCTATTTAGGCAGGTAAAAATCGCTATAAGACCGGGAATTGTCACGCTCAGCCACTGGTACCAGTAGGGCGTCAATCTTTCACGAAGGGTGCGGTTCCCGGCAGTCTCTTTAGTCATCCTTATTTCCATGCTCCATCGATCATTCCATTCGTTCCGAGTCCAATGAGCGAATTAGTTAAGTCTGTAGTCATATTGGACTTCGTAAAATACTCAATAGGCGAAGAGGTGCTAGTTCCAATAAGATCAGCGTAACCCTGTGATGAGTTTCCCCGCGAAGTAGAAACACCCGTAGAGAACACTCCGGCCGTAGTAGAAGAAACCAGAGACTTGATCGGATCAAATGCTTCGCCATTCACACCACTCTTGAGCATGTCCCCCGCGAACCCGGCGCCTGTGTTGACGCTCGCACTCAGGAGAAACTGGGCGCCTTTGCCCGTAACGTGGCCGGCTGCTGGACTCAGTGCCCCGCTGATGACACCAGTGGAGGCACCTCCAGCTGCGCTACCCAACAGTCCTTGTGCTGTCCAGGGACCTCCCTTCTGAACGCGCTCGCGGACGTAATCGACGGTTCCCGTGACACCACCTGCTGCCCCGCTACCTACCATGTCCTTCAACAAATTAGCGCCGAACCTCCGTGCCATGACTGCGGCATTGCCTGTGGCACGAGTCAACGTCGAAGTCGCAACATTTGAAGCCATACTTCGCGCAGCTTGGCCCGCCACCAATCTTCCAACAACCAGTGAAGCAGACTTAGTAACCATCATTCCCACGCCACCGCCGGCTACACCCATAACACCGCTCCCGATGGCATTACCCCAGTTGACTTGGCCGGTGGTTGCTTTTTGGATGACGACGTCGGCGCCGAAGCTCATCAATCCCATGCCCGCGAGTTGTCCGCCGGGGACGAACATCAACACGGCCCCGCCGACCACAGCGGCCCCTCCGACGACGTATTCCCAGTTGTCTCCGAGCCAGTCTCCGGTGGCGGCGATGGCGCCGCGGGAGGAGCCGTCGTAGGCTTTCAGGTCGGTGTCGGTGAGGGGTTTCAGGCCGGTGGGGTCGGTGGTGTTGAGGGGGTTGTTCCCGGCGTAGGAGTAGGGGTTCCCGTCCCAGCCCGCTCCCAGGACGGGGGCGAGGGGGTCGGTGGAGAGGAATCCCCGGGTGGACGGGTCGTACGCGCGTTTGCCGAGCCATTCGAGCCCTGCGAAGTCGATCCCGCCACCAGCGGTCAGGCCGATCCCGGCGGGCAACACACCACCGAACCCAGCAGCGGAACCAACCCCTGTACTGGTTGTTGCGGGGCTGCCCGGGTTGGGGGTGGTGGGGGTGCCGAGGACGGCCCAGGGATCGTGCTGATCAGTCGGGCGGGCGGCACGCCACCCCGGCGCGGTCCACGCGTCCCCGATGCCGGTGACCCCGCCGGGCAGGGACACCACCTGGGTGGTGTTGGCACCGGCGAGGGTCGGCACGGGCGCGGCAGTGTCCCACCACAACGGTGTGCCGTCCACGGTGGCGAGTTCACCGAGCGCGTCGACGTGGAGCCGGTGCCTGGACACCTCTCCCCCGTCCGGGTCTTTTTCGATGGTTCCGGTGAGGTAGCCGGTAGGACCCCAGGCGTATTCGGTCCAGGACCCGTCCGGGTCAATGGCCCGCACCCGCCGGCCCAACCCGTCATACATAAACTCGGTGACCGAACCGTCAGGTTCCGTGACAGTTAGGAGTTGCCCCGCGGCGTCGTACTCAAAGGTGCGGGCCCCGGTGGGGGTGGTTTCGCGGAGCAGCCGCCCACCGGCGTCGTACTCCCACCCCACCACCGAACCCGACGCCTCCGAGCCAGTCACAGTGGTGGTGGCGGAGACCATTTGCCCGGCAGTGTCGTACCCGTACCGGGTCACGACCCCGCCCCTGGACAGGCCGGTGATCCGGCCGCCGTCCTCACGACCGATCAACGTCACATCAGCAGCACCCGGAGGGTTGGTGCCGTTGTCGGTGGTGGTGCGGGTGTGCTCGACGAGTGCCCCTCCCCGATACACCCACTCCTGGGTGTAGTTCCCGGCGGTGGCGGTGGTGATCCGTCCGGAGGGGTCGTGGGTGAAGGCCGCGTCCCCGAGCAACGGGTTCGAAACCTTCACGACCCGGCCCGCGGCGTCGCGGATGTAGCGGGTGGTGCCGGCCGGGGTGGTGAATCCGGTGCGGTTCCCGTCACCGTCATACTCCCACCCCAACACCTGACTCCCGGTCCCGGTCCCGTTGCCGTTGCCGTTGCCGTTGCCGTTGCCGTTGCCGTTGGATTTTCGGGTGAGGAGGCCGCGGCGGTCAAAGCACAGTTCGTGCTCCACCGCATACCCCGCCCCACTCAGGTGGTCGGTGATGACCACCCGCCGGCCAGCCACGTCACGTTCGATCGCGGCGATCAGGGCACCGTCCACCGAGGTGGACGCTTCCCGGCCCGCGGCGTCGTAGGCCCAGGTGGTGGTGCGCCCGTCCGGGTCCGTCTGCGAGAGTTGCCGACCTGCCGGGTCATAGGTCGCCGTGGTCACCCGGCCCAGCGGGTCCGTCACCGAATCGACTTGGTCCGTGGCCGTATACGTGCGGGTCGTGACCCCACCAGTGGGGTCGGTGATGCGGGTGAGCCGGCCGCGGCTGTCGTACTCGAACCCGGTCCGGCCCCCCACCCCGTTGATCGTGGCCCCCAGTTCCCCGGCGAGGTTGTATTCGAAGCGGCGGGTCCCGTACCAGGAATCCTGGGCAAAACTCAGCCGCCCAACCTTGTCGTACCCGTACCGGGCCGTCCCGTCCCCCGGCGTATGCTTCGCGGTCAACCGGCCACACGCGTCGTAAGCGAACGTTTCGACCTCCCCGGTCGGCAGTCTCCTCGCGGTGAGGCGCTGGTCGACGTCGTAGGACAGTTCCGTGACCGCCCCGACCGGGTCAATGCTCTTCCACGGGCGGCCGCAGTGGTCGTACTCGAACCGGGTCACCGCCCCCGTCGGGGAGGTGATCGAGGTGATCTTCCC
>NZ_JABMCX010000275.1 GCF_013179505.1 Paenarthrobacter sp. CM16 | reverse complement strand
GGAGATGGCCCAGAACCATACCCGTGGAGTCAAGCCCACGTGGAAGACGTCCAAGACGTCCTCAATGATCCACACCGTCAACCATCCCAGCAATGCAGCGGACACAATGGCAATGATCGCGGTCAGCGCCCAACGGGCCGAGGGCCTGAGGAACAGCACCAGGAAGAACACGACGCCGATCGCCCCGGCAATGGTCATGACCACCGGTCCGCTGATTTCAAGCTTCAGAAGATCGTCCATGGCTAGCAGCTCTTGGCCCTCATGCTGCGGGCTCCCTGGCTACCATCTGGCGCAGGAGGCCTGTACTTTGCGCGGGGGAGAGGCCCGGAAGATAGGCCGAACCTACCGCGATGCCGATGGAAGGCAGGGCCAAGGGGTCCTGGTAGTACATGTATAAGGTCCGGTGTTCCGGCTGGAAGCGCGACTTGAAGGCGGCCAGGGACTTGAATCCATACATGGGCTCCAGGGCATTGCCGAGCAGTGCCAGGACCCTGTCCAGGGCAGAACGGTCACCCTCGGCGGCATCGGCCCCGGCGTTGGCGAGCGGCGAACCGGACAAGGAAATTTGGGGGACTTCTTCTTTGAAATGGGTCACGGCGGAGGCGATCAGGAACTCCATGACGCCTTTGAAGCCAGTGGTACGGCGCCGCATGAAGTCCAGTGTCCAGCCGGCGATGACTCCGTTGCGGAACACCGGCAACCAACTGGTCACTCCGTGGACCAGGCCCTCGTCATCCACTGCCACGCAGCACAGGACTTCAGGATCCTTGAGTTCTTCCAAACCCCCCAAGGTAAAGCCCATCTCAGGGAGGGCCTTGTCCGCCACCCATTCCTCGGAGATCTCAGCAAGTTGCGCCCTGATGCCCGGTGGCATCCCTTGATATGGGTACCAATGGTCCTTGATGGACAGCTTCTCTGCGCGGTTCAGTGCGGTGCGTACGTTTTGCCATTCCTTGCCCTTGAAGGTCATGGCCTGGACGTTGAGAAGGGTCTCTTCCGCGACTTCCAGCTTGCGGAATCCCCGGGGGAGGAGCGGACCGTCCAAGGCTGCGGTGGCTGAATAGAAACATGGAGTAAGCCCCAAGCCGGTGCAGTGCTGCAGGAATCCCGTGGCTGCATCCGGGTGGTGTTCCTCGGCGCCGAACGGGCCAGCGACGGTTAGCGCCACACCGTTGTGGACTTGGTAGGCAACCCCGGCTTTCCTGTCCGCGGTGAACCAGTACTGATTGTTGTCCCATAAGGCGATCCAGGACAGCGTGCCGCCGCCGTCATGGAGCAGTTCGCGGGTGTGGCCCAGGTCTGCTGCCGGATCGCTGGCAAGCTGCCTGAACCGCCGGAAGTTGTTCAGGACCAGCACCAGGATGCACAGCCAGATGATGTCCCCGCCGAGCCCATACACCACGGTGCTGAGCAGGCCTTGCGGGAGGGCCACCACAAAGGGAACAGGGAAAGGAACCAGGATATGTGTCAGTTGGCCGGCGAGGTCCCACAGCGTGGAGCGGCCCGGATTTCCTTCCACGAACCAAAACACGACGTAAAGGACGATTGCGGCCACAGCGAGGATCAGTGAGGTCCTGCCCAGGAGGCGGTAGCCGGCGTCGCTGGACTCAACCTGGAACTTGTGGCGGTTGGCCAACAGCAACGCCACGATGATCACAGGGGCGAGGAATGCCGGAACGGCGTAGAGCAGGAGATAACCGAAATCGTCATCTCCCAGGCTCACGTCGGGGTCGGTGACGTATTGGATGATTGACAGGACTGTCACTGCTGCAAGGTAGGCCTGGATCACCAGTGTCAGTCGGTACGCCAGCCGGCGGCCGCGACGCAGTCCCTCTGCGCAGACCAGCAGCAAAAGGACCGGTACCAGGGTCAGGATTGCTGCCCCGAAGCTCTGCACGCCCACGATGCCCTGCAAGGTGACGCAGTTGGTGTCGTTATTGCAGGCTTCTTTGACTTCATCGGCGTCGGGACTGGCTTGCAGCATGACTTCCGAGACCACGGACAGGGGACCTATTTCCCATGTGCCGGTGAGTTGCGTGAGCAAAGGCCCCACCGCGAAGACACCCACCACGGTACCCACCAGGAACCGCGTTTCACGGAGGCTTGAGGAGTGGAGCGAACCCGCCCGGCGGCGCAGCACCATTGACTGGATACCCCAACCCGCCAGGATTCCGATCACCGCTCCGGCCAATGCCTGCAGGGTCTGGGCAACGCCCACAAAAAGGGCGAACATCAACGTGGCGGCCAGTAACCACGTCCTCAGGCGACGACGCCAGAGCGCCTCAAGTGCCGCCGTCGTGCATCCCAGTGCTGCAGCAGCACCGCCATAGGCGCCTACGACGTATTCGCCACCGAGGAAACTGAGCCATTGATCGCTGGCGTCGGTTCCGAACGTCACCAGTGCCTCAAGGACCAAGGCGCTCATGGCAGAGCCTGCAAGGAAGGCAGCCAAGGCGGGCCAAGGCCCCATGATGCGCTCGGCAATTCCCACGCCTACCAGGATCGCGGCGGTGCATGCCAGGTAGTCCAGCAAGGAAGAGGCGAAGAACGCAGAGGTGACAATGGACCACCACGGTCCCGGATCCACGGCCAGTCCCAAGCCCACCTGGTCCAGCAGGTCTTCAGTGGGACCGTTAAGCAGGCTCCCGGTCAAGGCACCTAAAATCCACAGCAATGCCGCCAGGCCCAAGGTCAGGGGCAGCCGGCGCACTGTCGCCAAGCCGCGGACACCGCCCCTTAATGCCATAGCCGTGCTCATGTGATGTCCCCTTCACCGGTCCGGCACCGGTAACCCCGGCTGGCCCCCATTCTGCCTTGCGGGGCGCCGTAAAGGGAGAGGCAGGGAGGTCCCGACGGCGGCGGGTCGGGTTGGAGCGGTGCGCTTAGTCCCGTTTCCAGGGGCCGGGATTGACCCTGTACAGCACCGCTGCGCCGACGACGGCACCCAGAATCGCACCAAACAGGGCACTTCCTGCCGCGCGGCCTATGAGGGCGCCGGCCATGGCACCCAGCAGGGCGCCGAGGAAGAGTCCCCGGCCGTTACGGTGCGGTTTCTTGGTCATGGTCTCAGCCTACGGGTGCGTGCCTAATGGATGGAGGGCACGGTACGCGGCCGGACCACCAACCAGAGGGCAAGGATCGCCCCTGCTATGCAGACAGCCATGACCGAGCCCATGGGAACTGCGGAACCAACACCCAACCAGCCCACCACAGGCGGAACGATTCCGGCCATCATGAACTGGGACGCCCCCAGGAGGGACGCTGCGGTGCCGGCCTGGGCACCGTGGTTGGCCAGTGAGAGGACCTGGACGCAGGGGAACATGAACCCGGTGGCGCAGATATAGAACCACAGCGGAATGAGGATGCCCAATAGCCCGACGTGCAGGAGGTCAAGCACCACGATCAGGAGGGCAGTGAAGAGCATGAACAGCGTTGCTCCGGCAACGATCCACTGTGGTGCCACCCGCCGGATCAGGCGCGAACTGATCTGGACGCCTGCGACGATTCCTAGCGAGTTGATACCGAACAGGATTCCGTATTCCTGCGGTGAGAAGCCGTAAATGTCCTGGAACAGGAAGGTCGAGGCGGACAGATAGGCGAACAAGCCACCGAAATTCAGGCTTCCCACCATCACCATGCCCACGAAGATCCGGTCCGTCAGCACCGATTTGTAGCGCTGTCCTACCGTGATGGTGGACTTTCCACGTTGATCAGCGGGCAGCGTCTCCTTGATGAAGAAGATGGAAGCAATGATCACCAACAAGCCGTAGGCGGCCAGGAAGTAGAAAATACCGGGCCACGGAAAGGCCAGGAGCAGCTGGGATCCGATCACAGGGGCAAGGATCGGGGCCAAACCGTTGACCAATGACATCCGCGAAAACATGCGGACCAT
Organism: Paenarthrobacter sp. CM16; assembly: GCF_013179505.1. Classification (GTDB taxonomy): domain Bacteria; phylum Actinomycetota; class Actinomycetes; order Actinomycetales; family Micrococcaceae; genus Arthrobacter. The sequence continues at coordinate 2,428 of NZ_JABMCX010000275.1, read as the reverse complement.
GGAATAGCCGTGGAAGAGGTCCCGGACCATTGCCATGGCCACCACGCCACCACCGGCCGCGCCGATTCCCATAAGGACGCGGAACAGGGAAAGCATCCCGATGTCTGTTGCCAGCGCGGCACCGAAGGACGAGCCGATGTGGACGGCGGTGGCGAGGATCAGAGGAAGGCGACGCCCCACCTTGTCGCTGAACGGACCCACCACCAACTGGCCGAGCCCGAAGCCTACGGTGGTCCCTGTCAAAGTGAGCTGGATAGCTGCAGCAGAGACGTCGAAGCTTTCCTCCAGCGCCGGGAATGCCGGGAGATAGAGGTCGATCGTAAAGGGACCCAGCGCAGTCAGCGCACCCAGCAAGAGAATATAGACAAGTTTTTCGCGTCGGCTCAGGGAATCGCCCGGAGCAATGGGAGAGGTCACGATCATCTATCCTATGGCCCGGATCATATTTATTCAGCGTATGACGGGCGCGCCGCAGTGTGGTCCCGAAAGTTCAGCAGGAACCTGAATGATAGCTTTGAGGACAGGTGTCCGCGGTGAAAGATTTCCCTCCGCGGTCGCCCCATACGATGCCCAGAGGAAAGCAGTTAGGCGGAACCCATGAGTGGACGTCACACCGGCCGGACCAGTCAAGGACCAGCCATTCGTACTTTGCCGAAGACCCTCAAGCTCGTTGCACGGTTGGCGCCGCGGCAAATCAACGACGAAATCGCCTTGGCCAAGGTCGAACTCAAGCGCAAGGCCACCCAGGTGGGCATTGCCGGTGCCTTCTTTGGCGTGGCCCTTGTCTTCCTTTCGCTTTTGGTGATCGCCCTTGTGGTTGCCGCCATTTTGGGCCTGGCAACCATCATGCCGGGCTGGCTCGCGGCGCTGATTGTTGCCGCGTTCTTCCTGATCATCGTGGCCATTGCCTCCCTGATTGGAATCGCCAAATTCAAGAAGGCCATGCCCTTGGTACCCGAGGACACCATTCGGGGCATCAAGCACGATCTTGGAATTGCCAAGGAAGGTTCTGACTTCGACGAATCCATCCTGGATCCCAATTCGCCCGCAGCCAAGGCCGCCAAGGCTGAAAAGGAAGCAGCTGCCCGGAAGGCCAAGGCCGAGAAGGCTGAGAAGGAAGCTGCCAAGGAAGCCGACGCTGTCAAGGCGCCCACTGAAGCTGAGCTTCGCTCCCGCCTGAAGAGGCGTCGTGAGCACCTGACCGGCGTCCGCGATGAGCTCGGCGAGCAGTTGGACGTCAAGAAACAGGGCCAGGCGTTGCTGGAGAGTGCCAACGGAAAATTCACTGAGGGCAAGGAGTTCGCTGCGGCAAAGTTTGCCGCCCTCGAAGATTCCGTCCCCGAAGGCCTTACTGAGCGGCTTGCCGCCAGATGGAAGGATCTCGCCGCGTTTGCCACTGCTGCGGTGGTCTTTGTGGTTGCCCTGCGGAAGCTGCTGAAAAAGTAGGCAGATTTTCCGGGCGCCACACACTGACATTGAGGAAGGGGGACATAGGTGAGATTGATCGGTGCTGGTTCACATCCTGATCGGCCGCAGGTTGACCATGACCTCATCTTCACTGTCCCCAACATCCTCACGGTCCTCCGCTTCATGGGGGTCCCGTTGTTCGTGTGGCTCGTTTTGTCCGAGCAGGAGTACGGATTCGCGGTGCTGGTGCTCGTCATCATGGGAAGCACCGACTGGGTGGATGGCTACATTGCCCGGCGCTTCGACCAGACCTCCAAGCTGGGACGCATCCTTGATCCCATGGCTGACCGCGCCGCGCTCCTGGCCGTAGCGTTCACGTTGGCGATCGCCGGCGTCGTGCAGTGGTGGTATCTGGCCGCGCTGTTGGTGCCCGACGCCATCCTGGCCATCGCTTCACTGATCTACTTCCGAAGCCACCCGGACCTCCCGGTGAGCATCATTGGGAAAATCCGTACGGCACTGTTGCTGCTCGGCACTCCTCTGCTGGTCCTCTCCAAATTGCCCATTCCGTTCACTGAGGTCTACTTCGTAGCGGCCTGGACATTCCTGGGGCTCGGGCTTCTGGGACACTGGATTGCGGCCTACAACTATTTCTGGGCCATATTGCGTAAGGGTAAAGAACTGAAAAACGACGACGGCGGACGCGGCTGATGGTCTGGCTGGCGGTTTTTCTGGCGGTACTTGGTGCCTTCTTCCTGGCGATCGGCGCCCAACGGCAGGGCAGCGCAGTCAAGGCCGATACCGGTGGCCTGGCGCTGAGCTCCAACGGTTTCCTCCGGCTCCTGCGCAATCCCCGCTGGATGCTTGGGCTGTTGTTCCTTGCGCTCGGCATGGTGATGAATGCCATCGCCCTGGTCTCTGCTCCGCTGACGGTGGTGCAACCCATCGGCGCCATTGCCTTGGTGATCACCACGGTGGTCAATGCCAAGGACCAGGGACTGAGCATCAACCGTGCAACCGT